>NZ_JBCLVL010000007.1:0-340416 GCF_048537895.1 Gordonia sp. CPCC 206044
TGGTCGACAGCTCGTTGATCGTCCGGTCTTCGGCGGCCGGCACACCGTCCTGGTCGTCGGCGATCTGATTGCCTCGCGAGCGCGCCGCCGCCAGTACCTCGCGTGGGGTGGCGCCGGAGAAGGCTTGGGCGATCAACGCCAACTCGTGTTCGATCACCGACCCCGCAGACAACGGTTCCGGTGCCCGTTGATCGATATGGGCCATCCCGCGCACCACCGCGTCGACGTGCTCGCCGGAGAACACCCCGTCCGCAGCATAGGCAGCCACCCGTTCTAACCGGTCCAGGGCGGTGCCGATGCGAAGCCAGCGGTCGGCGACCGCCGGAGCAGCACCCATCTCGATCAACAGCCCTCGCGTGCGGCCGCCGGTGCGCTGCGCCACACCCAACCTGTCCATCGCCGCCACATGCACCGCCAACTGATGATCGACCAGGTTACGCACGTCCATCAATACCTTCGTGGTCTCGAAGACCTGGCGACCAGACGCATCAGCGTCGATCGTCACCTCACGCAGCAACGGAATCAGAGTGTCCAACAGCATGACTCGATTGTAGTCGAACATACGTTCGTCAGGAAGACTTCATCCACAGGCATTCGACTGAGCTGCAACGCATTTCGCCAACTCAGACGGCGCCTGAGTGTGATTGTAGCGACAGTCTCTGACAGGTTCGGAGTGATGAGTGGTGGTGTTACACAGGGATGTTCACAGGTCTCACAGCGACGCCCGAAACCCAGAGCCTCGGAACACACCCCAGGACCGGCGCAACCCGGTCGAGGCGCTCAGGACAGCAACGCGGCCCAGGCCATCGACGTGAGCAGCGAGCGCAAGTCGTCCTCGGGATAGGGAGGCAGACGATGCGATGAGTTCAGCAGCCCGAAGGTCGCGTGGACGCGCACCCTTGCTTCCTCACGCGTCAGCGCCGACGTACCGGCATCGGCACTTGCGGCGAGAAGCACATCCACCCACTGCTCCACGTAACGCCGTTGGAGCGAGCGCACCAGATGGTTGGCATCCGGCGTCATCGACGACAGATCCCGGTCCTGTACGGCGATGAGGTCGGGTTTGGTGACCAGCACGTCGATGTGGAACCCGATGAGGTCGCGCAGCGTGGCATCGGGGGCGGTGCCGCGTGCGACGACCTCGGACCCGCCCTCCTGTAGACGTCTGCTGATGTCCACGAGCATCTGATCGAGCAGATCGATCTTCGAGGAGAAGTGCCGGTATGCGGCGGGACCACTCACCCCCACGGCTCCGCCGATGTCTTCCAAGGTGACGCCTGCGAACCCCCGGTCGGCCATCAGCCGTGCGGCCGCTTCCATCAGTTCGGCGCGGCGGGCAGCCTTCGCCTGGCCGCGCCGGGTCAGGGCGACCGGTTCGGAGGCGGGTGTGGGCTGGGTCGACATGATGAGTCCGCACTCTACCGCCGACAACCCGACACCAGTGCGGTGTCGGGTTCGATCACCACCCGTTGACGTGCAGGACGTCGTCGAGAGGCCGCCGCTTGGCCGGCCGGAAGTCGGTGCCCTTGGTGTAGGCCACCGGCAGCAGGACGCCCTGATGCACGGTCGACGGAATGCCGAGGAGTTCGGCGACCTCGCGTTCATACACGAGGTGCAGTGTCGTCCACGCCGACCCCAGACCCCGTGCTCGCAGGGCGAGTGAGAAGTTCCAGGCCGCCGGCAGCAGCGAGCCCCAGATGCTGGCCTGATTGCCCGTCGGGAGGTCGCCGCCGGTGTCGATGGCGCCGAGGACGAGAACCGGCACCTGCCCCATCACGTCGGCGAGATACTGCGAACTCGTGCGTATCCGGTCCATTGTCGCGTCGTCGGTCTGCGGCCGTGCCGCCGCGTAGTCGGCGAAGGACCTCGCATAGTGGTCGGCGACCTTCTGCCGCAGCTCCGGGTCGGTGAGCACGATCCAGTGCCAACTCTGGGTGTTGCTGCCCGACGGGGCCTGCAGGGCGATCTCGAGACATTCGTGGACGACCTCGAGGGGTACCGACCGTTCCAGGTCGAGCCGTTTGCGAACCGAGCGCGTCGTGGTGAGGAGTTCGTCGGGGTTCAAAGAGAGCAATTCGTCGGCCATACGTTCAGCCTCCCCCGTGTCGAGGGCTCGATTCAAGCTCTCGACCTGACGTGTCCGAAAACTGCTGTCACGCGAGCAGACCCGCGCGCCGCAGATGGTCGACCAGTCCGTCGGTCATCCGAAGGCCGTCGAAGTCCTCGGAGGCGACCCACCGGGCATCGGCGGCATCGTCGCCCGCCTGTACCGATCCCGCCTCCGCCGCGCCCGCCCCCATCGCGGCCACGAAGTCGTGCACTTCGAAGACACCACCGCGACCGTCCGGAATGTCGACGATCCAGGCCCGCCGACCCACCACGACTGTCAGACCGGTCTCCTCGGCCACCTCTCGGACGACGGCCTGCCGCAGGGATTCTCCCGGCTCGACCTTGCCGCCGGGCACCGTCCAACACCCGGCCTGCGGCTCGTTACGGCGCTGCACCAACAGAAATCGGCCACGGGAATCACGGATGATGGCCCCGACAGCCAGGATTCGGGCCCCCATCACGACAACCGGGGCACGCGGGCGCGGTCGCCTCGGACCTCGACATCCAGTGCCGTCGCCACCTGGCCGATCAGGCCGTCGACCCCGGCCCTGCCCAGGTCCACGACTTCATCGACGACTCCCTGCTCGGCGAGCTCACGCGCCAGAATTCCTTGGCGCCGCGCCATCTCGGGTGCGTGGTCGGTGTCGCGGTGGACGATGACACTGGCACCCTCCGGAGGAAGCGGTGCCAACCAGGCGTCTGCCGCCGCGATGATCCGGTCTGCGGGGAACAGTGCCAGCGCGGCACCGCCACCACCATGGCCGAGGAGAACCGACACGGTGCGAACCGGAACCTCCAGGAGTTCTGATGTGCAGCAGGAGATCTCACCGGCGAGTCCGGCTTCTTCTGCCGCCGCCGACAATTCTGCTCCCGGAGTATCGATGGCGGTGACCAACGGCAATCGCAGCCCCGCTGCCAACGCGACTCCGCGACGGGCGACACGGAGATCGCTCGGACCGATCAGCATTCCTTCCTGCTGTGCGACACGATCGTGCCCGACGAGCACCGCGCGGCGACGCCCCAGTCGCACGAGCACCAACCAGACCGGACCGTTGGTCCTGATCGGTACCGTCTCGAGCCCGGACAGCAGGTCCCGCAACCCAGGTCGATCCTCGGCGCGCGTCGCAGTCACCGTCTCCCATGCCGTAGACGCTGCCGTCGACGCCGCCGCAGAGGGCGACACGCACCCTGCGACGGACTCCCGTGGACTGCCGGCCTGCGTACCGTCAGCCAAGAGCGACAACGTCTTTCCGACGATCTCGCGTAGCCCCTCGGCGGACAGGACCGCATCGACGAGCCCATGACGGAGAAGGTTCTCGGCGGACTGGACACCCGCGGGGATGGCGGTGCCGGTGAGCGCCTCGACCACACGCGGGCCGAGAAAACCCACCAGCGCCGCGGGTTCGGCCCAGGTGATGTGCCCCTGAGACGCCCAGGAGGCGAAGACACCCCCGGTGGTCGGATGGCGGAGGTACACCAGGTACGGCAGGCCGGCGGCCTTGTGCCGGTTGACCGCCGCCGCGATCGCCGTCATCTGCAGGAACGCCGAGGTCCCCTCCTGCATCCGCGTCCCACCCGACGACGGAAGCGCCAGTACCGCCACACGTTCGGACGTCGCTCGCTGCAGCGCGCCGACCACCCGCGCACCGGCGTCGTGTCCGATCGAGCCTCCGAGAAAAGCGAACTCGCTGACCACCAGTGCCACCCGGACCCCGTCGACCGTCCCGGCCCCGGTGATCACCGATTCATCGACACCCGCGCGCTGCTCCGCGGTCGTCAGCGCCTGCGCATAGCCGGGGTCGAGTCCGGTCCGCTCGACCGCGGTGTCCCATGACTCCCAACTGCCGCGATCGATCAACTCGTCGACCCACTGGTGTGCCGTGCGGCGCCCACGATCAGTCACGTCCCCACCGTAACCCGTGGGCAGACCGCCATGGGTGGTCCCGACGCGCCGCCGACAAGACGATGACTTGAGGCCGTCGGTGCGGTCATACTTCTCACAACCACACCGAGGAGACCACATTGACCGAGTACACCGTGACCCGCGCCGAGACGATCTCTGCACCCGCGGAGCGGATCTTTCCCCTCATCGTCGACTTCCACGAATGGATGCAGTGGTCCCCGTGGGAGGGCCTCGATGCCGATCTGGACCGCGACTACTCGGGCGCCGAGCGCGGAGTCGGAGCCCGGTATGCGTGGTCGGGAAACCGCAAGGCGGGCAAGGGATCGATGGAGATCATCGAGGCGACTGAGCCGACCCGGGTCGCCGTGGAGGTGGCCTTCGACAAGCCCATGAAGTCGACCAGCACAAGCGTCTTCACCCTTGCGCCACGCGGTGCACAGACCGAGGTCACCTGGACCATGACCGGTCCGCATTCGTTGTTCTCCCGCGTCACGTCACGGTTCGGCCTGTTCGACAAGATCCTGGGCAAGGACTTCGAAAAGGGCTTGGCCGCCTTGAAATCCACCGCCGAGACGTGAGCGCTCAGCGGGAGTAGACGACCCGGGTGCGCAGCACGATGTCGGCGATCGATCGGCGTCGGCGATCGATGATCACCCAGGCGAGGCCGATCGCGAAGAAGACGCACAGCAGGGCACGGAGCAGGGCCACCACCGGGCGCAGTCGTCGTCCCTTGCGGTTGACCACCCGCAAGCCCATCGCGACCGAACCCAATGTGCGTCCGGACACCGCCCAGCACAACGCCAGATACGCCACCGAGACCACGATGAAACCAGTCGCGGTGAACACCGCGTTGGGTTCGGGAAACGAGAAGTCGCGCACGCTGAACAGCAAGCGCGCCATCGCATATCCCAGATACGCACCGCTGAGGACGATGAGCACCACCAACAGGTCACAGAACGCGCCGATACCGCGGCTGACGATGCCTGCGCTCTTGTCGGTGTCATGGATCGCGGTGTGATCGGCATGCTCGGGAACGTCAGTCATCGCGTTCCGACTCCGGCGCACGCCTCAGTATCCGGCCGACGATGTGCGCGACCGCATCGTCGGCTCGCTCGCCGGTGCTGCGGACATCTGTCATCACGTCGGCGGTCACCGATGTGCTGGCCTCGCGGATGATGCCGGTGAGGTCCACACCGTCGATGACCTCGTTCGCCAATCCGATGAGATCGACCTGCCGAATAACCGCGTCCACATCCACCCGGGTGACCGCACGGTCCAGATCGACACGCGCCACGACGTCGTCGAGGTCGACACGACCGATCACCGACATGATGTCGACCCGCGACAGCACGTGATCGATGTCGAGACGGTCAATGATCGCGTTGAGGTCGACACGGGCCACCGCGGCATCGAGATCCACGCGCCGGACGATCTCGTCGAGATCGAGCCGATCGAGGATGGCGCCCACGTCGACCGCCGCGATGATGCGGTCGAGATCGACGTTGTCGACGACCAGCGTGGTGAGGTCGATGTCGGTGGTGAGGATGTCGACGACCTGACGGATGGTCGCCGACAACGCCGTTCGCGTGGTGTCCACGACCGCCGTTGCGGAGGCCTCGACGATCCGTTGCGTCACATCGCGGCCCGCGACCAGGAACTCCCCGGCGATCGGGATCGACGCGGCCGTGTCGAAGGCACCCGAGACCACCCGCCGCCCAAGCTCGATGGCCCCGGGAGTCCCGGGACCTCGCCTCGGTGCGCTGCCGTTCACCAGGGAAGTATGGCACGGTCCGGGTCACCCGAGCGGGACCCGAGCACCGGCCCTCGGCACCGGTCGACGCGACGAATGGGGGCCCCGGATACAGAGAAACCCGGGCGGAGGCCGATGACCGTCCGCCCGGGTTTCGTCCGACTGTGACCTACAGGCTCTGGTAGAGCTCTCGGGCCAGCTTGGCGGTCTCGCTCGGCGTCTTGCCGACCTTCACGCCTGCGGCCTCGAGGGCCTCCTTCTTCGCCTGCGCGGTTCCGGAGCTACCGGACACGATCGCACCCGCGTGACCCATCGTCTTGCCTTCCGGCGCAGTGAAGCCTGCGACGTAGCCGACGACCGGCTTGGAGACGTTGGCCTTGATGTAATCGGCCGCCCGCTCCTCGGCGTCACCGCCGATCTCACCGATCATCACGATGACCTTGGTCTCGGGGTCCTTCTCGAATGCCTCGATGGCGTCGATGTGCGTGGTACCGATCACCGGGTCACCGCCGATGCCGATGGCGGTGGAGAAGCCGAGATCACGCAGCTCGTACATCATCTGGTAGGTCAGGGTGCCCGACTTGGACACCAGACCGATCGGGCCCTTGCCGGTGATGTTGGCCGGGGTGATGCCCACCAGCGACTCGTCCGGCGTGATGATGCCGGGGCAGTTCGGGCCGATGATGCGGGTCTTGTTGCCCTTCTCCACGTTGTAGGCCCACGCGTACGCGGTGTCCTGCACCGGGATGCCCTCGGTGATGACGACCAGCAGCGGGATCTCCGCGTCGATCGCCTCGATGATGGCGTCCTTGGCGAACTTCGGCGGCACGAAGGCGATCGAAGTGTCGGCCCCGGTCTCCTTCATGGCCTCGGCGACGCCGCCGAACACCGGCAGCTCGACGGCGGAGCCGTCCTTCGCGGTGTGGCTCACGGTGGTGCCGGCCTTGCGTGCGTTGACGCCGCCGACGATGTTGGACCCGGCCTTGAGCATCAGTGCGGTGTGCTTGGTGCCCTCACCGCCGGTGATGCCCTGGACGATGATCTTGTTGTCGTTGTTCAGAAAAATCGACATTGTTCCGACGCTCCCTTTACTTGCTCGCCAGCTCGGCGGCCTTGTCGGCGCCCGAGTCCATCGTCTCGGCGAGCGTCACCAGCGGGTGATTCGCATCGGCCAGGATCTTGCGTCCCTCGTCGACCTTGTTGCCGTCGAGCCGGACCACCAGCGGCTTGTTGGCCTCGTCGCCGAGCTTGTTCAGCGCGCCGACGATGCCGTTGGCCACCGCGTCGCATGCGGTGATACCACCGAAGACGTTCACGAAGACGCTCTTGACCTGCGAGTCACCGAGGATGACGTCGAGACCGGCGGCCATCACCTCGGCCGAGGCACCGCCACCGATGTCGAGGAAGTTCGCGGGCTTCACGCCGGAGTGGTTCTCACCTGCGTAGGCGACGACGTCCAGGGTCGACATGACCAGACCCGCGCCGTTGCCGATGATGCCGACCTCGCCGTCGAGCTTGACGTAGTTGAGGTCGTTTTCCTTGGCCTTGAGCTCCAGCGGATCGGTCGCGTCGCGGTCGGCGAACTCCTCGTGATCGGGATGCCGGAAGTCGGCGTTCTCGTCGAGGGTGACCTTGCCGTCGAGGGCGAGGATCTGATCGTCGGGCGTGCGCACCAGCGGGTTGACCTCGACCAGCGTGGCGTCCTCGGCGATGAACACCTCCCACAGCTTGGCGATGGTCACGGCAGCCGCGTCGAGCACCTCGGCGGGCAGGTGGCCCTGCTCGGCGATGGAGCGCGCGGTCGCGATGTCGACACCCTTGACGGCGTCGACGGCGACCTTGGCGAGGCGCTCCGGCTTGGTGGCGGCCACTTCCTCGATCTCCATGCCGCCCTCGACAGAGCACATCGCGAGGTAGGTGCGATTGGCCCGATCGAGCAGGAAGGAGATGTAGTACTCCTCGGCGATGTCGCTGGCTTCCGCGACGAGGAGCTTCTTGACGATGTGGCCCTTGATATCGAGGCCCAGAATGTTATCGGCGTGCGACTGTGCGTCATCAGGGGTCGCGGCGAACTTGACGCCGCCTGCCTTACCACGTCCGCCGGTCTTGACCTGCGCCTTGATCATCACGGGCTTGCCGATTTCCTCGGCGATCGCACGTGCATCGGCGGCATTGTCGGTGACCCGCCCGGGTGTGGTGGGAACCCCATGCTTGGCGAACAGTTCCTTCGCCTGGTATTCGAAGAGATCCATTCAGCTCACCATCTCGTAGATTTGCCCGCAAAGGGTTGGAACACCGAAAGGGGTGTAACGCGGGCCATATAGGAATCTAAACCTGCCGCGTATGGCCGTCGTCGGCGCACCCTTCGCTTGTGCGACAGATCACTCGCTCGGTCGCCGGCCCGACGCGAGGGCCGCCCCGGACTGCGATGCCGAACCGAGACATGGTCCAATTGTCTGCGCCGTCGAAAAGATAGCGCAGCCGACCGGTTCTCCACCGTGAATTCAGTATTTGCGCTGATCAGAATCGCCCACCGACCAGTGATGCAACTCACAGTTTGACCGGTTTTTCCGGCGGGCCGTTGGACTTGCCGCAATCATTTCGTTACCGTCGGCTGGCAGTTGGTCACAAAAGGATTACGGACAGCAATGTTGTAATCCTCGTTAGCAAAGGGATGAGGTGGACGACTTGACGGGACGTGACTTCACGACCGCATCGGTCTCGGCCACCGGGCGCTCCGCCCGCACTGATTACGACACCGAGCACTCCGCGTCGGAAGTGACCACGATCATCCCGATCGACGACTACGGGTCACAGACCTGGGACTCGACCACCTGGGACCGCTACTACCGCCCGACGCGCTCGGAGCTCACGCAGGACATCCTGATCCCGGAGAGCGAGTTCGACGCCTTCGAGCACGACGAACCGTTCGACGTCGACGGCGCCCGCGCCGACATTCTCTCCCTGCCCAGCACCGATGACGACGACGATTCCGCCGGTGCCGTCGAGAGCAAGCCCTTCCGGACCCGTCCCGCGACCAAGACGTCACCCCGCCGCGGAGGTAAGCACCGCATCGCGGCGCCGCCTGCCTCGTTGCGTGGTGGACGTGCCGCGCTGATCGCGGTGGCCGCGGGTGCCGCTGTCGCCGCTGCAGCCCAGGTCGGTTCCTCCGATCCGGCGCCTGCGCCCACCAATGCCGCCAACGTCGGGCCCGCCGGTCAGACCCCCGAACTCGGACCGGGTGTCGCAGCCGGGAACCCGACCAAGGACATGAGCACCTTCACCGAGCAGCTCGCCGTCGGCAAGCAGATGGCCGCGGCAGAGGAACAGCGCGAGAACCTGCTGCGCAGGCCGCTGTTCACCTCGCCCATCCCGCTCGGCCAGTACCAGTTCACGTCGACCTATGCGAACCGCTGGGGCAGTTTCCACGGCGGCATCGACTTGGCAGCCCCGCTGGGCACCCCGATCCACGCCGCCACCGACGGTGTGGTCCTCGAGGCCGGCCCGGCGTCGGGATACGGCAACTGGGTTCAGGTGCGCGCCGACGACGGCACCGTCACCATGTACGGACACATGGCCTCCTCCGGCGTCCTCGTCCAGAAGGGCCAGCACGTCACCGCCGGTGATGTCATCGCACTGGTCGGAAGCGAAGGCTTCTCCACCGGACCGCATTGCCACTTCGAGGTCTGGAAGAACGGGACCACCAAGATCGATCCGGCTCCGTGGCTCGCCGAGCACGGCGTGCGCCTCACCAACTACACCGGTAGCTGACGCCACCGGCCGATCGGCATCTCAGGTCGGCTGAGCATCACTCCGATCGGCAGGGATCACAGCCAACCCATCGCACCTCACTGTGGACCGATCGCGCCCCGGTCGGCCGTTCGAGCACCTGTGGTCGGGTGTGCGTCAGATCATCGCGTCACTGCACGACCATCGCATCTGCGCCCACTTCAGCCGACCTCAGCGCGCGGCCAACCGAATCCGGCGCCCTCTCAACCGATTCGGACCCACTCGATCACGAGGTCACGAGGTCACAGCTTGTCTCCCGGCAGTCCGCCTGCGGTCAGCAGCGTCACACGCCCGACGTTGCCACCGAAGTCGAAGGTGATGCGCTCGGTGGCGCCACTCCCCTCCTTGTTCACGGCCTTGCCCATGCCGTACTTCGGGTGATTGATCCGATCACCGACGTCGTAGTGCACCTGCTTGTTCCGGCCACGGGTCGGGTCGGTCGAGTACGACGATCGGCCCCGAGTATCGCCGGAGAACCCCGAGTCGCCACGACCGAAGACGCCGCCACGCGACCCTAGGTGCCGACTGATCGAGCGGGGTGGCTCGGTGCGTCGCCAATCCAGCAGATGTTGCGGGATCTCTTGCAGGAAGCGGGATTCCGGGTTCGACACCGGCTGCCCCCAGGATGCCCTGGTCAGCGATCGGGTGAGGTACAGACGCTCTTTGGCACGGGTGATACCCACGTACGCCAATCGGCGTTCCTCGCTGAGCTCGTTCGCGTCGCCGAGGGCGCGCATGTGCGGGAAGTGTCCGTCCTCCCAACCGGTCACGAACACCACCGGGAACTCGAGACCCTTCGCGGTGTGCAGCGTCATCATCGTGACGACGCCGTCTCCCTCGTCGGGCACCTGATCGGCGTCGGCCACCAACGACACCTTCTCGAGGAATGCCGAGAGCGAACCGGGTTCGGGTTCCCCGTCGTTCGCAGGCAGCTCGTCGATCTCCTCGAGGTCGTCGGCGTCGTCGACCTCACCGGCAGCGATTCTGGCCGCGTCGGCGCTGAATTCCTTTGCCACGGCGACGAGTTCGTTGATGTTGTCGAGGCGCGCGCCATCTTGCGGATCGCGGGAGTCCTCGAGCTCGGCGCGGTAACCGCTGCGCTCGACGATCGCATCGACGAGTTCACCGATGTCGGCACCCTCCTCGGACGCGTCGACGACTTCGATGTCTTCTCCGGTCCCACCGACCGCGCCGAAGGTGGCCAGGAAGTCGTTGCGCAACCCGTCGATCAGCTCGACGAAACCACCGATCTGTTTGACCGCACGAGTGTTCAGCAGCGGCACCTTGCCCTCGGCACCTTCGACGAGCGCCTCGTAGAAGCTGATCCCCCGGTTCTCCGAGTGCACGGCCACGCACGCCTCGGCGCGGTCACCGATCCCCCGGCGCGGCGTGTTGAGGATCCGGCGCAGACTCACCGCGTCGTCCGGGTTGGCGACCACACGCAGATACGCGACGACGTCGCGCACCTCCTTGCGTTCATAGAACTTGGTTCCGCCGACGACCTTGTAGGGGATGCCGTGCCGGACGAAGACCTCTTCCAATGCACGGGACCCCGTGTTGGTGCGGTAGAACACCGCGATGTCGGCGTACGCGTAGGACGACGATCCGCCGATCGAGTAGTCGGTGAGGTCCTCGATCTCCTTGGCGATGAACAGCGATTCGTCGCGGTCGGAGTCGGCCACGTATCCGACGATGAGTTCGCCGTCGCCGGAATCGGTCCACAGTCGTTTGTCCCGACGGTTCTCGTTGCGGGCGATGACCGAGTTGGCCGCCGACAGGATGGTCTGCGTGGACCGATAGTTCTGCTCGAGCAGAATGGTCTCGGCGTTGGAGAAATCCCGTTCGAACTCCTCGATGTTGCGGATCGTCGCACCACGGAACGCGTAGATCGACTGGTCGGCGTCGCCGACGACACACAATTCGGACTGCGGTACCGCGGCGTTGTCGTCGGGCTCGCCGACGAGTTCACGGACGAACACGTACTGCGCGTGGTTGGTGTCCTGGTACTCGTCGACCATGACGTGCCGGAACCGTCGGCGGTAGTACTCGGCCACATCGGGGTGGCTCTGCAGGAGCGCGACGGTCTCACCGATGAGGTCGTCGAAGTCGAAGGCGTTGGCGGCACGGAGCCGCCGCTGGTACTCGGCGTAGACCTGCGCAATCGTGAGCACCGACGGTTCGCCACCGTCGGCCGCGGCCAGGGCTTCGTCGGGTCCGATCAGCTCGTTCTTCAGGTTCGAGATCTGCACCGCGACCCCGCGCGGGCTGAACTTCTTCGGATCGAGCTCCATGTCGCGGATGATCATGCCCAGCAACCGCTTTGAATCATCGGCATCGTAGATGGAGAAGTTCGAGTTCATCGACTCGAGCAGGCCGGATTGGGCGCGCAGGATGCGTACACACGTCGAGTGGAACGTGGACACCCACATATAGGCGGCCCGCGGTCCGACGAGGTCGATCACCCGCTCACGCATCTCGGCGGCGGCCTTGTTGGTGAAGGTGATGGCCAGGATCTGTCCCGGGGTGGTGTCACGCGCCGCCAGCAGATACGCGATCCGGCGGGTGAGCACTGCGGTCTTCCCCGAGCCGGCTCCTGCCACGATCAGCAACGGCGAACCGGCGTGCAGCACCGCCGCACGCTGTTGCGGGTTGAGACCGTCGAGGAGGTGAGCGACGCGGTCGTCGGTCTCGGCACCGTCGGGGGTGGGCGCGCCGCCGCTGTGCGGGGAGGACTCAGAAGTCACACGGGTGGAACTTGTCATCAGGGTTCAGGTTACCCCCGGCCGCCGACAAGGCCGGACGAGGGCGAACGCCCGGATTCGCCGCCCACACGCGGTACGCTGCGATTCTGACTGCACATTCGATGCGCGCAAACATCGGGGGTCAGAGATCACGATGAGAGAGAAGTCCGTCCTCGGTCCGGCGCTGGTCTCGGCGGCCGGGCTGGTGGTGCTCGTCATCGCCCTGGTGTTCACGCTCGTTCCGATGACCACGAATGGCACGGCCGTACCCACGGGTGCCTTCCGCGCCCAGCAGCGACTCGACGACATCGCCTTCGAACTCGGCAGCAGTCCGGGCGCCCGCTACTCCGGGACGCTCACCACGACGGCCATCCCGGACGGAGCACCACGTACGGTGCGATTCCACGACCTCGTTGTCGCGTCGACCAAGAATGCCCAGGGTGCGGTCACCTTCGCCTCGCACGATGCGCAGTACCGCCAGATCGGCAACTATCGCTACATCAACGGCCCCGCCGAGATCTGGTCGGCCCTGTTCGGCGGCGCCCCGGTTCTGCGGCAGCTGGACCTGGCACCCACCGCGAACAAGTGGTCGGATCTGCGCTTCTCGGGTCTACCCGACCTCGGGTTGCTGTTGTCACCCACCATGCTGGCCGGTCGCATCGGAAACACCGAGCAGGTCGAGGCACCTGAGCCCGGACCGGTCCTGCCGGCGCCGAACCGCGGTCTGCCGGATGCCCGCTTCTGGCCGACCGGCGACCCACCGATCACCGCGGTCGGCGACGACGGTGTGCGTGTCGGCGCCATGGAGACCACCTTCGACCCGTCGACGCACAAGGTGACCCACATCAAGGGAGAGTTCACCCGAGCGGGCACCAGGGTCTCTCTCGACACCGATGTGACGCCGCTGGCCGCCGCCGATCTGGGCGGCATGTTCGACGACGAGCGGTCCCTCGTCCCCTCCCTGATCAGCGTGCCCGCCCCCGGAGTGCCGCTGGCCGCCGACGACATCACCACGAGCGCGACCGGGGTCTGCACCACGGCCGCGTGTCCGTTCACCGTGGTCGCGAGCGGAGCGGTGGATCCCGGGCACGCCGCCGACATGCGTGGCGTGGCCGGACACATCAACTACGGACTGACGGTGAAGTTCGCCGTCGACGCCGCCGCACCCGGTGCGGTCGGCGGGACGTGTGGACGCGTGGTCTCGGTGCCGTTCGGTGGACGCACCGAGATCCCCTGTGCTGCAACGAACCTCCCGCCCGGGACGCAGCAGGTCAAACCGGAGACCTCGATTCGGTACCTGCCTTTCGTCG
This sequence comes from Gordonia sp. CPCC 206044, assembly GCF_048537895.1. NCBI lineage: Bacteria > Bacillati > Actinomycetota > Actinomycetes > Mycobacteriales > Gordoniaceae > Gordonia > Gordonia sp. CPCC 206044. The sequence goes on from NZ_JBCLVL010000007.1 coordinate 13,603, forward strand.
ATCTCACCGAGGACGGGCTGAGGTCTTACATCGACAGCCAGGAGAAGGCCGTCGCACTGCCCATCGCCATGGTGCGCACCGGCGCCAAGACCGGTGACGCGGCCCGTTACAACGACCAGGAGGCCGGGTTGCCCAGCAGCTACGCGGTCCGACAGGGTGACTACCTGTTCGACGGCGTCGGCCCCGAGGGCAACCTGTTCGTCTCGTTCGGCCCCGGCTATGCCGACCATGTGACGGCGGGACGATTCGATCCGAACTGGCCGGGCACCGAGCAACTCAGGTCACAGCTGACCGAGCAGATGGCCGCGGCGGGCGACCGCCGCATCACCTACGTCAGCGCCGAACCCGAAACGGCTGCCGCACTCGGTGCACTCGCCACGGAGTCCGGGGCGGACCCGGCACGGGTGCAGATGTTCTCCGTCCCGCTCGCCGACAACTGACGTCGCGGCGGTGATCACCCCGCGAGGCGTGCCTCCACGACCTCGCCCACCCGTCCTTCACCGGTGTGCAGGGCCAGCCCGGGGGTGACCGGCGCGATCGAGATCTGACGTCCACGACCTTCGAGTTGCACGTAGGCGACGTGCAGCCCCGGTGTCACCGGCACCCGTACGGGACGTCCGTCTTCCAGGGACATCTCCACCACCCCTTCACGATTCGCGCAGTAGCCGACCGCGACGGTCCAGCGCCACCGGATCAACGGACCATCGAGTCGCAGACGCCCGGGGCCATCGAGTTCGGGACGATTGCAGGCGCCTCGGCCCTCCCGGATGGTGCGCGCCTTGGTGACCGCTCCGGGCACCAACCCGCCCGCACTGTCGAGCACGTTGAGACGGTCGGTCGTGTTCGAGAAATCCGGGCGGTCCTCGACGCGACCGAAGACGCGGCTGATCTGGTTGTTCGGGTAGGCGACCGGCAGCAACACCTCGAGCGGCAAGGACTGGTCGAACATCGCATGATCCCGGTTGGCGGCCAGCGACCGTTTCGCGTTGGCCAGGTAGTCACCGGTCGGGTCGTCGCGCCACGAGGTGGAGAACGACGCCAACGAGATCAGCGCCGAAGCCACCACCAATGCCCCGACCAACGCCGCGGACACCGACATCAGTTGTCCGCGTTCGGACGCTTCACGATGGCCTGCGGCCGGGACCTTCGCCACGGTGGCGGGCGCGGCCACGATGAGCGCGATTGCGATCGTGATCACCACCGCGGTATCCGGCAGATAACGCATGGTCTGCGCCAGCTCGAGCGCCGTGTTGGCGCTCGAGCGATTCCACATCACCGGGATCTGCGCGACGACGGCGTAGACCGCCGCGCAGACGAGAACGGCGACGGCTCCCCGACGCCGCGTGTACGCGAGGTAGGCCAACCCGCCCAGCACCAGCCACCCGAGCACCACCGCCCAGATCGGTGCGAAGCCCATCGGCGGGCTCGGCACCCAGCGCTCCCACTCCCACGGTCCGCCCACCAGCGAGGGCACCAGCGCCTTGTTGATCGACCGCCACACCAGTTGTGCGGTCTGCCCCACCGAGTGTTCACCGGCGGTGGCGTCAGACACCGAGAAGAACAGGATGGTCCACAGGACGAAGACGGCACCCATCGCGGCCCACAGCATGCGAGCACCGGTGAACGCCCGGGTGAGGGCGGAGTCGGTGAAAGCCGGTGCCGCCTGCGGTCGGTCGGGATCTCCTCCCGCGACGGTTGGCGATTCGGCCTGTTCGGGACCGGTGAACCGGGACGCGAGCACCGCTGCGACGAACGCCACCGGCAGGATGAACAGCGACTTCTCGAAGAACGCCAGCGCCACGACGAACACGACGGTGGATCGGATCACCAGCAGGTGGGCGCGCGGATGCCGACCACGCGCCCGCACGAGGATGATCGCGTCGGCGACGATCCAGGCCATCGCGGCCTGCATCGGCAGGGAGTTCAGCGCCGCCGCCCACCAGGCGAACGCAGGCACGGTCATCGGGGTGAACAGATAGAACGTCAGCGCCGCGAGGGCGCCGACGCGGGCGCCCGGAGCGATGACCCGGATCATCCGCCACACCGACAGGGATGCGAGTGCCTGCAGGACGATCAGTGTGATCGCCGGAAGCGCCCAGTTCACCGGGGCGATCACTGTGGACACGCCGGCGACGAGGAATGCGGCGGGCATGAAATGTCCGTCGTGACTATGGCCGAGATAGTCCCAGCTGAGGATCGGATCCGACGAAGCCCGGCCGATCAGCACCAGGTCGTCCCAGTAGAAGTTTCCCGTCGCGGCCAGCCAACCCCGCACCGCCAGCTGCGCGATGATCAACACGATGGCCACCGACCACACCGTCCCCCTGCTGAGCATGGGCTCCAGTCTCTACGGCGAGGAACCCCCGTGGCAAAATCGGTCGGGTGACTGATGCCAAGACCCCCGACGAGCAGGCGGGCGGCTCCGCCGCCGGTGCGGTCCCGTTCGACGTGGACGCCTACGACCTGTCCGCCGACGTCGCGGCCCTGCCCGACGACATCGATCAACTCCGCCTCGAGATCGACCGTCTCGACGCGATGATCCTGGCATCGATCAAGCGACGATCGGCCGTGTCCAAGAAGATCGGGGCGGCGCGCATGGCCTCCGGCGGTCCTCGGTTGGTGCACAGCCGCGAGGTCAAGGTGCTCGACCGTTTCGCCGAGCTCGGTCAAGAAGGCCATACGCTGGCCATGCTGCTGCTCCGCCTCGGGCGCGGACCGCTGGGCCGCTGATCTGCTGTTCGGCCGGGCCGATGAACCCGGCCGAACCCGGCGACGACCGCCACGACACTGTTGACCGTGGTCGGGTCGGCGAGTTGAGTTGACTCATGAGCTTCACCTCGCCCGCCGAGAGCTACGACAGCTTCATGGGGCGCTACACGCGCACACTCGCTCCTGTGCTCGCCGACGCCGCCGGGGTGGCCGAGGGAATGCGAGTACTCGACGTCGGTTGCGGTCCCGGTGGACTGACGGGTGTCCTGGCCGAACGGGTCGGCGAGGTGAACGTGGCCGCGATCGACCCCGCACCGCAGTTCGTCTCCGCCTGCGCCCGCCGCTACCCCGATGCCGATGTACGCGTGGGTGTGGCCGAACGATTGCCATGGCCGGACGGTGGATTCGACGCCGCACTGTCGTGTCTGGTCATCGGGTTCATGGACGACGCCGACCGGGGGCTGCGCGAGATGTCCCGGGTGACGCGACCCGGAGGGGTCGTCGCGGCGTGCATGTGGGATCTCACCGAAGGCGGGATGACCATGCTGGCCACCTTCTGGGAGGCGGTCAGAGAACTCGACCCCACCGTCGTCGGCGAACGCATGAGCGTGGGTGTGAGTCGCGGCGACATCGCGGCCCGGATGGAGTCGGCGGGATTGACCGACATCGTCGACGGCGAACTGTCGGCGCACGCCGACTATGCGGGCTTCGACGACTTCTGGGAGCCGTTCACCTTCGCCGTCGGCCCGGCCGGGTCCTATCTGGCCTCGCTGCCCGCCGATCGTCGTGAGCAGCTGCGCGAGATCTGCCTGCCGAAGCTACCCGACGGTCCGTTCACGTTGCCTGCGCGAGCCTGGTACGCGCGCGGCATTGTCACACCGACAGCCCCCTGAGATCTCACACACAGTCCTCGATCCACCGATCACATAGGGTGAGATCCATGAGTGACGTCTCCGGCAGCGACTTCGACACCAGCGATCACGACGACATCACCGCGACCAAGTCCTGGCAGGAGCTCGCAGCACATCAGCCGCATGTGTACGCAATGCATCTGCGTGAGGTCTTCGCGGTCGATCCCGATCGCGGCCGCGAACTGACCGTCGACGTCGGCGACCTGCACATCGACTACTCCAAACATCGCGTACTGCGCGAAACCCTGGAATTGCTGGCAAGTCTCGCGCGCGAGGTCGGCCTGGAGGACCGCCGCGACGCCATGTTCTCCGGCGCACACATCAACACCTCCGAAGACCGAGCCGTCCTGCACACCGCGCTGCGTCTCCCCGCCGACGCCACCCTGCAGGTCGACGGCCAGAACGTGGTCGCCGACGTCCACGAGGTCCTCGATCGCATGGGTGCGTTCACCGACCGGTTGCGCAGCGGCGAGTGGAAAGGTCACACCGGCAAGGCCATCACCGATGTCGTCAACATCGGCATCGGCGGTTCCGATCTCGGACCGGTGATGGTCTATCAGGCGTTGCGCCACTACGTCGACAGCAACATCCGCTGCCACTTCGTCTCCAACGTCGACCCCGCCGACCTGGTCGCGACGTTGGCCGATCTCGACGCCGAGACCACGCTGTTCGTCATCGCGTCCAAGACCTTCACCACGTTGGAGACGTTGACCAACGCCTCGGCCGCGCGCGCGTGGCTGCTGCAGCGGCTTGGCACGCCCGGCGCAGACGCACCGCAGGATGCGGTCGCCAAACATTTCGTGGCGGTGAGCACGAACGCCGACGAGGTCGCGAAGTTCGGCATCGACACCGACAACATGTTCGGCTTCTGGGACTGGGTCGGCGGCCGGTATTCGGTGGACTCCGCGATCGGGTTGTCGGTGATGGCCGCCATCGGCCGGGAACGCTTCGCGGAGTTCCTCTCCGGGTTCCACATCGTCGACGAACACTTCCGCACCGCGCCCCTGGAGCAGAACGCACCGGTCATCCTGGGTCTGATCGGCCTCTGGTACAGCAACTTCTGGGATGCGCAGTCGCGTGTGGTGTTGCCGTACTCGAACGACATGGCCCGCTTTGCCGCGTATCTGCAGCAGCTGACCATGGAGTCCAACGGCAAGTCGGTGACCGCCCACGGACATCACGTCACGACCGACACCGGCGAGGTCTTCTGGGGCGAGCCGGGCACCAACGGGCAGCACGCCTTCTACCAACTCCTGCATCAGGGCACCCGGATGATCCCGGCCGATTTCATCGGTTTCGCCGAACCCACCGACGACCTCCCGGTGTTGTCGCCGACCCAGCGGACCGTCGACGGCGCTGATGAGTCGGGCTCCATGCACGACCTGCTCATGAGCAATTACTTCGCACAGACCAAGGTGTTGGCCTTCGGCAAGACAGCCGACGAGATCGCGGCCGAGGGTGTGGCGCCAGATGTGGTGGCGCACAAGGTGATGCCGGGTAATCGTCCGTCCACGTCGATACTCGCCCCGCGATTGACGCCGTCGGTCGTCGGACAGTTGATCGCGCTCTACGAACACCAGGTGTTCGTCGAGGGCAGCATCTGGGGTATCAACCCGTTCGACCAGTGGGGCGTCGAACTCGGCAAGACCCAGGCCAAGGAACTGCTCGGCATCATTGTCGACGCGCAATCCCCGGCACCGCAGGATGATTCGTCCACCGACGAACTGGTCCGCTGGTACCGCGCGCACCGCGGGCGCACAGCCTAGCCGACAATCGGCGGCCCTGGCGACAACCGTATTGAGGACGCTACTCGATCAACAGACACACGGCCCACCCCACCGCTGGTCGAGTAGGCGGGCCGAGCCGCCCCACTTGCTGGTCGAGTAGGCGCCGAGGCGCCCCAGTTGCTGGTCGAGTAGGAGCCGAGGCGCCAGCCGAGGCACCGTATCGAGACCAACGCTCTCGCACCAGATCTCGATACGCGTCCTCGCTCCGCTCGGACGCTACTCGATCAACGGACACACGGCCCACCCCACCGCCGGTCCGAGTAGGCGAGCCGAGGCGCCCCACTTGCCGGTCAAGTAGGAGCCGAGGCGCCAGCCGAGGCACCGTATCGAGACCTGCGTTCCGGCAGGGGATCTCGATACGCGGCCTCGCTAGCGCTCGGACGCTACTCGATCAGCGGACACACGGCTCACCCCACCGCTGGTCGAGTAGGCGGGCCGAGGTGCCCCACTTGCCGGTCGAGTAGGAGCCGAGGCGTTAGCCGAGGCACCGTATCGAGACCAACGCTCTCGCACCAGATCTCGATACGCGGCCTCGCTAGCGCTCGGACGCTACTCGATCAGCGATTAAACACTGCCTCGCTACGCTCGGACGCTACTCGATCAGCAAGTACGGGGCCTACCCCTGTGCACCAACAGGACTCACCATCCCGAACTTGTCGGAGGGTGCCTTTACAATGGCAATTAGGTGACGACTGTGGTGGTGAAAGATATTGCAGCACAGTCCGATAACTGTGGATGAATTCTTCCATGGGCACGTATGTTCGACTACAATCGAGTCATGCCGTTGGACACCCTGATACCCCTGCTGCGTGAGGTGACGATCGACGCCGATGCGACCGGTCGCCACGTCTTCGACACCACGAAGACCTTGATGAGTCTGCGTAACCTCGTCGACCACCAACTGGCCGTGCACGCCGCGAACCTTGACCGTCTCGGGGTGGCGCAACACACCGGCGGCCGCACCCGCAGCCTGTTGATCGAGATGGGCGCTGCTCCTGCCGTCGCCGACCGCTGGCTACGCATCGGAGCCGCCCTGGACCGGTTGGAACGCGTCGCTGCCTATTCTGCGGACGGGGTGTTCTCCGGCGAGCACGTCGACGCCCTGGTGCGGGGGATGGCCCACATCGACCAACGGGCACCCGAACCACTATCGGCGGGGTCGGTGATCGAACACGAGTTGGCGTTGATCGCCCAGGCCTTCTCCGGCGCCACCCCACGCGAGGTACTGGCGGTGGCGCGCTCGCGCGGCAATCAGATCGCCGACGACCAGGACGGTGTGCCGGCGGCCGAAGACCGGACGATCAACGAGGTCTCCACGACCGTGGCCGGCGATGGCCGGTTGGAGGTGTTCGCCAACCTCGACATCGTCACCGGCGAAAAGCTCGTGTCCGCGGTCGAATCGCTGTCGAAGAAGAGGCCCGAACCCGACGGATCCGACGACGCCCGCTCCAAGGGGCAGCGTCGCGCCGACGCGTTGGACATGATCCTCGACGCCGCGGCCAAAGCCACTCGCAGCGGTGACGCCGACATGGTGGTCGCCCCGAAAGCACAGGTGAGTGTGACCGTGCCGGCCGATCATCCGGATCGGGCAACCCTGGAATGGTTGGGTCCGGTCTCCCAAACCACCGCCCATTTGGTGGCGTGTGATGCCAGCGTCACCGTGTTCGACGTCGATGAGCACGGTGCACCCCTCGGCGTGAGCAACGGGACGAGGTTGTTCACCGTCCAGCAGCGTAAAGCGTTGATCGTGCGTGACCACTGCTGTGTGAAATGCGGAGCCGCTGCAGGGTATACGCAGTGCCATCACATCGTTTACTGGTCGCATGGTGGTGCCACGGTCATCGACAACGGCTGCCTGCTGTGCACCGCCTGCCACGCCCAAATCCACGCATCAGACTGGGAAATCACCATGGGCGCCGACCGACACCCCTGGCTGATCCCACCCGCCGACGTCGACCCCACACGCACACCGCTACCGGCCTACAACCGACGCACCATGACACTCGCAGCCTGACCACCCCAGTGAGCGCCCGCCTGCCCCGGTCCCTGCGGCACAGCGGCCACCGCCCGCAGTGCAGGTACAGTCAGGAGGTTGATCTCGATACGCTCGCTCGCCTTGCGCCTCGCGCGCTACTCGATCAGCGGCGGGTGAGCATCCCGGGCACGGATTCGATACCGAGCACATCCACAGAGCCGAAACAGGCTGACCCACCACAACTCTCACCAACACCTAGACCAACGACCCGGGTGACCCCGGGACGCGCACGACCCTTGAAAACTCCACAGCGACAAATGGGAAACCCCTTTCGGGTGCCCGCCAACCAGCGACACGGCGGGCACCCGAACGGCGGCCATATCGTGACGCCCGAAAACGGCCGGCCCGCAGGCCGGGTTCTCGCACGTTCAATTGTCGGCGCAGGCGCAGGAGCTGGTGGTCTGTCTCACGACACCGGTCACACCCAGCGCTCGTCGTCGAACACCTCGTCGGGGATCTCGTCACCGGGCTCGACCCCGAGAGCTTCCAGGCGACCCATCAGGGCCGCGGCCGTCGCGATGAAGGAGACCAGGTCCTGGGGTTGCGCGGACCGTTCGGCCGGATCGCCACCGAGGAACTCGACGACGGCGGGCGGTACGCACGCGCCCATGTCGATCGATCGCTGCCCGGTGGCCTCCCGCCAGGCGTCGAAACTGTCGACGTCGACCGCCTCGGCGATCTCACCGGAGCGCACTGCGGCGAGCACGTCTCCGAGCGGCGTCAACGGCCCCGAACTGCCGCTTGACGGATCGAATCCCATCACGGTGTCCGAGGCGACCTCCGCGTAGTCGCCGAGGGTGAAGTAGACGATGCCTCGCCAGTCCGCACCGACGGCACTGATGTCGTCGCGGCCGAAGACATCGGTCAGGACCTCCCCGACCTCGCCCTTGCGGTGATCGGAGAACAATTGAAACGCGCCATGGGCCACAACTTGCCCTTGCTTTGCCGACACATCGGCTACCTTACGCAGCGTGGGATCAAAGACGGTGATACCCGTGACGCGGCGTGTACGTCCGTCCGTCTGCCTCCTCGCCGCGGTCATCGCGTTGACTGCAGGATGTGCCACGTCGACCTCGGCCGCCCGGGAGACACCGACCTCGGTACCGACGAGCGCATCGGTGACGGCACCTGCGGGGCCTGCTGTCCGCAGTGCGCCGGGCGCCACGCTGGCATTCGGGCAGAGCGCAGTGCTGCCGGCCACCGCATTCGCCGCACAGGGGCCCACGGCGATGTACACCGTCACCGGTATCACCCCGGCCGAAGGTGTCCCCGACGACACCACCAGGGGCGGTGACCCATACTTCGTCTACGTGACCGTCACCTCGTTGGCGGCGCGTCCCGCACCTGCACCGGGGGTGATCGGCCTCGCCGGCAGCCCCGACGGCCACACCGCGGCGCTGACCCTCTCTCCCACACCGGGATTGGCGAAATGTCCGACTACAGCACCGCCCGCGCGCATGTCACGGGGCGAATCGTATTCGACCTGCCTGGTGTCGGTCGCCGACGAGGGCAGCCGATTGCGGCAGGTCATCTACTGGGCGGATACGGCCGGTCTGCCCCAATTCGACTTCGAGGCGGCGCCGGTCGTGTGGTCGCAGCCGGGTCAACCGCCCACGAGCGTCACACCATCCGCCGGGTGATCTCCGACGGCAGGTACCGCAATGCCGCCGCGACCGGCAGCCATGGCCAACGCGGGACCGGGGCCCACGACGATTCCTTCTCGATCACATCGACCATCGCGGCAACACCTTTGTACAGCGGTGTCATCATCGACGTCTTCACGCCGCGGTTGATGTCGGTCTCGATATAGCCGGGCAGGAGTACCGAGACCTTGATGGGTGAGCCCGCCAACTCTGCCTGCAATCCCTGCCCCATCGCCGAGAGCCCGGCCTTGGACGCGGAATAGGCGGTCTGCGCCTTGGGCATCCCGCGCATCGCACTCATCGAGCTGATCAAGACGAGATGGCCGGACTCCTGGGCCCGAAAGATCTCCAGCGCGGCCTCGACCTGCGCGAGCGCACCCACGAGGTTGGTCTGCACGGTCTCGATGTTCGCGGCCGCGTGCCCGGTGCCCAGAGGTGCGCCCTTGCCGAGGCCTGCGTTGACGATGACCCGATCGAGCCCACCGAGTTCACCGGCCAGCGTCGAGATCACGCCCGGGACGCGGTCGGTGTCGGTCACGTCGAGGGCCGCGGTCGCCACGTGCGCCGCCGACGGACGCAACTCGTCGGCCAGTGTGTCGAGACGGTCGACACGTCGGGCACACAACGCGAGCGCTCGTCCGCGCGCCGCGAAGGCGCGGGCCATGCCCTCGCCAAGTCCCGAGCTGGCACCGGTGATCAGGATCTTCTGCCGTGTCGTTGCGGTCACGGGTGTCGAACCTACCGGGTGCGGGCGTGACCGGAATCCTCAGACCGCGATGCGCGCAGTCATCCGCATCGCCGCCATCACGTGGTCGGTGCTGAAACGATCCCCGATGGTGATGCGGGTGCCCGATCGGCCGCACTGTTTGACGGCGACTCCGCATCCGCGCAGCAGCCCGCCGATCGCGACGCCGTCGGCGCCGGGTAGGAACAGGAAGTTCCCCTCGCTCGGCAACACAGGGCACCCGATCGAGCAGAGCTCGTCGGCCATGTGCTCGCGCTCTGCACGCATCGATCGAACCCGCAGGGACAGTTCGTGATCCGCCGACAGCGCCACCGGGACCGCGGCCATGGCCGCCGATCCGACACCGAACGGGACCTCGAAGGCACGGACGGCGGCGACCAGGGCGGGCGGGCCGACGCCGTACCCAACCCGCAACGCGGCCAGTCCATACGCCTTGGAGAACGTGCGCAGCACCAGGATGTCGTCGTACACACGGAACAGCCACCGCAGGTCGGGCCGGTCATGGGTGTACTCCACGTAGGCTTCGTCGAACACGACCATGACATGCGGCGGCAGGGACCAGAGGAACTCGTGCAGGTCGTCCTCGTCCACCATCGACCCGGTCGGATTGTGTGGCGAACAGATCACGACGACAACGGTTTCCGAGGTCACCGCGCCCAACATGGCGTCGAGGTCGACGCTGCCGTCGGCGGTCAATCTCACTGCGTCGACACGCATGCCGAGCATGTCGGCGAGGATCGGGTAACCGTCAAAGGTCGGCAACGCCGTCACCATCGCCGGGTGGAGCGTACCGCGCACAGTCGCCCGCCGGATGCAGGCCTGCAGGGCCGCCAGTGCGACGCCGGTCGCCCCCGCCCCAACCGTCACCTGCGCATCGGGCACACCCATGTGACGTGCGATGTGCGCCCGCGTGCGATCGGGCAAGAAATCGGGATACCGATTCGTGTCGTCCACACCGGCCCTCAGTACCGCGGCCACCGCAGGAAGCGGGCCGTACGCGGACTCGTTGAGGTCGAGACGTGTCAACGGCTCGACGGGCCCGGGGTCGGCTCCGAGCAGCAGCGGCGGACTCATGGACGGCCTCCCCACCGGATCGCGGCCGCCGCGGCGAAGTCGCCCGCGTGCGCGAACGCCGCCATCATCACCACATCCCCCGGACGGACTCGTCCGTCGTCGACGGCGGTGTCGAGCGTGACGGGGATACCGACGGCGAAGAGATTCCCGCATTCGTCGAAGGTGTCCGGATGGCGTTCGGGTGGAAGCTCCAGCGCCTCACGCCAATTGCGCAGGAAGATGCGATTCGGCTGATTGGTCACGAACCAATCGAGGTCGGCGGGTGCGATGCCGATGCTGTCGGCGACCTCGATGGCCACCTCGGGCACCATGCGGTTGCCGCGCGCGAGCACCTTGGTGATCTTGGCCTCGGTGAACCCGATGTGGATCTGGCCCGGACCGGCCTCCCAGTACTTGCGCGGCGGATCGCTGACCCCCGTCATGTCACCCGCGTACTGGCCGTAGGAATGACAGGAGAGACCGAGTACCTGGCTGCCCCGATCGTCGTCGAGTGCGACTATCGCGACGGCGGCACCGTCACCGGGAATCGCCGCCTGCGCCTTGCCACGGACCTGTTCCTGGGTGAACACCTGCGCGGCGCTGTTCTGCGCGAGCCCCAACAGCGCCTTGCGACCACCGGTTGCGCGCAACAGATTCCCGGCCAGATCCATCATGTGGATGAAGGCGGCACACCCGCCGTTGTGGACGTCGAGAACGGTCTGTGGTCGCAGACCCAGGCGATGGGCGAGTTCGCCTCCGCAACCGCGGACCGGGACCTCCGGCAGCTGACTGTGGGTGAGCACCACGTCGATGTCGTCGAGGAATCCATCACCGTTGCGACCGGTCAGCCGTCGGGCCGCGGTGACCATCATGTCGGCCGACGTCTCACCGTCCGCGGCGTGATGGCGGAACGTCGGCGACCGGAACATCACACTGTCGATCAGTTCGTCGTCCGCGGCGAACTGTGCGAAATAGTCTGCCGGAACGCGTTTCTGGGGCAGATAGGTGGCCAGGTCGAGCAGGCTGGTCGGTGCGGTGGTCAAGCTCATGAGCGCATCCAATCGGGACAGAGCGGAAGACCGTTGCGGTGACGGTATTCGGCGATGGCGGTGAGGTTCTCTAGTTCGAGTTGGTGTCCGGCCGAGAACATGTCCCAGAAGTCGCCAACCCAGACCGGACGTTGCGCAGGTGCGGTCTCCGGATAGGGGTTCTCGTCGTAGAACGGATGGTGACAGTTGGTCCACAGCACCACCGATCCCGGTTTGTCGAGCACGATCTGGGCGTCGACGACACGCATCAGGTAGATCATCCACAGATGTCGACCCTGATCCCACGCACAGTGGTAGTCGACGGTCATCGCGTGCGGATTGGCGATGGTGCGCGTGTAGATCTCGGTGTGGTCACCGAGGCGGTCGTGTGCGAGCCACAGACCGGGCTCGTCGGTCGGGGTGAATCCGCGCAGGCTGTATGTCCATTCCTCCAGTGAGCGCGTGTCGGAGAGCCAGTCGTAGAGCGCGCGCGGTGGCGCATCGACGAATCCCTGGACGGTGCAGAAGTCGCCGAAGACCTGCTGATGCGGATACACCGACCGGAGTCGGTCCACGAGGATCGGCGTCGCCACGTTGCGAGGGTGGGACTCGATCCGCGTGATCCCGGGCAACGTCATCGCGGCGTCGCCGAGGTCGGCGAGCGGGGTGGTCACGGTCATGTCGATCCTTTCCGGAGAAACGGGGCGAACGGCGGGATCTCGTCGGGGTCCACGTCGACCACGAGGCAGTTCACCCCTGTGGCGGAGAACATCTCGGAGCAGTACTCGTCGACTTCGTCGGCGGTGCGGGCGTGTCGGACGTCGAGCGTGGCGAACATGGCATCGAGTCCGGCAGCCAGGTCGGTGGCACGGAACCTGTTGACGCTGTATGTGTTCGGAAAGTAGAGGTGGTCGCGTGTCACGCACATGCCGTGCGCGTCGTTGTTGAGGATGACGAGCGACAGCGCCGCGTCGTGCTCGAGGGCGGTGTGGATCTCCATTCCGTGCATGTAGAACGCGCCGTCGCCGGCGATCACCACCGTGCGGCGACGGTCGTTCTCCACCGTGCCGCGCAGGGCGTTTCCGACGCCTGCCGCGATTCCATGGCCCATGCCTCCCATCCCCAGGGCGACCAGGAAACGCTGATGCGGGGAGAACGGCAGGTGATGCACCGCGGCGGCCCCGACATTGCCGGCATCCGCGAAAACAGCGCAGTCGGGGGGAAGGTGGGCGCCGATGGTGTCGATCACCGTCCGCATGGGCGGTCGGCCCGCGGTGGTCGGCGGCGACACCAGGTGACGCAGCGTGGTCGAGGGCCGATCGGTCGGGCCCTCGACGCGAGCGGCCACCAGCTTCACCAGCAGGCGAACCGACTCCACCAGATCGTCGTCGATGATCTCGTCGCACTCGTCGAAACGGGCACGGTGACAACCGATGTGAGTCAGATCGAGCGCCCGGAGTGCGTCGTCGAGGCCGGCGCGGTCGGTCACCGACATCCGGCAACCCAACGCCACGCACAGTCGTGCCGAGGTCATCGCGTCGTGTGCGCTCGGATGCCCCATGACCCCGGTGATGCCTGCGCAGCCCGGTCCCGGGTGCAGTACGTCCCGACCGCCCGGGGACGCCACCGTGCTCGCACCGAGCAGGTCGGCCAGTTCGTCGATCTCCGGTCCCAGCCGCAGACGTGACGCCTCCTCTCCCACCCACAGACACACGCGCCCGGGGGCGACCGCAGCGGCCACGAGGCGGTCGGCCAGTGCATCGAGCCGTGTCTCCACGGTGATGTCACGCCCGCGGGCCGAGACATGGTGCAACGGTTCGGGCATGGCGGCCACCGGCGCCGACTGGATGTCCTTGGGGATCACCAACGCCGCGGGCAGCCCCCGATGAAGCGTGGCGCACGCGGTGGCGATTGCCCCCGCAGCCGATTCCGGTTGGGCGAGCACCGAACACGATCCGGTGACGCCTGCGAGCACTCCGACCAGATCGATCGTGTCCGGCGGATCGAGCATGTCCTGAAAGGCACCATGATCGGCGAGAGTCGTTGGCGCGCTGCCGATCAGCGCGAGCACCGGTACGCGGCTGTCGTATGCCTCGGCGAGCGCGGGGATCACGTTCATCGCGCCACCACCCGACGTCGTCATCACCACCCCGGGGCGTGTGGTCATCCGGGTGTGCGCGTCGGCCATGGCTCCGGCGGCGAACTCGTGTTTGGCCACCACCGCGGTGATGCCGACCTCCTGAGCTGCGGCATACATGTCCTCGATGTTGGCGCCGTGCACCCCGAACGCGATACGCACGCGGTGGTCGTACAACACCTGCATCAGGTGTCGCGCGGTGGTCTCGACTCCGGCCATGTGCCCACCATGCGAGCGTGCTGCTGAAGGTTTGCTGAAACCGCTACCTGGCTGTCCACTCAACGTCGGAATACCATCGACCCAGGACGACGCTGGTCGTCGGAGAAGGTGACCGCACCGTGGTGAGAGCGCGAAACGGGTTGCCGCACCTCACGCGGCGGCGTGGTGGTGTACGCCTCCAGGCCACCGTGATCGCGACCATCGTGGTGACCATCGCGTTGGCCGTCGGTGCCGCCGTGATGCTGGTGATGCTGCATCGTGAGAACAACGAGGCGATGTATCGATCGACCGGGCGTCAGGCCTACGAACTCGCCGCGATCATCCGGCGCGACGGTGTGGACGGGATCTCCCCCGCCGATCTGATGCCGGGCGCCGGTGTCGACGTCATCCAAGTGGTCGACAGGAACGGCACGGTCGTCGCCGCGTCCCCTGGCGCTCCGGCTGCACCGGCACTCGCGGTCGACCAGGCCCCGGCCACCTACCGGTACTTCGACGACGTACGGATCGACGGCATGGACGGCGAGTTCTGCGCCACGACGATGGGCGTCGAGCACCAGGAGCAGTACTTCACCGTCATCGTGCTCGATCGCGCCACCGGGCTGCGGCACAGCGAATGGCGAACCGGGATGATCCTGTTGATCGAGTTGCCGATCCTCATCGTCCTGGCGGCCGGCGCCGTGTATCTGTTGGTCGGCCGCACACTGCGCCCCGTGTCGCGAATCACGAGGCAGGTCAACGAGATCACTGCGACGGCTCTCGAACGACGGGTCCCCGTCCCCCACGCCCACGACGAGATCCACACGCTCGCGACGACCATGAACGACATGCTGGCACGCCTGCAGACCAGCCGGGATTCCCAGCTGCGCTTCGTCGGCGACGCCTCGCACGAGTTGCGCAGTCCACTGACCACCATCGTCGGCATCCTCGATCTCGCCGACGACACCGACTCGGACGTCGACCTGCCCACGGTGCGGACCATCCTGCTGCCCGAGGCGCATCGGATGCAGCGGATGGTCGACGATCTGTTGCTGCTCGCCCGCGCCGACGAACACGGGTTGCCGCTACAACGAGACGACGTCGACCTCGACGATGTGGTGGCCGCCGAGGTGGCCCGTGTCCGGTCCATGGGCGCTGCGCGAATCCGCGCGCACATCACGCCGATTCGTGTGGTCGGAGACGGCGACAAGATCGCACGCGCTCTACGCAACGTCATCGACAACGCGGTGCGGCATGCGCATTCGACGGTGACGGTCACGATGACGCACGATTCCGATGACGCCCATGTCACGATCGCCGACGATGGTCCCGGTATCGCGCCGGAGGACCGCGAAATCGTGTTCGACCGGTTCGCCCGCCTCGACGCCGACCGTCGCAGTCAGTTCGGCGCCGGACTCGGCTTGGCCATCGTGCGGGAGATCATGCGTGCCCATGGCGGATCGGCGAGCATCGCCGATAGCGACTCCGGAGGCGCCGCGGTGACGATCACGCTGCCCCGCCACCCGGACACCTCCGGCGCCGACGTGACGCAGGCACCGTCTGCGGCCACCGCGCCTGCGCCGGTGACACCCGACCCTCAGACCTCGCAGAGTCGGTAGCCTGCGCCACGGACGGTCTCGATGGAATGCAGTCCGAACGGGTCGTCGATGCGTTTGCGCAGATAGCGGATGTAGACCTCGACGATGTTCTGGTCGCCGTCGTAGTTCTCATCCCACAGGGACCTCAGGATGAGGCATTTGGAGACCACGGTTCCCTTGTTGCGCATCAGGAATTCCAGCAGCGAGTACTCCCGCGGCGTGAGGGAGATCGGGGTCTCGCCGCGTGCCACGGCACGCATCGCCGGATCGAGGGTGAGGCTGCCCGCAGTGAGGATCGCAGGACGTTCGCGACCTCCGCGCCGTAGCACCGCCCTCAGATGGGCCTTGAGGACCACCACCGAGAACGGCTTGATGAGATAGTCGTCGGCTCCGTAGTCGAGGGCCTCTGCCTGGTCGTACTCGCCGTCCTTGGCGCTGAGCATCACCACCGGCGTCCAGATCTTGCGCTCGCGCATCTCTTTGAGGACACGGAAACCGTTCATCTTGGGCAGCATGATGTCGAGTACGACGACGTCGAACTCGTCTTCGGTGATCCGCCACAGCCCTTCGGCACCGTCGGCGGCCACGACCACCGTCCACCCATCGCTGATGAGGACGCGCCGGATGGTCTCCGCCGCGCGTGTGTCGTCGTCCACGACCAGAACTCGCACCGCAACCTCGCTCGGTCCCGCCCCTGAGATGACCCTACAGCCGCTTCGTGGCCGGGGTAAGTGCTCACGACCCCATTCGTCGTCGGGCGCCGGGGATTCCCGCGCCGTCGATCCCCCGCGCCGCCTACTTCAACAACCGCGACATCCGTCGGTCCGCGAGGACCTTGCCGCCCGTCTGACAGGTCGGGCAGTACTGGAACGACCGATCGGCGAACGACACCTCCCGAATGGTGTCGCCACACACCGGACACGGCAATCCGGTGCGGGCGTGGACGCGCAACCCCGTCCGCTTCTCGGACTTGAGTCGCGCCACCTCCCGCCCCTCGAGCCGGGCGGTCGCATCGGTCAGCACCGAATGCATCGCGGCATACAGGGTGTCGATCTGCTCGGGGCTGAGCGACTTCGCGGTCGCGAACGGCGACAACTGGGCGGTGTGCAGGATCTCGTCGGAGTACGCGTTGCCGATCCCTGCCATGACGCGTTGATCGGTCAGCACGTTCTTGATCCGCGCCGACGTCTCGCCGAGCATCTTCCCGAAGTCGTCCCGCGACAGCGACATCACGTCGGGTCCGAGGGACGCGATCCGATCGACGTCCTCGACGTCACGCACGATCCACACGGCAAGCCGCTTCTGGGTGCCCGCCTCGGTGACGTCGAACCCCTCCCCGGGCAGACCACAATGCACCCGCAGGGCGATCGGGCCCTTTCCACCCGGCCGCGGCGGGGTCTGCGACAACTGGTCGCTCCAGCGCACCCAACCGGCGCGCGAGAGATGGATGACCAGGATGATCATCGGTTCGCCGTCGCCTCCGGAAGTACCCGGGGTGGTGCGGATGATCAGGTATTTGCCGATCCGTCCGACGGATTCCACCACGCGGTCGGTGAGCGACACATACGGCGGGTCGGCGGTCTTGAGCACGGCGAGCGACGCCACGTCGACACGCCGGACGGGGAATCCGGACGCCCGATCGTCGAGGAACTCCGCGATCGCCGCGACCTCTGGAAGCTCTGGCATGGCTCCAGTGTGCTCTAGTAAGGAGATGATCTCCCGTCTTTCCGACGTCGAACTGGCGTCCCGCGTCGCCGCGGGGGCGGGCGAGATACTGGTCGGTGTCCGCCACGGTGACCTGCTCTCCGGCCGTCATCTCGGTGACGTCGGGGACGCGATGGCGCAGGCGTGGATCTCCAACGTGCTCGTCTCGCATCGTCGGAACGACGCGGTGTTGTCCGAGGAGGCCGCCGACATCGGCGACAGGGAGACCGCAGACCGGGTCTGGATCATCGATCCGCTCGACGGCACGCGGGAGTTCGCCTCCGGAACCGCGGACTGGGCCGTGCACGTGGCCCTCACCGAGGGCGGCGCGGTGACATCGGCGGCGGTGGCGTTGCCCGCCGTCGGCGAGTTGTTCCGCACCGACACCGTCAAACCTCCGGTGGGACCGCTCACCGGCCGCATGGCCGCGTCCCGATACGGGGGTTCCTACGAAAGCGCGTGGGTGTCGCGACGTCTCTCATTGAACATGATCGGGATCGGCTCGGCCGGTGCCAAGGCGATGGCGGTGGTCCGCGGCGACGTGGACGCCTACGTGCATTCCGGGGGTCAGTACGAGTGGGACAACTGCGCACCCGTCGGCGTCGCATCGGCGGCCGGTCTGCACTGCAGTCGCCTCGACGGCTCTCCCATCGTCTACAACCAGCCACGCCCCTACATGCCCGACTTTGTCATCTGCCGCACCGAGATCCGTGATCGGCTGCTGTCGGCACTCGACGAGATCTGGTGACCGTCACCGACTGCGCTTACGCACCAGATAGATGTCCATGATCCACCCGATCCGACGACGGGCCTCCTCCCGCACCCGCGCGATCTCGTCGGCCACCTCCGAAACGGTTCCGCTGATGAGGATCTCGTCGTCGGTACCCACGTAGGCGCCCCACCAGATGTGGTCATCGGGGTCGGCGGTACGTCGAAAGGCGAGATCGCCGTCGAGCATGACGATCTGGTTCGTGTCCGCGCCGGCGGGGGTGGCCGCGAGACGACGGCCGGTGGTGATGTGAACGGGTTCGCCGATGCGGTTGGCGGTGATGGCGTGCGCCGCGGTCAGGGCGCTGACACTGGTCACGCCGGGGATCACGTCGACCTCGACGCTCAGATCGGTGTGCTCGGCGATGTCGTCGACGATCCGCAACGTGCTGTCGTACAGGGCCGGATCGCCCCAGACGAGAAACGCGGCCACTCCACGGTCGGGCACCTCGGCGCGAAGCACATCGGCGAACAGGCCCGCCCGGGCCGCATGCCACCGACGAACCTCGGCGTCGTAGTCATCGGGGTGACGATCGCGCGGCGGATCGACGACCTCGATGACCCGGTGCCCCTCGGGCGCGTATCGGCCGAGGATCTCGTGCCGCAGAGCGAGCAGCGATTGCTTGTCATTCCCTTTGTCCAACACCAGGAACGCATCCACGTCGGCCATCGCGTCGATCGCCTGCAATGTGATCTGACGAGGGTTACCAGGGCCGATCCCTATGACACGCAGCGTGATTCGCATGGCCGGGTCAGGCCTTGATCCGTGGGAGCCCGTGTTTACGGGCCGTCATGTCGAGAATCAATTGACGGGGTGCGAGCCTGCGCAGGAAGAACACCAGTCCCGCCTGATTCCCTCTGGCGTAGAACGGCTTCGGATGTTCGGCCAGCGCGGCCTCGACGATGACCGTGGCCATCTCCGCCGCACCGATACCGGCGTCCTCGTTCTTGCGGGTGGCGGCGGCCAGGGTCTCGTACTCCGCCCGGTACGGCGATGTGTCACCGATGTGGATGCTGCGCCGGTCGCCGATACCGGTCGCGATGGTCCCCGGCTCCACCGCGATGACCCGTACACCGTAGGGCGCAACCTCGCGTCGCGTCGCCAGAGCGTACGCTTTGAGCGCGGATTTCGTTGCGGCGTAATTGGACCGGAAGGCGACGGGGAAGCTCGACAGCATCGACCCGACCATCACGATGGTGCCGGAGCCCCGCTCACGCATACGGGGCAGGAGCGCCTTGGTGAGGGCGATCGGCCCGAAGACGTTGATCGTGAACAGCCTCTCGATGGCCTCGATCGAGGTGTCCTCGAGCGCGCCGGCCTGACTCTCGCCCGCGTTGTTGATCAGGACGTCGATGTCGCCGACAGTTCGTGCGCAGTCGGTGGCGCTGTGATAGTCGGCGTTGTCGAGGCGTATGTACTGCACGCCGGGAACCGGGTCGGCCACCGCATCGGGGTTGCGGCTGGTGCCGTACACGATGTGGCCGCGGTCGACGAACTGTCGCGCGACCTCCGCACCGATACCACTCGTGGCACCGGTGACCAGGACAGTCAGGTTTCCTGATGAAGCAGTCACGCTCACACCGTAGCGTGACCGCAGATCATCCCCCGTTTTCGGCCGCCGAGTACCCCGCCGAGGATGCCGCCGACTCCGAGGCGAACCAGATCTCCGCGGAGGCGTCGTCGAAGGTGGACATCTGTGCGGTGTGGTATTCCTCGTCCTCGGCGCTGCCCTTGATCGGGTAGCCCTCGGGAGGCTGATTCGGGTCGGACAGAGGTAGGTGTGCTCCCAGCGGGACCGGCACCTCCACACCGTCCTTGACGTAGTGGCCGACCCCGTCGCCGATTCCGTGGATCTGCTCGCCCGGTGCAACTGGTTCGCCGGTGGCCGCATCGGGGTCTGCGATGTCACCTGCGTCGGCATCCTCGGAGATCCCGGCCGTGGAACCGCCCGCGGTTGCCGCCGCGGCCGCCGCCGCGCGGGTTGCCGCCGCGGTTTCCCGATACTCGTCTGTGCGTTCCGCGAGAGCCGCGGCCGCGGCGGTGGCCCCGGCGTCCGCGGCGGCATCGCGACCGGCCAGTTCGTCCTCGGGCTCGGCCGTGCCGGCCTCGGGCAGCACATCCCCGGCCCGATCCTGCATCGCTGCGGCGGCGGCAGCGGCCCCGGCCGCAGCGGCGGCGTCGGGAGTTGCGGCCTCGGGATTCTCGACGTCGATGTCCGATCGGTCTGCCGCCGCGACACCCTGGCCCGCCGTCTCGGCCGCATCCGTGCCGCCGGTGACGCGGCCGCGTCGCAGCTTGCGGAACAGCCAGGTCAGCACCAAGCCCGCGAAGACCAGTCCGAATGGGATGACCAGCCACCACCAGGCGTTCGATCCGTCATCATCACTCGGGGCAGCTGCCAGATCGGTGTCCCATGCCATCGCGTCGGGTATACCGGCCGCGGATGTGTCGGTCAACCCGAGCACCCCGACCGCAGCGGCGGCGGGCGCCTTGAACACCAGCACCGCACCGGTCGCGACGATGAAACCGATGTACCAACCCCCAACCCAGCCGTGTCGTCGTGTCCGTGAAGTAGTCATGCCACCTCGACTCGTCGTCTCCGGAAGCGGGAGGAGCCCGCCAAACCCCAATTTGCCTCACCAGAGCACGATTTACGCAACATTCGGTGAACAACGCGCCGAAAGACTTTGTCGCGAAACAGGGTCGACGCCGTGGTGCCACCCGGGATCGAGGCGCTCCGACGACCACAAACAGCGCCATGACCTGCACTTATGTGGCGCGGCAATATCGGCGGGCGAAAACAATGGTGCCCCAGGCAGGATTCGAACCTGCGACCCTTCCTTTAGGAGAGGAATGCTCTATCCCCTGAGCTACTGAGGCGCGAGTGGCAGTCTACGGCACCGGCCGCCGGTGCGGTCCGGGTGCCGCATCGCGAGCCGACACCCATGCGATGACTGCGACGATCCGCGTCGACCGGCCGTTGACTTCCATGGCGGCAGCCCGGATACCTCAATTGGTGACTACGTGAGTATTCACAATTGGAACAGTGGGGAGCACAACAACTTTCGCCCGCACGATGCGAGGGTGGCCGGTGGCGTCAGTGCCGCGGCGGGATGCCTCGGATGGTGGATGTTCGGGCACTCGCGGGCCGCCCGTCGGGCCGATGTGAACGTCGACGACGTCGTCAGGGCACCCTCTCTGGACTGACCACCGTCGCGATGACGCACACCGGCGCACCCTCGACGTCGACGACCGTCGTGATAGCCCCCGCGCCGTCGTGGGTACGCCGCAACTGGCGAGCCATCTCGTCATGGAAGGACGGCGTGGCGATCGCACGGTTCGATTGCAGACGGACACCGCGACCGGACTCAGCCGACAGACACAAGGCGTGCCGGTCGTCTCCGAGGTACCACCTTCCGGTCACCGACCCGACGCCCCCGATCGCCTGCTCGTGCCGAGCGTCGACCTGAATGGCGATGCCTCCCAACGCACGTCGCCAGCGGACGATCTCGATCACCTCTGCCACACCGTGGTCCGCCATCGCCTGTCCCGTTCGCAACACGATGTGAATACGCTTGCATTCACATCGGCGAAGCTACCGACGCGACGACCGCGTTGTCAACGAACGATCAGCGCGCCCGGCGACCGACCCCCTGCACGGCGAGCATCTCGACGAGCCGGTCGATCAGTTCCTCCTGGGTGATCACCACGTCACCGTTGAGCCAGGCCGCGATCGCCTGCGCCACGCCACCGACGACGAAGTGGGAGATGAGGGGCGCACGACCACCCGCATCCGGCTCGAAGTCGCGCCGGAGCCGACTGCTGAACAACGAGACAAAGGTCGCGGTCGATTCGAAACGCTTGGCGACGATCACGGCGTTGACCTGGTGACGACCGAACAGGAGTTCACCGATCCGCCGGTCGTCCCCGATGGTGGCGACCATCCGGGCCACGCCGATCCGGGTGCCGTCACGCAACGTGGCCGACGCCAACGCATCCTGGGTCTCGGTGATCACATGAGCCAGCGCCCAGTCGTACACCGCCGCCGCGAAGGCGTCCTTGTCGACAAAGCTCTCGTAGAAGTAGCGCTGCGCCAACTGAGCGTGCTGGCAGATCGTCCGCAGCGTCAGGTCCGCATCCCCCTGCGGATTGCCCAGGATGTCCAAGCCCGTCTGGAGCAGCCGTTCCCGTCGCTGCGCCACGCGCTCCTCGGTGTCGACCCCGTTGTAGAGGCGGTTGCTCGTCGCTGGCATCACACTCGATCATCGCAGATGCGGCGGTCGGATACATCCGCGCAGGTGATTGACACGACACGTCGACCCTCGCATAATCATGCATATCTGGTTGCATGCGCATTCAGATGTCGGGGAGCGGGACGTGCGGCGTCCGATTCGCCTCCGCCACTGCACGATCCACCGCACACGTCCGGCCCGATCGGGTGTTCGACAGGCTCGGCGGTGCTGACTCTCGAGAGGTGCTGCTGACCATGCCCGCGAGTTACCTTCCGCCCCTGGAAGAGACCCGGCCGGAATTGACGACGGCCAAGACGCGCATCGAGATCACCACTCGCAAGAAGCGCGTCACGAGCCTGCGTAAACCCGCGGTCATCCAGGAAGCCATCGATTTCTGGTCGTTCGCCGGAGGCGCGGCCAACGTCGTCATGCAACTGGGCTGGCCCGAGGTCGCCTACGGCGTCATGGAGAGCAAGGTCGAATCCGGCGCACTGACCAAACACCCGTGGAAACGCGCCCGCACCACCGGCCAGTACCTGGCGGTCGCCATCCTCGGCACCGACGAGGAAAAGACCGCCTTCCGCGAGGCCGTCAACTCCGCGCACCGACACGTCAAGTCCGACGAACACAGTCCGGTCAAGTACAACGCCTTCAACCGTGAACTCCAGATGTGGGTCGCCGCATGCCTGTTCATCGGCATCGAGGACACCCACCAACTCCTCCACGGCGTCATGAACCCCGAGGAAGCCGAGACCTTCTACCAGTCCGCCAAGACACTGGGCACCACCCTGCAGGTCCCCGAGGACATGTGGCCCGCCACCCGCACCGAGTTCGACCACTACTGGAACATCGCCTGCCAACGAGTCGTCATCGACGACGCCACCTGCGACTTCCTCAACGACCTCGTCGACCTCAAGATGATCAACCCACTCATCCGACTACCGTTCGTCAACCTGCTGCGCTTCCTCACGATCGGCACCCTGCCACCGCTCTACCGTGATCAGCTCGGCCTGGAATGGACCGAAGACGACCGCCGCCGCTTCCAACACCTGTTCACCTTCGTATCGGTGGTCAACAAGTTCTTGCCCAAATCGATCCGATTCGGCGGCAGCCGGATGCTCATGCGCGATCTACGCCGCCGCATGAAGCGCGACAAGGCCATGATCTGACACCGATCGGCGCGCCCGCCATCGCCCCGTGCACACCTTGTTGAGTCATATGACTTAGGTCGTGTACGGTGGCGGCGAGCTGTCGACATGCCAGGGGGAGTTGCAATGCGGGGCGTGAGACCGGATGCAGTTGTTGTCGCAGTGTGTTGGATCGCCGCCGGTTCCGGATGGGCCGGCACGCTGGGAAAGTTGCTGTCGGTTCAGACCGACTGACTCGACCCGCGACCGATCAGGCAGAGAAGCCCGGTCCGTCGAACCGTTCTCGGGTCACGAACTCGTCGACGGGCTGGCGGCGCAGACGCGTGAGTTGCCGGACCGGCTTGCCGATCGGCACCACGGCGGCCACCGCGTGGGTATCGGGTAGCCCGAGCAGGGCACGCACCTGCGGCTCCTGACCGACGGCCATTGAGGTCAGATTGCCGCCGAATCCGGCCTCACGGGCGCCGAGCAGGATGTTCCACACCAGCGGATAGACCGACGCACCGCTCACCAGTCCGATCCGGTCCAAGTCCTGGTCCACCGCGGCCACGACCTCGAGATCCACCGAGACCACCAGGACGACCGGGGCATTGCGGATCGGGGCCACGAAACTGTCCGGGACGTCGGTGGCGTCGATGACATCGCGCGGGACCGCGGTGGGATGCACCGGGTTCCAGGGCCGCTCCCCCGCCTCCCGTTGCGCGACGTAGCGACGCACCGTCGGCTCACCCAGCTCGGCCAGACGCCCCTTGGTCTCCGGGTCGCGCACCACGACGATGTGCGCCCCCTGCCGGTTACCCCCGCTCGGGGCGAAACGGGCGTTGTCCAGAATGCGCCAGAGGACATCGTCGGGAAGCGGGTCGTCGGTGTACTCGCGCGCGGCGAACGTGGTCCGCATGACCTGATCGAGTTCCATGTCCCCCACTATGCTCCGCGCACCGGGACGAGAGGTATCAACCCCCGATCGCCTCGGACACCTTGCGCAACAGCGCGGCGAGTGTCTCGCGTTCGACCGGGGTCAATCGCGACAACGCCTGCTCGTCGTCGGCGAGCCGACGTGGCAGTTCGGCATCGACCACCCGCCGTCCCTCGTCGGTGATCTCGAGCAGCACCACACGGCCGTCTCGCTCGGACTTGCGACGCACCAGCAGACCCCGGCGCGAGAGGCTGTCACTGATCTTCGTGATCGAGGCCCCGCTGAGAAGTGTCGTCGAGACCACGTCGGAGGCCCGAAGCGGTCGGTCCACGCGAGCGAGTGCACCGAGCACGTCGTACTCGGACCGGCCGATACCGTGCGCCTCGAGGTTTCGGTCGAGCCGACCACTGCTCACCGCGGCGATGTTCTGGATGCGGCCAAGCACCCCGATCGGCGCGACATCGAGTTCCGGATAGGCCTGCGCCCACTCCTGCTGGATGCGATCGACGAGATCCGGTGTATCTGACGTGGTCACCCTCATAGCCTAGAACAGTCCGCGTGATTACTTCACTAGTGAAACAGTGGTAAAGTATAAATCCATGGCCACTCCCACCTCCGTCGATCAGGTCCGGCACCGCCGCGGCGCACTCGCACACGCGATGAAGCCTTCCGTGTGGCGGTCCACCCTGGCAGTCGACATGAGTCGGACGGGCTTCGCAGTCCCGTTTCGGGTCGGCATCGCCGTGGGCCTCGTCCTCGTCGTCGGAGGCCTGACCGGCCAGCGCGACGTCGCGGGTTTTGCCGCCCTCGGCGCCTTGATCTCCGCGTTCTGCCGCCCCGACCCCTATCGGGTGCGCACCGGCCGCCTGGCGGTGCTCGGCGTGGCGACGGTCGCCTCGGTGGGTGTGGGGGCGTCGATCGGTCTCGCGGACGCGCCGCTGACAGTGGAGATCGCGGTGATCGCACTGCTCGGCGGTGCGGCGGCCCTGCTCGTCGGGGCGCTGCACATCACCGGCCCAGGGGCCGTGGTCTTCGTATTCGCAGCCAACGGAGCCGTCAGCTTCGCGCACACGACGGGAGACCTCACACGCGCCATGGTGGCGGCCGCGATCGGCGCCCTCGTCGGTGCCGCCGCATCGCTGGCACCCTGGATCGCCGAAGGGGTTCGGTCTCGCCTGCGTCCCGCGGCCTCGCCGGACCCGGCCGTCTCGGCGCCGACGGTGCGCTACGAGTCCATCCGGACCACTCTCACCCGTCGTCCCGGAAACGATCTCCTGGCCAACAGCTTTCGCATCGTGGCGGGGATCGCCGCGAGTGCCGCGATCGCCACGGCGATCGGGCTGTCACATCCGATGTGGGCCGCCATGGGCGCGATGGCGGCCATGCAGGGCGTGCGGTATCACGTCACCGTTCAGCGCGGGCTGCAACGCTTGATCGGCAACATCGCCGGCGGGGTGATCGCCGCCATCCTGCTCGGCATCGGACTCGGATACTGGCAAGCGGTGATCGCGATCGTTGCCTGCCAGATCGTCGCCGAGATCATGGCGCCTGCCAACTACGCGATCGCCTCGACGGCGGTCACCCCGATGGCGTTGCTGCTGACCGCATTGAGTGCCGGACTGACTCCGGATGCGGCACTCGACCGAGTCGCCGACACCTTGATCGGGATCGTCGTGGGCATCGTGATCGCCGCTGTCACCATCACACGGCAGGATCGGTTCACCGCCTGATCCGGGCAGCGAATCGTCCACCTCGACCACGTTTTCGCGGCCGCAACACCGGGGAAACCACCCGGGTACATCGAGCTCATAGCGTCATATCGCTCGCAACACCACGAAACGTCCCCGATGCACCCCTGACGCCGCGGACGAGGTGTCGATCCGAGGAGTGACGATGAGTGGCAGCATGTCCCGACGACAGGCGATCGAGGCGGTGACCACCTACTCGGTGGACACCGATGGCTTCTCGGAACCGTTGGCAGAAACGTTCGGCCGTAACGTCTTCACCCTGTCGGTGATGAAATCACGATTGCCCAAGAACGTCTTCACAGCGGTCTCGGCAACCATCGACAAGGGCGCGCCGCTCGATCCCACCCTCGCCGACTACGTGGCGTCGGCGATGAAGGACTGGGCAATCGAGAAGGGCGCCTCCCATTACGCGCACGTCTTCTACCCGCTCACCGGCTTCACCGCCGAGAAACACGATTCATTTCTGGAACCCGATGGCACCGGCGCGTCGTTGGCCGAATTCGCGGGTAAGACCCTTCTTCAGGGCGAACCGGACGCGTCGAGCTTTCCGAACGGCGGTCTGCGCGGCACCTTCGAAGCCCGCGGTTACACCGGCTGGGACGTGACCAGCCCCGCGTACATCTCGGAGAATCCGAACGGCAACACGCTGTGCATCCCGACCATCTTCATCTCCTGGACCGGCGAGGCCCTGGACAAGAAGACACCTCTGCTACGCAGCCAGCAGGCGATGAGCAAACAGGCAATGCGCGTCCTGAAACTGTTCGGCCACAGCGATGTCGACACCGTCGTCTCGTTCGCCGGGGCCGAGCAGGAGTACTTCCTCGTCGATCGCCACTTCTACTTCGCCCGCCCGGACCTGATGACCGCCGGACGAACCCTGTTCGGCGCCAAACCGTCCAAGGGCCAGGAGTTCGACGACCACTACTTCGGCGCCATCCCCGATCGCGTGCTGGCCTACATGATGGAGCTCGATCGTGAGCTGTTCAAGCAGGCCATCCCGGCCAAGACACGACACAACGAGGTCGCGCCGGGCCAGTTCGAGATCGCACCGATCTTCGAACGAGCCAATCTCGCCCACGACCATCAGCAACTGATGATGACGACCATGAAGAAGGTCGCCGAACGGTACGGCATGGTCTGTCTGCTGCACGAGAAGCCGTTCGCCGGCGTCAATGGTTCGGGCAAGCACGTGAACTTCTCGCTGGGAAACGCGAACCAGGGCAATCTCCTCAACCCCGGGGACACCCCACACGAGAACGAACAGTTCCTGGTGTTCTGCGCGGCGATCATCCGCGGTGTGCACAAATTCGGCGGCCTGCTGCGCGCCTCGATCGCGTCGGCGTCGAACGACCATCGTCTCGGTGCGAACGAGGCGCCGCCGGCGATCATCTCGATCTTCCTCGGTGACCAGCTCATGGACGTGTTCGATCAGATCGCCAAAGGTGGCGGTGCCACGTCGAGCAAGGAATCCGGAGTCCTCGAACTCGGGGTGGACACGCTTCCCCCGCTACGGGCCGATGCGGGCGACCGCAACCGGACGAGTCCGTTTGCATTCACCGGCAACCGTTTCGAGTTTCGCGCACCCGGATCGAATCAGTCCATCGCAGACCCGATGATCGCGATCAACGCGATGCTCGCCGAGTCGCTCGATCACATCGCCACCTTCCTGGAGAAAGAGGTCGCCGACGGCACCGAGTTCAATGCCGCCGTGCAGAAGGTGCTCGAGGAGATCATCGTCGAACACGGAACGGTCGTGTTCAACGGCAACGGCTACGCGCAGGAATGGCAGGACGAAGCCGCATCCCGTGGCCTGTTGAACCTGCGCACCACCGTCGAGGCGATCTCCCAGTACGACGAGCCGGACATCAAGAACGTGCTGAGCCAGTACGGAATCCTGAGCAACAGGGAACTGCAGGCCCGCAAAGACGTCGTGCTCGAGCAGTACTCACTCGCCCTGCTGGTAGAGGCGAAGGAGACCGTGGAGATCGCCAAGACGATGATCTTGCCTGCCGCCAATCGCTTCCAGGGCGAATTGGCCGGCACCGCAGCACATCTGCGGGCAGCCGGTATCGAGACCGAACACCCGGCCTTGCTGACCCTGACCAAGAACATCAAAGACCTCTACGCGGTGTTGCTGGGGCTGGAGGATTTCATCGATCAGTTCCACGGCGACACCGTCGAGGACGAGGCGCAGTACGCACTGACCAACCTCATCCCGGCGATGTCGGCCGTGCGCGCCGTCGCCGACAAGTTGGAAAGTATTGTCGCCGATGATCTCTGGCCGTTGCCGACTTACCACGAAATGCTCACTATCCTCTAGGGTGTGTCTCCCGATTCCACTGCGAGGGATTGGGAGACACACTCCTCTCACGTCGAGACGAGCGCTTCGAGCTCTGCCAGGGACCGCCGCGCGTACCCGCCCCACAACCGTCGGATCACCGGGGCGGTGCGCGCGGCCGTCGCGGACCGGAAATGCAGATCCCACCGCCAGGTGACCAACGTGCCCTCGGGGTGGGGATCGAAGGTCCATTCGCCGTCGATGTCGGTGATCAGCGCACCGAGTGGGCCGCGTGGTCGGGTCAGTCGGTAACCGAAAGCGTGTGGGCGGTCGACGCGCGTCAGCTCCTCGGTGAATCCGCCTCCGGCGGACTGGATCACGGTACGCGTCTGCCCGACGGATCCCCATCCCTGCTCATCGCCGACCGTCTCTCGTACCGGCCCGATGGGCCCGTACCAGTGCTTGAACAGCTCCTCGAGGGGCACCGGAAGGGTCCGGTCGAAGGCCGCTTCGACCGCAACAGGCACCACGCGTGCACTGGTCATGCTCTCCACCATCAGGTGGTCCTCTCCTCGACGGTCGATCCGGCTCGCAGCGACAAGGCCACCACCAACCGCGTCGCCGGGTCACCGAGGTCCATCCCGGTCAACATCTGCAGCCTCCGGATGCGGTAGCGCAGCGTGTTCGGATGGACATGCAGCGCCGCTGCCGCCGAGCTTACGTCGCCGAAATGATCCAGGTAAGCCCGAAGCGAGCCGGTGAACTCGCTGCCGGTCCGGTCGTCGAGCTCGGCGAGTTCGACAACGCGACGATCGACCAACGCCGGATTGGCGGCAAGATGCGCGACGATCTCCCCGAGCAGCACACCGGTCCGCGACTCCTCGACCGTCGTCACCCCCGCGATCAGCTCGCCCTGGTTCTCCGCGGCATCGAGGACCCGATCGACCTGGGTCCGCAGGACAGGCACCGACGTCAGCCCGTTCCCGGGTCCACCCACCACCGCGCGGGAGCTCACGGAGAACTGCCGCTCGGACGCCGAGACGGCGGAACGAGCCCAGATCACCGCCGCATCGGTCTCCACTCCCGGCAGCACCACGTACACCCGCTGACCCACCATCGCGGTCACCGACAACGGACTGCGCGCACTCGCGTGCAGTGTCAACGCCGACACCACGCCGGCGCGATCGATGCCGTCGACGCTCGCCCCGATGGTCGCGAACCCGACGACGACCATCGGGACATCGGAGGCGATTCCGAGCTGTGCGCCCAGGTAGTCGGCGTCGATCACCTCGCCACGCGTCCCCAGCAACCGGCGCACCAGCTCGTCGTGGACCGATCCGACGGCTCTGCGCCGGGAGATCATCCGAGCGGCCACCGCCGAGGCGCCGGTCAATATCTCGTCGGTGTCGGCGGCCAACGGCGCGCTGCCCTGCTGCAGCCACAGCACCCCGAGAAACTCACCCGGGCCGTCGGGTCGACGAATGGCGATGGCCCGACGCGGACGCAGACCGAGGTCGTCACGCTCCTCGACGACCACCACGCCGTCGGTGGTGCGTAACGCGTCCATCACTCCCCACTGTCGGAGCCAGGCGAGCATCTCCGGCGGACCCTCACGCCCGAGAATCGACAGCCTGCGCAGTTCGTCGGCCTCGTCGCCGGCACTGCTGTATGCGAGGACGTGCGATCGTTCGTCCTCGATGCTCACCAATCCCCCGGTCCTGCGGGCGATCTCGCCGGCGAGCTCGAAGAGGTCACCGATCGCGCCGGATCTCATCGACTCCCCCGCGGGCGCCGGCTCGGCAGCAGCCTGCCCCTCGAGGACCTGCATCACGAGGTGATAGATGCGCTCCCAGCGGGCGCGCGGATCGATGGCGATGACCGCGATCCGGGCGGTCTCGGCGCGTTCCACGATCCGCTCGGACGGCGACTTGCACAGGATCGCGACCGCGCCGTGCGTACCGAGCCCGGACAGCCAGGTGACGATCGCGTCGTCGGGGACGCCGACGAACAGGAACAACTCTGCACCGCGGGCGGCCTGCCCCAAGCCGAGATGCACGTCGTCGACGTCGAGCAACGCGGCCGACGACACCCGCTGGTCGAGACCGTCGGGCGCGGACACCAGCGTCGCGACCGTGCGATCCAACGCAAGGATCAGCCGGCCCAGGGTGACGCCCCACGGCGTGGTCATGGAGTCCAGTACACCCCATGTTGTCCGATCGGACGAGTAATGCCGATCAGAATTGTCCGAATCGACATATCGGGGTGTCTGCGCGCATTGTCCACTGAACCCATGGACGCCATCACCCATCCTCCGCACCCGACCAACGAGCCGGTGCACACATACGCGCCCGGGACACCCGAACGCGATCGGATCACCACCGAACTCGCCCGTCAGACCGAAGCCGACCCGGTCGATCTCCCGCATGTCATCGGTGGCCGAGACCATCACGGCGCCGGCACACGCATCGACGTGGTGCAACCACACGCGCACCGCGACGTGCTCGGCACGATCGCCGACGCGACGCACGACGATGCGCAGGCAGCTGTCGCGGCTGCCACGTCCACCGCACCCGATTGGGCC
Source organism: Gordonia sp. CPCC 206044 (assembly GCF_048537895.1). Taxonomy (NCBI): domain Bacteria; kingdom Bacillati; phylum Actinomycetota; class Actinomycetes; order Mycobacteriales; family Gordoniaceae; genus Gordonia; species Gordonia sp. CPCC 206044. Next base: position 44,820 of record NZ_JBCLVL010000007.1, read on the forward strand.
GCGGCCTCGTTCGACGAGCGAGCGGCAGTTCTGCTGCGTGCCGCCGACCTGCTCGGTGGACCGTGGCGGGAGCGGATGGCCGCGGCCACCATGCTCGGGCAGTCGAAGTCGGTGCAGCAGGCCGAGATCGATGCGCCGTGCGAACTCATCGACTTCTGGCGTTTCAACGTCGCGTTCGCGCGCGAGGTGCTCGCCGACCAACCCATCTCCTCGCCCGGCGTCTGGAACCGGATCGATCACCGGCCGCTCGACGGCTTCGTCTACGCCATCACGCCGTTCAACTTCACCGCGATCGCGGCGAACCTGCCCACCGCGCCGATACTGATGGGCAACACGGTGATCTGGAAGCCGTCACCCACGCAGGCGTACGCCGCGGCCGAGACCATGCGGTTGCTGCAGGCGGCCGGTCTGCCGGACGGCGTCATCAACCTGGTGCACGGCAACGGGATCGCCCTGTCCGAGGTCCTGCTCGCCGACGAAAACCTGGCGGGCATCCACTTCACCGGGTCGACGACGACGTTCCGCCACCTGTGGCGGGAGGTCGGCGAACACCTCGACGGTTACCGCAACTATCCGAGGATCGTGGGCGAGACCGGTGGCAAGGACTTCATCGTCGCGCACGCCTCGGCCGACCCGGATGTGTTGCGAACCGCCCTCATCCGCGGTGCGTTCGAGTATCAGGGCCAGAAGTGCTCGGCAGCGTCGCGCGCGTACATCCCCCAGTCGGTGTGGGGACGGATGGGTGATGACTTCCTCACCGAAGCAAGCGAATTGACCTACGGCGACATCCGTGACCTGTCCAACTTCGGTGGTGCCCTGATCGATCGGCGGGCCTTCGACAAGAGCGTCGCGGCGATCGACCGCGCCAAGACGGTCTCGCACCTCACCGTCGCCGCCGGCGGCGGATACGACGACAGTGAGGGTTGGTTCGTCCGGCCCACCGTTCTGCTCTCCGACGACCCGACCGACGAGGCCTTCTCGACGGAGTACTTCGGTCCGGTCCTCTCGGTGCACGTCTACGACGACGCGGACTGGGAACACACTCTGCAACTGGTCGATTCGACGGCACGATACGCCCTGACGGGATCGGTGATCGCCACCGACGTCCACGCGGTCGCCGAGGCCTCGACCGTCCTGCGACAGGCGGCGGGCAACTTCTACATCAACGACAAGCCGACCGGTGCCGTCGTGGGCCAACAGCCCTTCGGCGGCGCGCGGGCCTCCGGCACGAACGACAAGGCAGGCTCGAAGGCCAACCTGATGCGTTGGACGTCGACCCGCACCATCAAGGAGACCTTCGTCCCGCCGACCGAGTCCGCGTATCCACACATGGCGCCGCCGACCCACTGATCTGGTCCGTTCACGTCTGCAGATAACCGGGCGCCGGCCCGTACAGCCATGCCCGACGCCCCACTTCCCAGGAGGCACACCGTGAGCACACTCTTCGACACCGCGTTGCGCCCGGTCATCACCGCGGCCGCAGGCAGCGAACGCATCAAGCACACATCACAGCGGCTGCCGATCACCCGACGTGTCGTCGATCGGTTCGTCGCCGGAGAGACGCAGGCCGACGCGCTGGCCGCGGTCCGCGACGCGGTCGGGACCGGATTGTCGGTGACCGTCGATCATCTCGGGGAGGACACCACCGACGAGGCGTCGGCGGTGGCGGTCGTCGAGGCCTACCTGTCGCTGATGGAAGCCATGTCGGCGCTGTGCGGTCCGGAAGCGGGTTCGCTCGAGGTCTCGATCAAGTTGACCGCCCTGGGTCAGGCACTACCGCGGCACGGCCGCAAGATCGCCGAGGAGAACGCCCACATCATCTGCGCGGCAGCGCATGCCGCAGGCATCCTGGTGACGGTCGACGCCGAGGACCACGCGACCGTCGCAGAGCGCCTGGACATCGTGGCATCGCTGCGCCGCGACTTCGACGATGTCGGCACCGTACTGCAGGCCTATCTACGGCGCACCGAGGACGACTGCCGGGATGCCGCCGCAGCGGGGGCACGCATCCGGTTGTGCAAGGGCGCCTATGCCGAACCGATGTCGGTGGCATTCGGGGAACGCGCGACAATCGACGAAGCGTACCTGAGGTGTCTGCGAATCCTGATGAAGGGCAACGGTTATCCAATGGTGGCCAGCCACGATCCGGTCATGATCGCGGCCGCACAGGAACTCGCCGTCGAGCGTGACCGCGCGTGGGACTCCTGGGAACACCAGATGCTCTACGGCATCCGCACCGACGAGCAGAAACGGATCGCCGACGACGGGATGCGGATGCGTGTGTACATCCCCTATGGCGCCGAATGGTACGGCTACTTCGTGCGACGACTCGCCGAGCGACCGGCGAATCTCGGTTTCTTCGCCCGCGCACTGATCGGGTGACAGCGATCACGACTCACCGTGATTGATGGCCACCCGTTATCAATGCGCGCAAATTGACTACTGGTATCTACCTAATACCGCCGATAACCTGGGAAGATGCTAGTCGCACCCACTGATCTGGTTGCCGCGACGTCCTCCGATGACCTCTCGCCGGCACGCAAGCAGGCACAGTCGTGGCGGTCACCGGAGATCGCGATCGTGGACCGGGATCTCACCGACACGGCGCTCGTCGATCTGGTATCGACCGCGGAGACGATCGGCGACGAGTCGTTCGCCCGTGCGGTGACCGCGATCCAGAGTGCTCGCGCCGGATCGTTCGCGGCGATCCCACACATCGACGCCGCCGCCGAGATCCTCCTCGGTTTCCTCCGCTCCGACCTCATCGACGGTTGGCTCTACGTCCGCGAATCAGACGGGTATCTGCACCCCTATCTCGTCATGGACATCACGCTCGAACACGCGGACCGGACGCATGGACCACGGATCAAATTCACCGCAGAGGCCGACAACGCGACCGTCAAACGACCATCGCGCAAACCACGTGTCCTCTATTTCGAGGAGACAGAGATCGTCGGCAAGTCCCCCGCCGACGTGTTGTTGGCCGGCGGCGCGTACAAGGAGACGACAGATCTCAAAGCCGAGTACCAGGCCCGACGCGACCGATATCAACGCATCATCGACGACGGATTCGGGCAGCAGTACACGTTCACGGGTCGGGTCATCCGGACCGACGACTACCGATCACCCAACAAGCGTGAGAACCGCAAGGTCGTCCACGACGTGGCGCCCGGCGAGATCGCCGCGTTGCGCACTGTCGCGCCGTCGATCCTGTTCCGGGGCGGCGACTCCTATGGGTCCGTACCGGTCATCACCGCGGTCCGAGTCTTCGACCTCGGCGCCCAGGATTTCCTCGATGTGAACACCGGTGACCTCATCGAGTACGTCTATGATCCGAAGCTGCAGGACAAGCTGGTCCTCCCCGACGAGCAGCGCGAACTGCTCGACATCCTGACCACGGACATCTCGGTGTTCACCGGCGACATCATCGACGGCAAGTCGGCAGGAAACGTCGTCCTCGCCAAGGGGCGGCCCGGCGTCGGCAAGACCCTGACCGCCGAGGTCTATGCGGAGGTCACCGGCCGGCCGCTGTACTCGATCCACTCCGGCTCACTGGGCATCACCGCCGAACTCGTCCGCAAGAACCTCGAGGTCATCTTCGACCGCGCCAAGCGTTGGGATGCGGTGTTGCTGCTCGACGAGGCCGATGTCTTCGTGATGGAGCGCGGACTCGATCTCGGACAGAACGCCATCGTGGCCGAATTCCTGCGCACTCTCGAGTATTTCGACGGCCTGCTATTTCTCACGACCAATCGGATCGACGGTGTCGACGAGGCCATCTTGGCTCGCTGTGCGGCCATCATCGAGTACCGGCCACCCGCCGCCGAGGATGCCCGCCAGGTCTGGCAGATCCTGGCCTCGGGCAACGACGTCGTCCTCGGAGACGACCTCCTCGAAGATCTCGTCGGCGGATTCCCCGACATCACACCGCGTGACATCAAGATGCTCCTGCGACTCGCGTTGCGGATGGCTCGACACCGCGGGGTTGAACTCGACAGCTCGGTGTTCGCCGGCAGCGCGAGATTCCGTGGGCTACACTATGTCTCACCGGCTGAACGGGTCCCACCGGCTGAACCGCGCTGAGACACCAAGACGGGCCGTCCCCGCACTCGGAGGAAGGCCCGTCTCGGCCCGAGATCAGGCCTCGGGATCGAGCACGAAGTCGTACTCCACGACGAAGCCCTCGCCTGCCGGGTTGTCCTTCGGATCGAGCATCAGTTCGGGCTTGACCGCCGACGCGATGTCGTCCTGGTTGTGCGGGTCACCCGGGAAGTACAGCTGCGAGGTGATCAGCTCATGGCCGGGGGCACTGACCTTGAAGTGCAGGTGAGCCGGACGCCACGCGTGCCAGCCCGCCGCCGCGATCAGCTGGCCGCAGGCCCCGTCGGTCGGGATCATGTAGGGCGCCGGACGCAACGTGTGGATCTCGAAGCGCCCGTCCTCGTTGGCGATCCACGTACCGCGCAGATTCCACTCGGGAAGTCCCGGTGCGAATTGAGAGTAGAAGCCGAGATCGTCGGCGTGCCACAGTTCGAGTTTGGCGCCCGACAACGGTGTGCCGTCCACTGCGCGCACCTGGCCGCTGAACACCAGCGGGTTGCCGGGCTCGTCGTCGCGCATCGGGATGGTCCCGTTCCACGGCAGTTCGGGTGAGCCCTCGATGTAGTAGGGCCCTTCGATGGTGCCCTTGCTGCCCTCGCGGTGCTCGCTGGCAACCTCTTCCACCGAATGCTCCAGCCACACATCGAGGAACAGCGGCCACTCGCCGTCGGCGCCCACCTTGATCAGCCATGCCTTGAGGGCGTTGTACTCCTCGTAGCTGACCTTGTCCTCGATGATGGTGTCGTTGAGGAGTTTCACCACCTTCGACGCCAGGTAGTTGACCCGAGCGGTGTCGACGACGCCTGCACGGCCGCCGGTGGACATGCGCTCCTGGAAACGGGCCGAGGCGTTCGCGCCGGACTCGGCGGCCTTGGCATTGACTTCGGAATCGAAACTGGTGGTCATGGTCGTACTCCTTTGTGGCGGCCTGAGGGCTGACGCTGCGGGTGAGGGCCGGTCAGCCCGCGGCGATATCCGATGGGTGGGTGGCCAAAGGGGTCACCTTGATGGTCATGTAGGCAAAAAGCGGAAGGCCCGACAGAATGGTGTGCAGTTCGTCGTTGTCCGCGACGTCGAACACCGAGAAGTTGGAATACTCGCCGACGATCCGCCAGATGTGCGGCCACTTGCCCGACCGCTGCAGTTCCTGCGAGTACGCCTTCTCCCGCGCCACGGTCTGCGCCCGGGTGTCCGGGTCGAGGTCGTGGGGGATGTTCACGTCCATTCGTACGTGGAAGAGCATGTTGCGTCGTTCTCCTTACCCGCTGCTCAGAGGTCCATGCGATATTTGGTCAGCTTGTCCTCGTCGATCTCGAAACCGATTCCGGCCGTGGATGATCGGTGCAGGTAACCGTCCCGGATCTCCAGCGGGACCGTGAGCAGGTCGTCGCTCATGTCGAGGAAGTTGGAGAGCTCGCCGGCATACCGAGACGTCGATGCGAACGCGGCACCGAAGGCGAGTGCGCACGCCGTGCCGACCTGACCGTCGATCTGGTTGCCCATCACCACCTCGAGCCCGAGCCCTTCGGCCAGGTGGTGGACACGTCGCGAACCGGTGAAACCGGTCCGTGCGGTCTTGATGCTGATCGCGGTGGCGGAGCCACCCAGCACCTCGCGGGTGACGTCGGCCGGGGTGGGCACGGATTCGTCGGCGATGAACGGTACGTCCACCTTCCCCACCAACCACCGCCTGCCCAGCACATCGTCGGCGGGGCAGAGTTCCTCGGCGAACAGCAGCCCCAGATCATCCATCTCGCGCATCGCACGGGCGGACTCGGATGCGGTCCAGCCCCTGTTGCCGTCGACGTAGAGTTCGACGCCGTCGCCGAAATGGTCGCGCAGGGCGCGCACCACCGCCACGTCGAGATCGATGGGCCGTCGCCCGACCTTGACCTTGAACGTGCGGATCCCATAGCCGTCGCGCATCTTCTCGGCCTCGGCGACCATGGTCGCCGGATCGTCGAAGCCGAGCATGTGGCTGACCCGCATCCGATCGGTGTAACCGCCGAGCAGATCGGTCACCGGTAGTTCGAGCGCCTTGCCCAGTGCATCCCAGATCGCCATGTCCACAGCGGCTTTCGCCGTCGGGTTGCCGACGGTACGCGCCAGTCGAGCGCCCACAACCTCGCGTTCGAGGAGGGTCAGGCCCACCAGCTGCGGCGCAAACACCTTCTCCACCACCGCGACGATCCCGTCCTGGGTCTCGCCATAGGTGAACGGGCGCGGGGGCGCCTCGGCGACGCCGACGATGCCGTCGTCGGTGCGCACACGCACCAGGACGTGTTCGGCGGCGTGCACCTCACCAGAGGCGAACTTCAACGGTTTCGTGTACGGAATGGCGAACGGAATCGCCTCGACCGCGGTGATCTTCATGCACGTTCTCCCATATCGATTCCGACCGTCTCGACGGCGAAGGCAGCTGCGATGGCATCGGACACGGCAGAGACCACCGGGTTGGCCTCTCCGTCACGCCAGGCCAACGCGAGTTCGACGGTGCCCGCGTCGACCAGATCCCGGATGACCAGGCCCTCCAGAGGTAGCGACCGCACCGAAGCGGGCAACACGGCGACGCCGAGACCTGCCGCGACCAGAGCGAGTAGCACCGCCGTGCCGGGCGCCTCGTGCGCGCGCTGCGGAACGAATCCGGCACGATGGCAGGTGCGGATGGCGGCGTCGTTGACCGCCGAATCCCGACTGTCGTACATCACGAACGGTTCATTGCGCAGGTCTTGCACGGCCACCACGGGTTCCACCGCCAGCCGGTGATCGACCGACACCGCCAACACCATCGGCTCGATGTCGATGGTGCGGACGTCGATCTGTTCACCGACCACCGGTGGGCGTAGCACGCCCAGATCGAGTGCCATCGCACGCAGGCCCTCACACTGCACCGGAGTGAGCATGTCGGAGCGGATCTGCAGATCCACCGACGGCAGTTCACGCTTGATCACGCGCGCGATCCGGGGCAGGTGTGAAAAGGCCGCGATGCCGGTGATGCCGAGCCGCACCACGCCGCTGCGTCCGGCCGCGATCCGACGGACACCGTCGACGGCGTCGTCGACCTCCGCGAGGATGCGGTCCGCCTCGGCTTTCAGGTAGTCACCGGCCGGGGTGAGCGACACCTGCCTGGTGGTGCGGGTGAACAGGGTGACGTCGAGTTCGGACTCGAGCTGCCTGATCGCGTAGGAGAGCGCAGGCTGGGCGACATGCAGCTGTGCAGCGGCCTGTCCGAAATGGCAGGTCTCCGCGACGGCTGCGAAATAGCGAAGATGCCGTAACTCCATGGACCGCGCACTTCCTGTCTCGTTCTCCCATGGTGAACCGATGTGATGGGCACCACGTATGACATCACCGTAGGTCGGACATCCATACGAGACAAGGACACGTTATGCACTGATTGATAAATACAATGGATCAATCGAATGCTTGGTCAGGACTAGCAATTGTCCTGGTGTGATCGGCGACACGTGATGCCACAGTGCAAGTACAGCCCACATTCATGGAGGTAGAGCATGACCGCGTCGATCGAGAACCTGCATCACGTCAAGTCAGTCCTGGCCGACGCGGTCATCGACGACCACGATGCCGGCGTCTTCCGCGCCAACCGGCGCATCTTCACCGACGAGGAGATCTTCGAACTGGAGATGCGCCACATCTTCGAGGGCAACTGGATCTATCTCGCGCACGAGAGCCAGGTCCCCGAGCCCGGTGACTACTTCACCACCTACATCGGACGGCAGCCGGTGGTGATCACCCGGAGCAAAGACGGCGAACTGAACTGCCTGATCAACGCCTGCGCACACCGCGGGGCGATGATCTGCCGACGCAAGACCGACAACCGGATGACCCTGACCTGCCCGTTCCACGGCTGGACGTTCCGTAACGACGGCACACTGCTCAAGGTCAAGGATCCGGAAGGGGCAGGCTACCCGGACACGTTCGACGTCAACGGTTCTCACAACCTGACCAAGGTCGCCCGCTTCGACAGCTACCGAGGATTCCTCTTCGGCAGCCTCAACCCCGACGTCACCTCCCTCGACGAACATCTCGGTGACACCACCAAGGTGATCGACATGCTCGTCGACCAGTCCCCGGACGGACTCGAGGTGCTGCGCGGGTCCTCCACCTACACCTACGACGGCAACTGGAAAGTCCAGGCGGAGAACGGCGCCGACGGCTACCACGTCACCGCGACGCACTGGAACTACGCGGCCACCACCTCCCGACGCGGCACCGGCGAATCCACGAACGACACCAAGGCGCTCGACGCCGGCGGCTGGGGAAAGTCCGGTGGCGGCTACTGGTCGTACCCGAACGGCCATCTCTGCCTGTGGACGTGGGCAGCCAACCCGCAGGATCGCCCACTGTGGGACAAGATGGATCAGCTCAAGGAACGCTTCGGCGACGCCAAGGGCGAGTTCATGGTCAAGGGTTCGCGCAACCTGTGCCTCTACCCGAATGTCTATCTGATGGACCAGTTCTCGACACAGATCCGGCACTTCCGACCGATCGCGCCGGACAAGACCGAGGTCACGATCTACTGCATCGCCCCGAAGGGTGAGAGTGACGAGGCGCGCGCCCATCGAATCCGCCAGTACGAGGATTTCTTCAATGCCTCGGGCATGGCCACGCCGGACGATCTCGAGGAGTTCCGGTCCTGCCAGCTCACCTTCCGCGCGCAGGCGGCGCCGTGGAACGACATGAGCCGGGGTGCCGAACACTGGCTGACCGGTCCTGATCCGGTGGCCGAGAGCCTCGGCATGAGCGGAGTGATCTCGGCCGGCATGAAGAACGAGGACGAGGGACTCTATCCGGTCCAGCACGGGTACTGGTTGGAGACGATGCGCAAGGCCGCGGCCGCCGAGGAAACCTCGGCGAACTCCTGACCCGTCACACCGGCAACCCCGAACCCGCCAGACAGGACGATCCGATGACCACCGCAGACATCACACCCGGCACCCACGCACAGGCGTCCGCAGGACCGAAGCTGATCACGCAGAACATGATCGAGCAGTTCCTCTACCGCGAAGCGCGTTACCTCGACGACCGAGAGTTCGAGAAATGGCTCGACTGTTACGCCGACGACGTCGTCTACTGGATGCCGTCGTGGGACGACCGCGACCGTCTCACCGAAGACCCACACCGTGAGATCTCGCTGATCTACTACGGCAACAAAGGCGGCCTCGAGGACCGCGTGTTCCGCATCCGCACCGAACGTTCCTCGGCCACTTCGCTTCCCGAACCGCGAACCAGCCACAACATCAACAACGTCGAGGTGATCGAACGGCGGGGCGACCTCGTCGATGTCCGATTCAACTGGCACACCATGTATTTCCGCTACAACACGGTGGATCCATACTACGGGACGTCGTTCTACACGATCGATTTCTCCGGTGACCAGCCGTTGATCCGCCGCAAGACGATCGTGCTGAAGAACGATTACATCCACCACGTCGTCGACATCTATCACTTCTAGGAGCGCGCCCATGACCGTCACGACCGACCGCGACGCTGCGGCCGCGACCGACTCCGACGCCCGCACCCACCAGGTGGCGCTCACCTTCGAGGACGGTGTCACCCGCTTCATCACCTGCCGCGAGGACCAGACGGTCGCGGACGCCTCCTACCGACAGCGCATCAACATCCCGCTCGATTGCCGCGACGGTGCGTGCGGTACCTGCAAGGCGTTCTGCGAATCGGGTGGCTACGACGGCGGCAGCTACATCGAAGATGCCCTCTCCGACGACGAATCCGCGGCGGGTTACGCGCTGCCGTGCTGCATGAAACCCTCCTCCGATCTGGTGCTCCAGATCTCGGCGACCTCGGATATCGCCAAGACACAGGCGGCGACCTTCACCGGCACCGTCGTGGAGCTCGAACGGCTCTCGGAGTCGACGATGCGACTCGGCGTCGAGATCCCGAACCGCGCGGACCTCGCCTTCCTGCCCGGCCAGTACGTCAACATCTCCGTGCCGGGTACCGACGACGGGCAGGGCGCCTTGCTCACCCGGTCATATTCGTTCGCGAACGGCCCGCACGAGGAACGTCTGGTCTTCCTGGTGAAACTCACACCGGGCGGCGCGATGTCGACCTATCTCACCGAGCGCGCACAGCGCGGCGAGTCGATCACCTTCACCGGACCGCACGGATCGTTCTTCCTGCGGGAAGCGACCCGACCGGTGCTCCTGCTCGCCGGCGGCACCGGCCTCGCCCCCATCCTGGCTATGTTGCGAAAGCTGCACGACGACAACAGCAGGCGCAAGGTGCACCTCATCTACGGTGTGTCCACCGACACCGATCTGGTGGCCCTCGACGAGATCGAGTACTTCGCCCGAGAACTCCCCGGGTTCACCTGGGACCACTGCGTCTCCGACCCGAACAGCGCCGCGGTCAACAAGGGCTACGTGATGAGCCTGATCGAGCCGGGACACCTCTACGACGGTGACGTGGCCATTTATCTGTGTGGTCCCCCGCCCATGGTCGAATCGGTCCGCAAGCACGTCGCCGATGCGGGCATCGACCCGACCGGCTTCTACTACGAGAAGTTCGCCCTGGCCGTACCGGCGGCCGCGGACACGTCGCAGGCCGCCGCCGAACCCTCGGCCGAATCCCCGTCCGCAGGGCCGGTCACCGACGAGGGATTCATCCCCGCGCCGGACGCACGAGCGATCGCCGGACAGATCACGTTGCCGCCCACCGACATCGAACCGTCACCCACGTCGATCGCCGCGGCCGACGACGACGCCATGTCCCGCATCGCCGGGCAGCAGATATGGTCCGTCACGGGTGCGGCCCCCGCACTCGACGCCGACGACGGTGCACTGGCCGCGACGCCGGCACGGAGCATCGCCGGACAGGAGGTGTTCCCCGGCGACGCCATCGCACCCCTGCACACCGTCGACGCCACCACTGTGAGGTCGACCCCGGACTCCACGACTCCGGAAGACGCTGCCGCCCAGATGGTTTCCGATCCCGTCACGATCACCCCGGAGGGCTATCAGATCGGTGAGGAGCACCCGGAGATCCACGAATCGGACGCGCTGTTCGAGGCGCGGGCCGCGCTGGAACTCGGTGCGCTCGAACTGACCTTCGGCCGTCTGTCCACCAGACAGTTGGCCGGTTACCGTCTGCTCGCGGAGACGACCGTGCCCTACGTCGACGGCGACCGGTTCGTCGATGCCGCCGAATACACCGAGACCAACGCGAACTTCCACGACTATCTGTTCACGCTGACCGGCAACGATCACCTGCTCTCGGCGTACCAGGCGCTCGGTGTGAAGGGCCGGATGAGCGACGTGCTGCGCAACGCGACGTGGTGCCATCCGCTGTGCGCACAGGATCACGTCGACATCGTCGCCGCGTTCGAATCCGGGGACCGCGACGCCGCACGCGCATTGATCACCGCACACGCCGACCGCTCCAAGCAGACAATGCGCCGTGCCATGGCCGACGAGATGGCGGCCCGCCGACCGAAGTTCGTCACACCCGGCCGTTTCGCAGGCAAGGTCGTGGTGGTCACCGGCGCCGCCCAGGGCATCGGCGCGCAGACCGCGCGGCGGATCAGCGCCGAGGGTGGCAAGGTGGTGCTCGCCGACCGGTCCGAGTTCGTCGCGGAGCTGTCCGCCGAACTCGCCTCGACAGGCCCCGGCGCGGTGTCCGCGGTCGCCGACCTCGAGACCTACGACGGCGCGGCGTCGGTCGTTCGCACCGCGCTTTCCACATTCGGTCGCGTCGACGTGCTGATCAACAACGTCGGTGGCGCGATCAATTTCAAACCGTTCACCGAGTTCTCCGACGACCAGATCCGCGCCGAAATCGACCGATCGTTGATGACAACCCTGTTCGCGTGCCGCGCCGCACTTCCGTCGATGATCGATCGCGGACACGGCGTCATCGTGAACGTGTCGTCGGCGGCCACGCGCGGCATCCATCGCATCCCCTACTCGGCGGCCAAGGGCGGCATCAACGCCATCACCGCGTCGTTGGCGATGGAGTACGCCGATGCGGGCATCCGCGTGGTCGCCACTGCGCCCGGTGGCACCGAGGCCCCGCCGCGGCGCATCTCCCGCGGTACCCCGGAGCCGACCAACGCCACCGAGCAGGACTGGTTCCAGGCACACATCGACCAGACGCTCGCCGCGTCGTTGATGCATCGCTACGGCACGCTCGACGAACAGGCTGCGGCGATCTGTTTCCTCGCGTCCGAGGAGGCGTCCTACATCACCGGCACGGTCTTGCCGGTGGCAGGCGGGGATCTGGGCTGACCCACCGAACGCCGCCGGATGCTCTCGATCGGCGCCGGGGCGTGTTACGGTCGACGACAACGGCTCGACCCGGCTCGGGATCCGACCCGTGAGATCACGTCACCGCTGGTGCGCCACTGAACTTTTCGCCCCTGATTCGAGGTCATTTGATGATGGATTTCGAAGGTCTTTTCTCGCATCCCCTCACGCAGGAAAACCATGCTGTCGCACCGGAAATCGCCGACCTCGCCGTCGAATTGACTTTCTCGGCCGAATCAGAGATCACCGACGAACCATAATCCGCGATCGGTGCTTTTGCTTTTCTGTGGACTTTCTGCCATGATCTACCGGCGGTATTCACACGAACACCGCGTGCATATAGAGAGAAGTACACAGCATCATGGCTCAAGGAACCGTCAAGTGGTTCAACAGCGAAAAGGGCTTCGGCTTCATCGCTCCCGATGACAGCACCGGTGGGGACGTCTTCGTCCACTACTCCGCGATCCAGGGCAGCGGCTACCGCAGCCTCGAGGAACAGCAGCGCGTCTCGTTCGAGGTCGAGCAGGGCCCCAAGGGACCCCAGGCAACCTCGGTGACAGCGCTGTAAAGCACTCGCACCGCACTTCGAACGCCGCACGAGACTCGTCTCGTGCGGCGTTTTGTCGTCGGGGCCGAACCACGGGCGACCCGCCGTAGGATGAGCACATGATCGGCGCGCCGGAATGCATTGGGCGAGAACGTGAGATTGACGAGCTCCTCTCCCGTGCCGCGGCCGTCACCGGACCCGAGATCCTCATCATGCGAGGCGATCCCGGCATCGGGAAGACCACCGTTCTGTCTCGGCTGACACGCAGGCACCGCGATCTGCACGGCTCACACCGCACGCTGTGGGCGCAGTCGGCGCCCTGGGAAACAGACGATTCGGGCGGCGTTCTGCGCCAACTGGTTCACGACGTCTCAACTACCGGCGATCGGGAATCGACCGCCTTGACGGCGGCGCTCGACGATCAGGAACCGACACTCATCGTCGTCGACGACGCCGAACATGCCGATCCGGAGTCCATCCGGTCACTGATCAGCCTGACCCGAACGCATCGCAATGCGCGGACTCTCATCATCGCTGCGGTCACCACCCCGGAGACGACCCTCGCACGGCTGCCCGCCGCCGAGATGGAGCTCTCCGGGCTGGCCGGTAGCGCGGTGGCCGACCTCGCCGCCCGGCGCGGGCTGGTGCTGCATCCGACCATGGTCGGTCTCCTGACCCGTCACACCGCAGGCAACCCGCGCGCCATCCTCGCCCTCTTCGACGAGGTGCCGTCGGCGCTCTGGTCGAGTACCGGCCATGATCTGCCTGCACCGTCGTACATCGTCGAGGACGTGCGCGAGCGGCTGGCCGCGTACTCTCCACCCGCCCGCGCGCTGACCGAAGCCCTCGCGGTGCTCGACGACACCGAGCCACTGGACACCGCCGTCGCCCTCGCCGGGGTCGACGACCCGCTCGCCGCCCTCGACGACGCGCTCGGCGGCGGGTTGCTGACCGACCCGGCCGGTCTGACGCCGGCGGACGCGCATCCACGGCTGGCCGGACCGCTGACTCGCGCCGCCGTGCTGGCGACGATGGGGATGCGCGCGGTCGGCGACGCACACCGTCGTGCCGCCGAGCTCGTCACCGATCCGGCGCAGCGGCTGCACCATCGGGTGGCCGCCACACCGACCGCAGATCCGCAACTCGCCGATGATCTCGACCGGCTTGCACGGCAACGTGGTGCCGACGGCGCCTGGGCCGAAGCAGCTCGCCTCTACCGGCAGGCCGGCCGTCTCACCGCCGACCCGGTTCGTCGTGACGTCCGGGTGACACGCGCGGCCGATGCGTTGCTCGCCGCCGGCGACTGTGTCGGCGCCGGTGCTCTCGTCCCGCTCGTCGAGAGTCTTCGCGAAACACCTTTGCGCAACGCCACTCTGGCATACCTGGCGATCCTGCGCGGCCGGTCGTCGGAGGCCCGCGTCCGCCTCGATCGCGCGTGGTCGATCGTCAACTTCGATCGCGAACCGGAGACCGCGGCGCTCATCGCACAACGCTACGTTCTGCACAACCTGGTGCGATGTCAGGGCACCGAACTCGTCGAGTGGGCCGACCGTGCGATCGCGATGGCAGGCAGCCAATCCCCGGCTGGTGTCGAGGCGGCGGTCATCCGCGGATTGGGGTTGGCATGGTCGGGACGACCGGCAGAAGCGGTGTCGGAGTACGAATCCCTGACCGAGAGGATCAAATTCGGCGCCCAGGCGCAGCGTGCCACGATGGGCCGCGGCTGGTTGCAGCTGGGCCTCGACGACGTCGACGCCGCCCGCACCAATCTCGAGACGGCGGTGTCGATGGCGAACCTGGGCGGCTCGACCCGGATCTCGTTGTGGGCCCTGGGCTGGCTTGCTCGCGTCCAGTTCCTCACCGGGGACTGGGAACCCGCACTCCGTAGTGTCGATCAAGGCCGTGCCCTCGCCCGTACCAGCGGCATCGAGCTCGCGACCCCCTTGTTGAACTGGACGGCCACACAGGTCCATTCCCTGCGCGGCAACTGGGATGAGGCGCAACGCTCCGTCGCCGACTCGGCCACCGGCATCGGCGACTACGAGATCATGCGGATTCCGGAACTGTTGGCGCGTGCCCAGATCGCCGAGGCGGCCGCCGACTACGGAAAGGTTCGCCGCACGCTGGAACCGTTGCGACACATGGCCGACGAGGTGCCCGCGTTGACCGAGCCGGGCTGGTGGCCCTGGGTGGACGTGCTGGCCAATGCCCTGGTGATCGACGGCCAGCTGGAGACTGCGGACACACTCCTACGCGACTACGAGCGACGCGTCGACGAACGTGGCAGTCGGTCTGCATCGGCGCGCATCAAATACGCTCGGGGCCGATACCTGGGTGCGACCGGTGAGATTCACCTGGCCAGAAGAACTTTCGACGAAGCCCTCGAACTCCTCGACGGCCTCCCGTTGCGCTACGACGTCGCTCGGGTCAACTTCGCCTACGGTCAGACCCTGCGCCGCGCGGGGAAACGACGAGCGGCCGACGCGGTGATCGGTACGGCGCGCGACATCTACCTGTCCCTCGGCGCCACCACCTATGTCGAGCGGTGCGACCGCGAACTCAAGGCCGGCGGGATCAACGCCGCGCGCTCCGACCGGGACAGTGTGGACCTCACCCCGCAGGAGGAGGCCGTCACCGCCCTCGTCGCACGAGGGCTGTCGAACCGCGAGGTCGCCGCCGAACTGTTCATCTCCCCGAAAACGGTGCAGTATCACCTGACCCGCATCTACGCGAAGCTCGGCCTGCGTTCGCGCTCCGAACTCGCCGCCTCCCGCCGCTGAGCTCCGCCGGTCGAGTAGCCCCCGCTGTTCGAGTAGCCCCCCGCTGTTCGAGTAGCGCAAGCACTTCCCCGCTGTTCGAGTAGCCCGAGGCGCTAGCCGAGGGCGTATCGAGAACAAGGGTCACCGCCGCCGAAACCGCTTGCGCGCCAACTCCGGCAGATCCTCGAACGTCCCGTCGATCAAAGCCAGGCGTTTGGCACGCGACCAACTGTGCACACGCTTCTCGAGCGCATACGCTTCTGCGACTGACTCACACGGAAGGCAGTAGACCAACCGCACCGGCAGACGGCGGCTTGTGTACTGCGCACCTCGACCGCTGTTGTGTTGGTCGACCCGCCTGTCGATGTCTCTGGTGCTACCGACATACAAGCTCCCGTCGGCGCATTCGAGAATGTAGAGGTAGCCGGGCATGGACTCACTATGACGCAGATTCGACGGGGCGCCGGAGGGTTGTCCACAGGCTGGTTCCCTTGGTCTCGATACGCCCTCGGCTAGCGCCTCGGGCTACTCGACCAGCGGGACACACTCGACCAGCGAGGGCAAACACCCACGCAACCCACCACCGGGCACGGCTCGGGCAACTCGACCAGCGGGGGCACGCGCCGGGCAACCCCACCACCGGACACGCCTCGGGCTACTCGTCCAGAGGGAAGCCGCAACCTCAGGCGGTGGTCTTGTCCACGACGGGCGCGCCGGTACGCTCCTCGACGGTAGCGAGATCGACGCCCGGGGCGAGTTCGACGGCGTCGAAGCCCGAACCGTTGACATCGAAGACACCGAGGTCGGTGATGACCCTGCTGACCACACCCAGGCCGGTGATCGGAAGTGCGCACTCCGCCAGGAGTTTCGGCTCGCCCTTCTTGGTGCTGTGTTCCATCAGGACGATGACCTGGCCGGCTCCGTTGACCAGGTCCATGGCGCCGCCGATGCCCTTGACCATCGCACCGGGGACCATCCAGTTCGCCAGGTCACCGTTGCCTGCCACCTGCATGCCGCCGAGCACCGCGACGTCGACGTGACCACCACGGATCATCGCGAAGCTGGTGGCGGAGTCGAAGTACGCGGCGCCGGGCAACACGGTGACCGTCTGCTTGCCTGCGTTGATCAGGTCGGGGTCCACCTCGTCGTCGTACGGGTAGGGTCCGACGCCGAGGATGCCGTTCTCGGCATGCAGCATGATGCCCGAGTCATCCGGCAGGTGGTCGGGGATCTTGGTCGGCAGACCGATGCCGAGGTTCACATAGTCGCCGGGGGTGAGTTCACGGGCGGCACGCGCGGCCATCTCGTTGCGGGTCCAGGTCATGACAGTTCCTCCTGGGAATCGGTCTGGCCGGGCCGCGGGCGAGTCGTACGCTGCTCGATCTCCTTGCGGGAGGCCTGTTCCGGGGTGAGTTCGATGATGCGTTTGACGAAGATGCCGGGCAGGTGGATCTCGTCGGGGCCGAGCTCGCCGACCTCGACGACCTCCTCCGCCTCGACGATCGTGGTGCGGCCCGACATCGCGGCGGGTGGGTTGAAGTTTCGTGCGGCCGCGTGGAACACGCAGTTGCCCGCGGTGTCGACAACGGCGGCTCGGATCAGCGCGTAATCGGTGACGATGGCCTCCTCGAGGACCATCTCCTTCCCGTTAAACGTGCGGACCTCCTTGGGTGGGGACGCGAGCGCGACGCTGCCGTCGGGGTTGTACCGCCAGGGCAATCCACCTTCGGCGACCAGTGTGCCGACACCGGTCGGTGTGTAGAAGCCTCCGATCCCGCTGCCGCCGGCCCGCATTCGCTCGGCGAGCGTGCCCTGCGGGGTGAGCTCCACGGTGACCTCGCCGGCCAGGAACTGCCGCCCGAACTCCTTGTTCTCGCCGATGTAGGAGGCGATCACCTTGTTGATCTTGCGCGCCTCCAGCAGCAGTCCCAGACCTGCGCCGTCCACGCCGCAGTTGTTGGACACGATGGTGAGATCACCGGCGCCCTGCTCCAGCAACGCTTCGATGAGGAACCACGGGATACCCGCGAGTCCGAATCCGCCGACGGCGAGGCTTGCCCCGTCAGGAATGTCGGCGACCGCCTCGGCCGCGGATCCGACGACTTTGTCGATGCTCATGCTTGCTCCAGATGTTCGATGAGTGCGGGCGTGATGATCTGCGGCTGTTCGGCATTGGCCAGGTGCGCCGACTGCGGCACCACCATCAGTCGCCCGTTCGGCACGCCGTCTGCGATCTCTGCCAGCCGGGCGGGTGGGGTCGCGGGATCGTCGGCGCCTGCGATCGCGAGGGTGGGCGCGGTGATCGTTGCGAGATCGCCACGTTGGTCCATCGTCGCGAGCACCTCGCAGCACGATGCATAGCCCTCTGCCGGGGTGGCTGCCACCATCTTCTCGTGGTAGGTGCGTGATTCCGGATTCTGCTCGAGGTGTTCCGAGGTGAACCAACGCTGCACGACGGCCTCGGCGACCGCTCCGGTACCGTCGGCGCGCACCGTAGCCGCGCGATCGGTCCACGCCGAAGGCGGCGGGAAAAACGCTGCTGTGCACAGCAATCCGAGGTTGGCCACGCGATCGGGGTTGCGCACGGCCAAACGCAGTGCGGTGGCCCCGCCGAGCGAGAGCCCGACGACATGTGCGCGCGGGATGTCGAGGCGATCGAGCAACGCGATGACGTCGTCGGCGAGGTCGTCTATCGTGTACGGCCCCTGGGGAACCGGGGATCCGCCGTGTCCGCGGGTGTTGTACCGGACCACGCGAAAGCCGGTCTCGAGCGCGGCGAGTTGGGCGTCCCACATCTGGTAGGTCGAGCCGAGCGAGTTCGACAGGACCACTGCGGGACCGTCGGGACGACCGCTGACGACCGCCTCGACCTCGACGGCGCTCACTTGACGCCCTCGAAAACCGCTGCCAGCCCTTGTCCCCCGCCGATGCACATCGTCTCCACGACGTACCGCGCGTCTCGACGACGCGCTTCGTACGCGGCGGTCGCGAGGATGCGGGCGCCGGTCGCGCCGATCGGATGGCCCAGCGAGATGCCGGAACCGTTGGGGTTCAGCCGTTCGTCGGTGGCGTCGATCTTCCATTCGGCCAGTACCGCGAGTGCTTGCGCGGCGAATGCCTCGTTCAATTCGATGAGGTCGATCTCGTCGAGGGTCAACCCGGCCCGATCGAGTGCTGCAGCGGTCGCACTGACCGGCCCGATGCCCATGATCTCGGGCTCGACGCCGGTGACGGCCCACGATGTGAGCGCCAACAACGGGTCCAGTCCGCGGCGTTCCGCTTCCGACCGCGTGGTCACGATGCACATGGCCGCACCGTCGTTCTGACCGGATGCGTTGCCTGCGGTGACGGTGGCCTCGGGATCGATCTTGCGCCGGATCGGTCGCAGCGCGGCAAGTGATTCCGCCGAGATGTCGGCTCGGGGGTGTTCGTCGCGGTCGACCTGCACGTCGGGTTTGCCGCGTCGGCCGGGCACCGTGACGGGCACGAGTTCGTCGGCGAACTTGCCCGCCTCGTGTGCGGCCACGGCGCGCTGATGCGACCGCACCGACAATTCGTCCTGCGCGGCGCGACTGATCCCGTACTTCTCACGCAGGTTCTCCGCGGTCTCGATCATTCCGCCCGGCACCGGGTGTGAGTCACCACCGGCGGTGAGACGGCCACGGTCGAGGCGATCCATGAGTTCCACACCGCCCTGTCGGACACCGGTGCGCAGTCCGAGTGCGTAGTGCTCGACGTTCGACATCGACTCCGCACCGCCCGCGACGACGAGACGCGCTCCTCCGGAGGCGACCTGCGCGGCACCGTTGAGTACCGCCTGCAGTCCCGAACCACATCGACGATCCACTTGAGTGCCGGGCACCCCGACACCGAGTCCGGCGTCGAGCGCGGCCATCCGACCGATCGCGGGTGATTCGCCGTTGGCGTAGCCCTGCCCGAGGATGACGTCGTCGATGTCACCCTCGCCGAGACCTGTTCGAGCGACGAGTTCGCGCAGCAGTCCGGTGGCGAGGTCGGTGACCTTGAGGGAGGCCAGAGCCCCGCCCATGCGCCCTACCGGAGTTCGCAATGGTGAACAGATGACGACGTCGGCTCCAGTGCTCATGACTCCACGATAGGAACGGCCGACGATATTGAGAAGTATCCATATGCGGCTCAGTAAGACGTCTAGAGTCTTAATCGTGGAACTTCGTCACTTGCGATATTTCCGTGCGGTCGCCGAAGAACTGCATTTCGGCCGCGCCGCCGAGCGGCTGCACATCGCCCAGCCCCCACTGTCGCAGCAGATCCGCCAACTCGAGGACGAGCTGGGGGTCACGCTGTTCACCCGGTCCACGCGCCGGGTGGAGCTGACCCCGGCAGGCGCCGCATATCTCGAGCGGGTCGGGGCGATCCTCGATGCCGTCGAGGTGGCCGGCGCACAGGCGCAGCGCATCGCCGAGGGACGTCAGGGCGCACTGTCGATCGGATGTGTGGGGTCGGCGACGTACTCACTGCTCCCCCGGCTGGTGCGTGCGCTGCGCACCGAGCTACCCGGTCTGGACGTGAGTGTTCGCGGCGAGATGCTCGCTCCCGCCCAGATCTCGGCACTCGTCTCCGGCCAGATCGATCTCGCATTGCTCCGACCGCCCGTCGGCGGCTCCGACATCGTCGTGGAGACCGTGCGCCGCGACCGGCTGTTCGTCGCACTGCCCGATGCGGACCCACATGCCGCGGGCACCGCCGTGCATATCGACGATCTGCGCGACGCGGAGTTCATCGCGCATGCGGGCCACGGACGCTCGGTGATGAGCGGCGTCGTCGCCGCGATCTGTGCGACAGCGGGTTTCGTACCGCAGATCCGGCACGAGGTCGAGGAGACCTCGACGCTGGTCACCCTGGTCGCCGCGGGATTGGGGGTGGCGATCGTGCCCGAACCGACCGCAGCACTCGGCGTCGCCGGTGTCACCTATCGGCCGCTGCTCCCCGACGACCCGGAGGTCGAACTCGCCGTTGCACGGCTGGCCACCGAACCGTCACCGATGATCGAACAGGTGCTCACGGTGTTGCGGCGGGTGGCCGCAGCCGAAGGCTGACCCGTGCTGCGACTCAGCGCCCGGCGGCCGCGACACGGGCCTGGATGGCGTCGACGAACACCGTCCGGATGTCCGCCGGTGTCTTCGCGACGTAGGTGGTGCCACCGGTGGTGTCGGCGATCTCCTTGAGCGCCTCGGTGTCCGCGTCGTCGGAGATGCCGATGGTGAGCACCAGCACCGGACGGGCCGGATCCTCGAGATCCTTCAGATCGGCGAGGAGCTGGTCGAGGGTGATGCTGTTCGCGTCCTCGTTCTGCCCGTCGGTCATGATGA
Organism: Gordonia sp. CPCC 206044; assembly: GCF_048537895.1. Lineage (NCBI taxonomy): Bacteria > Bacillati > Actinomycetota > Actinomycetes > Mycobacteriales > Gordoniaceae > Gordonia > Gordonia sp. CPCC 206044. The sequence continues at coordinate 65,857 of NZ_JBCLVL010000007.1, forward strand.
TGACCGAGTTCGAATAGTTCGGGTCGTAGCTGTTCTGCACCTCTTTGAACGCCGCGAGGGTGGTGTCGTAGAGACCGGTGCCACCACCGAGCTGCGACGGCGACAGGCCGGAACGGACCGCGCGGGCCAGTTCCTCGCGGTGGGTGTCGTCACCCGACGCCGGGGCGTCGAGCCGTTTGATCGGCGACATCCACTTCCAGTCCTGACCGACACCCGCCTTGTCGATACCGAACGCCCAACCGCCGATCATGGTGTTGTTCGGGAACAGGCCGAGTCCGGTCATCGACGCCTGGATCAGCAATCCGGCGCGAGTCGTGTCGCCGGCGGCAGCGGCCATCGAGCCGGAGGTGTCCTGCACGACGAGAGTCCGGATCGGCACACCGAGCACCTGCCACTGGCGGATCGCGCGGTCGACCTGTGACGGGTCCTTGAGCCCGAGCGGCTCCACCTTGCCGACACCGTCGCCATTGGGCAGCGGCGCCCCGTCCGGGGCGCGGTATCCCGCCTCATTCAGCGCAGCGCGCCCTTCGTCGGACGACAGATGTTCGACGAGAGCCTTTCCTGCCTCCGCCGCGCTGTCGCGTTTGGCAGCCGACGCGGTGTTGACGATCGGGTAGTCGAGCATCACGGTGCCGTCGTCGGGCACCGACGCCTTGAGCTCGGTTCCCGGATGGGTCCGGGAGAACAGGAGGTACTGCTGCTCGGTGGTCACCACCGGTACGTCGGCGGTGTTGGCGAGATTGAGTCGGACTCCCTCGTTGTCATTGGCCAGACGCGCATTGTTCTGCTGGACGGCGAGGACCGTCATCGCCTCGGTGAACTGCTTCTCGGTGAGGTCCCCGCTGTTGACGTCGGCCAGAGCACCGACGATGGGTGCGTCACCGGTGCTGGTGTCGATCGGGCTGCCGGTACGTAAATCCTGCAGCTTCATCACGTCGACCCAGCTGCCCAACTCGGGGACGGACTTTCCCGCCACGACGGTCGGCGACGACGCGATCGACGGCGAGACCAGGTTGAGGTCCCGTCGAACCTGGGTGGTGACGCGACGGGCCTGGATCTGCGAATCGGCGACCCAGAGATCCGGTGCCGCCTCACCGCGCGTCAGCTGTCCCGGCACGTCGGCGCCCGCGACCCCGTTCACGTCGAAGTCGAAGCAGGAGTCGTCCGAGGTCTTCTGCGCGAGGTCGCGCAGCGCCCCGGTCATCGACGGGTCGGAGGCGACGGCCACCGAGGTCCGTGACGAGCAGCCGACCGCACCGGTCCGCCACAGCACGACACCGGTGACCAGCGCGACCACGACGATCAGGGCGGCGAGGCCCCACAACCAGGTGGCCCGACGACCCGACGACGCCCGCCGGTGTTCGAAGCCGAACCCGTCGTCGGTGTTGCGCGCCTGCGTCGCGACCGGACCACTCGCGGGCTGGTCGATCGGCCCCGTCCTCGACGATGCCTGTCCGCGTTGTGCTGCCGTCGGTCCGGTCCCGGGCCCTTGGCCCGGTCGCTGCGCACCTGAACGATCAGCGCCGGAGCTGTGCCGCCCCATTGCTTCCCCCCTGCATTATTTTCTTCAGCCGAAGACTTCGCGGAATGTCGCGAGCGACTTCCGCAGATCTCCGGATACTGCCATCGCGGCCGCCTTGCCGGCCGGCCCGATCAAGGGTAAACCACCGAGGTCGACCGTGAACGTGACAGTGGAACCTGCATCGGTGGGCGTAATGCCCAGATCGAGCTTGGCCTTCACCCCGCCCTTGCCGCTGCCCTTCAGCTTGACCTGCTCGAACTGCCGATACTGCTCGATCGTCCAGTCGAACCGGATACGCGTCCCCTTGATCTTGACGACCGAGGCCAGCGCGACCCCCTCACCGAGTTCGGCCGCACTCGGCACCGCCGACCGCCAGCCGTCGTGCAGCACGAGCCACTCGTCGTAGCGCGTCAGGTCCGACGCCGCCGCCCAGGTATCTTCGACAGACAGATCCACATCAATGGAGTCGCTCGTCTTGGCCATGGTCAGTGAGACTAGCGCGGTCGCCCAGCATGCCCGCGCCCTACTCGGAACAGTGCTGGTCGGGCACGGTGTCAGCCTGCGGATCACCGAGGTCGAGGCCTACGGTGGCCGCCACGATCCGGCCTCACACGCCTACCGTCGCACCCCACGTTCGGAGATCATGTACGGCCCGCCGGGCCGACTGTACGTCTATCGGATTCACGGTCATTTCTGCGCGAACGTGGTCACCGGACCCGCCGAACAGGGTTCGGCGGTACTACTGCGTGCCGGCGAGATCGTCGACGGCATCGAGGTCGCGCGGCATCGTCGTCCGACCGCGAAAGACGATGTGGCACTTGCGCGGGGGCCCGGCAACCTGACCCGGGCTCTCGGGATCACGATCGACGATCTGGACACCGATCTGCACGACGGACTGCCCGTGACCCTCTCCCGATCGGCGGGCACGAGACCACACGCGATCAGCAGTGGACCGCGTGTGGGGGTCCGCCTGGCCGCCGACGTGCCCTGGCGGTTCTGGGTCACCGACGACCCGACCGTGTCCGCCTACCGACGACACGCCCGGGCCGAGGCCACCGCTACTGCGGCTGCTGCGGCGGATCCTGTTTCGGCTGCCCCGGCGGTGTCTGCTTCGGCTGCTCGGGAGTCTGCTCCGCCTGTCCGGGGGCCTGACCGTCCTCGGCGCCGACCGCCTTCCTGACCGCGTCCTGAGCCTTGCCCACATGGCTGGAGTACTTGCCTCCGGTCGCCTTGTCGACTGCGTCGCCGCCCTTCTCGATGAGGCTCGGGTTGCCCTTCAGCGCGGCCTTGGCCTTGTCCACCAATCCTTTGAGATCCATGCCCGAAAGTCTAGGCGGTGCCCGCCTCAGACGTCAGGCTCGAATCGGACGGCTCCGAGTCGTCGGTCCGTGCGGCGATGACCCGCGGGATGACCCGCGAAGCGATCTCGACCGCGACGATGCCGACCGCCGCCGAGATCAAGGCGACCGAGATCATCTGCAGATTCGACGAATCGAGTTTGAACAGATCCTGCGTCCACGACCAGGTGAAGATCACCACATAGGCGAGCACGGACACCGCGATCAGAAGCACCTTCCACCACGTGTACGGCCGGGCCACCACCGCGAGCACGTACAGCGCGACGGCGATCAGCGTGATCAGCGTGGCCGTCGCCGCCTGGGTCTGATGTGGGGTCAGATCGACCGAATCGCTCGATCCGATGCTCACCCCTTCCCCGCCCGGATTGACGATGACATAGGTGACGAAGGTGGCCACGCCGACGATCAGCCCGTTGGGCACCGCCTCCGACAACACACGCCGGACGAAGCCCGGGCGGGCACGCTCGTTGTTCGGCGCCAGAGACAGGACGAATGCCGGGATCCCGATGGTGAACCAGGCCGAGATCGTCACGTGGATCGGCTGGAACGGATAGCTCAGCGAGTCGAAGCCGAACAGCTTGCCGCAGATCCCCGCAACGCCGACGACCAAGGCGAGCAACACCGCGTACACGGTCTTGGTGAGGAACAGATTGGAGACGCGCTCGATATTGCCGATGACGCGCCTGCCTTCGCCGACGACGTAGGGCAAGGTGGCGAACTTGTTGTCCAACAGCACGATCTGCGCGACCGATCGCGCCGCCGAACTGCCCAATCCCATCGCCACGCCGATATCCGCATCCTTGAGGGCGAGGACGTCGTTCACGCCGTCGCCGGTCATCGCGACGGTGTTGCCACTCGATTGCAGGGCATGGACCATCGCACGCTTCTGATCGGGCCGAACCCGCCCGAACGTGACACCCTGGTCGACCACCTCGGCGAGTTCCGTCTCGTCGGTGGGCAATTCGCGGGCGTCGACCGATGTGTCCGGCGATCCGAGGCCCAGCGACGCGGCGACCGCCCCGACCGACCGCGCGTTGTCGCCGGAGATGACCTTGACCGAGACGTGCTGGCTCGCAAAATAGTCCAGCGTGTCGCGAGCGTCCGGCCGTACCCGCTGTTCGAGGACGACGAGCGCCACCGGCACCACCTGCCCGGGAGCGATCGCACCCGCCGCAGGCTCGGTGTCCACGGGGACGTCGGTGCGGGCCAGCAACAGGATACGCAGCCCCGTCGAACCCAGTTCCCCTGCCAGGGAGGCGGTCTCGCCGGCCGGGTCGAGCAGCACGTCGGGAGCGCCGATGATCCAGTTGCCACGGTCGAGACCGGTGACGTCGTCGCGGAACGACATCCCGCTCCACTTCTTCGCAGAGGTGAAAGGTTCCACCGCCGACACCGACCACGCCGGCGGATCGGGGTAGGCCTCGGCCAGTGCCTGCATGCTCGCGTTCGGTCGCGGATCGTGTGCGGCCAACGCCGCCAGGACCCGTGACAGGTCACCTGGGTCTCGATACGTCTCCTCGCTGCGCTCGTCGACTACTCGACCAGCAACAGGAACCGCTCCCTCACCACGCTCGTCGACTACTCGACCAGCAACAGGAACCGCTCCCTCACCACGCTCGTCGACTACTCGACCAGCAACAGGAACCGCTCCCTCACCACGCTCGTCGACTACTCGACCAGCAACAGGAACCGCTCCCTCACCACGCTCGTCGACTACTCGACCAGCAACAGGAACCGCTCCCTCACCACGCTCGTCGACTACTCGACCAGCAACAGGAACCGCTCCCTCACCACGCTCGTCGACAACTCGACCAGCACCACGAACCGACCCCGCGCCCCGCTCGTCGACAACTCGACCAGCACCACGACCCGACCCCGCGCCCCGCTCATCACCTACACGACCAACACCACGAACCGACCCTTCGCTGCGCTCGTCGACAGCTCGACCAGCGCGGGTCGCCCTCTCCGACCCACCGGCCACATCGTCGGCAGCAGGCGGCTCCGCGTCCGCGGTGCCGACCGGCCGCAGTTCGGACAGTCGCATCCCGTTCTCGGTGAGGGTGCCCGTCTTGTCTGCACAGACGACGTTGACCCGGGCCAGCCCCTCGATCGCGGGCAGCTCGTTGACCAGACACTTGCGTTGACCGAGCCGGACCACACCGACCGCGAAGGCGATCGAGGTCATCAGGACCAGACCCTCGGGGACCATCGGCACCAGCGCGGCGACCATGCCGAGCAATGACGACTTGAGGCCGCTACGGCTGATGAACAACTGGTTGACGATGGTCAGGATGCCTGCGGGGACGAGCAGCCAGGTGATCACCCGCAGGATCTGATCGATGCCGGAGCGCAGTTCGGAGGCGACCAGGGTGAACTTCGACGCCTCGGCGGCCAGCTGGGCGGCGTATGCGTCGGCACCCACCTTGGTCGCGCGGTAGGCACCCGAGCCGGCGACCACGAAGCTGCCGGACAAGATCTTGTCGCCGGGCGACTTGTCGACCGGATCGGCCTCACCGGTGAGCAGCGACTCGTCGACGTCGAGAGCGACGGATTCCACCGTCTCCCCGTCGACCACCACCTGGTCGCCGGCGCCGATCTCGATGATGTCGTCGAGCACGATCTGATCCGGCGCCAGCGCCACCACCTGTCCGTCGCGGCGCACCATCGGGGTGGTCTGCCCGACGATCGCGAGGCGGTCCAGGGTCTGCTTCGCGCGGATCTCCTGGATGATGCCGATCCCGCTGTTGGCGATGATGAGCAGGCCGAACAAGCCGTTGATCAGCGAACCGGTGGAGGCGACGATCACGAACAGCACACCCAGGATGGCGTTGATCCGGGTGAACACGTTGGCGCGCACGATGTCCCGGACTGTTCGTCCCGAGCGTGCGGGCAGGTCGTTGACCTGGCCCGCCGCCACCCGCTGGGCGACCTCGGTGGCGGTGAGGCCGGGATTGCCCGCGGTGTCCGTCGACGTCTGGGTCACGCCGATGCCTCCCACCACGCCGGGTTGTGCGTCCCGGTCCCGGTTCGCGTCCGCAGATCGATGGTGCCGCCCGGCGGCGGGACCACGACGGTGGCGGATTCGGCCGCGGCACTCGGCAGCAACCGGGTGATGGGCTCGGCCCACGGATGACGGGCCAGGTTGAACGTGCCCCAGTGGATGGGGATCATGACCGCATCCCGGCCGCGGTCGCGGGTCAGCATCCGATGCACGCGCACCGCCTCTTCCGGATTGACGTGGACATCGGGCCAGACCGGGTCGTAGGCGCCGACGGCGATCAGGGTCAGATCGAACGGTCCCAGGCGAGCCCCGACCTCGTCGAACTGTTCGCAGAACCCGGTGTCGCCGGAGAAGAACAGCCGATGCTCGGGCCCGTGAACCGACCAGCTGGCCCACTGGGTGGTGTTACGAACGAGAGCGCGACCGGAGAAATGACGCGCCGGACAACAGGTGAAGGTGAGGTCGGTGCTGCCGACGGTCACCGCGCACGTCCCCCACCAGTCGGCCTCCTGGATCCGGTTCGGGTCGATCCCCCACGCGACGAGGTGGGCGCTGACCCCCAACGACGTGATGAATCGGGCTGCCGGCTGGCGACGCGCAAGCTCGACCACCGTGGCCATGTCGAGATGGTCGTAGTGATCGTGGCTGATGAGCACCACATCGATCGACGGCAGGGCACCGACCGCGAGGGGTGGACGATGCATCCGAGCAGGACCCACACGTTGCGACGGCGAGCAACGTCGGCTGAACACCGGATCGGTCAGGATCCGCACGCCGTCGAGGTCCACGAGCACCGAGGCGTGCCCCAGCCAGGTTGCACTCAGATCGGCGCGTTCGTCGTCGAGCTGCGGGGTCAACACCGGGATCGCGTGGTGTGGACGACCGGGGTGGCGAATCATGTCGGTGAGCACGCCGAGATCGGCGTCGACGGCCGGCTCGATCGGTTGATGGTTGTGGAAGACGCCGTCGCGCAGGTGCGGCGACCCGGAGGTGCGTCGGGCGATCTCGTCCTTGCGAGCCCCCAGAGCGCGCGCCGAAGGCAACCCGCCACGCGCCAACCCGGCTGTCACCGTGTCGACCGTCGACAGGCCTGCGGCGGTCAAGGACGTCGCGGCACGGGCCCAGGGGCCTGCCGCCCTACCGATCGTCGAGGTCACGGTTGCCAGACTAATGACCATCGTGGGATCGAACGGACCGGTTCGCCACGTGTCGGGAGCGTTCGCTCTCGGCGCAGCCGTCGAGCACGGCGAGAGCTACGATCTCACCCATCAGGCCCGATATGCACTGATACAGTGCTGCGAGCAAGATTCACCACACATGTGCAGATCACATGTGCGCATGGGGGTGGGGCCACGGTGGCACGAATGTCAGTGGAACAGCGTCGCGCGGCGCTGATCGAGGCCGCATACCGCGTGATCGCCGACCACGGGGTCGAGGGCGCGACGACGCGACGAATCTGCGCACACGCGAACATGCCGTTGGCCAGCTTCCATTACGCGTTCGACAGTCGCACCGCTCTGTTGTGTGCGGTCATGGAGACCGCGGTACCCAGCGACATCCACCGGATGCTCGAGGCGATCCTGCCGATGGCGGGACATGTCGAGGGCGGCGGCACCGCGGCGATGCGCCAGAACGCCCATGCGCATCTGGCGGGCTTCTACACACTCCTGAAGGCCGATCCGGGCCGGATGCAGGCGACCATCTCACTCGGCATCTACGCCCACAATCACGCCGAGCTGCAGAAGGTCGGCAAGCAGATGTACGAACGGCTCTACGAGGTGGCCGGGATCGGCCTCGAGGCCGCCGCCGAGCGCGCCGGTGTGCGGTGGAAGGAGCCCGTCTCCGACCTCAGCCCGATCATCATCGCGGCGACCAACACGATCACCCTCACGTATCTCAGCACCGCTGACGATCTGGTGATCGAGAAGATCATCGAGGCCGTCGTCAACGCGCTGATGACCTATATCGCCGAGGACTGACCGCAACCGGGTCCAGTGGTGAACCCGGTTGCGGCAGAACGACTTCTGTTCGGAATTACTTCTGTTCGGGCAGCACGTGTTCGCCGGTCTTGTCACACGACAGGGCGAGCGAGCTGATGTATTGCTTGCTCCCATCCGGCGCGGGCACCGCGGAAGCGATCATGTCCGGCCGCTCGAAGTCGATTCCGGTGACGCAGCAGGTGAGTCGGACATCCGTGGGGTTGCCGTGTTCGTCGTACATCGGGATGTCGATGCCGTCGTCGGTGCGACGCAGGTAGTACTTGCCCTTCGTCGCGACGGCGATGATCGGCGGCAGGATCAGCGCCAGACCCAATGCCACCAGAGGCGAATAGGGCTGAATACCGTCACCGAAGACGTGGAAGTACACCAGGATCGACGCCCCGGCCGCCACGATCACCGACACGAAGCCGACCGGATTGACCGCATACAGCATGCCGCGACGGAACTCCGGCTGCTTCGGCGAGATACCCAGCAGATACTTGTTGATCGCGATGTCGGACGCGACCGCGACGATCCATGCGATACCGCAGTTCGCGTAGAAGTTGAGGAGGTTGTTGAGGAAGCTGAACATGTCGGCCTCCATCAACACGATGGCGATCACGACGTTGAACACCAGGAACACCAGACGTCCTGGGTAGGTCTTGGTGACACGGGTGAAGCTGTTGGTCCAGGCCAGCGACCCCGAATACGCGTTGGTGACGTTGATCTTGATCTGGCTGATCACCACGAGGATGACGGCGAGGGTCAGGGCCAGCCAGTGCGGCAGGAAGTCCTCGTAGATCTCGACGAACTGGTGCACCGGCTGATTCGCGATGCCTGCGTTCTCCATGGTGAGTCCGATGAGATACACCGCGAGGAACAGGCCGACGATCTGCTTGATGGCACCGAAGATGACCCAGCCCGGCCCCGCGGTCAGCATGGCGGTCCACCACTTCCGGGAGTTCTCCGGTGTGCGCGGCGGCATGAATCGCAGATAGTCGATCTGCTCGGCGATCTGGGCGATCAGCGACAGGCAGACACCTGCGGCGAGCATCGTCCCGGCAAAGCTCACTCCCTTGTGCAGCGGTTCGCCGGTGGCCGTGTCGACGCCACCGAAGGCGAAGAAGTCCCCGATCGCCGACGGATGGCTGAACACGAGGTACGCGAAGGGCAGCACCATCATGATCAACCACAGCGGAGTCGTCCAGACCTGAAGTTTGGCAAGGGTGTTCATGCCGTAGATGACCAACGGGATGATCAACACCGACGACACCAGGTAGCCGATCCACAACGGGATACCTAGCCCCAGTTCGAGTCCCTGCGCCATGATCGAGCCTTCGAGGGCGAAGAAGATGAAGGTGAACGACGCGAAGATCACGTTGGTGAGCACCGAGCCGTAGTAGCCGAAACCGCTTCCGCGCGTGATGAGGTCGAGGTCGATGTTGTAGCGCGCGGCATAGTACGCCAGCGGATAGCCGGTGAGAATGATGACGATCGCGAAGAACCCGATGCCCAGCAAGGCATTTCCCGTGCCGTTCGCGATGCCGATGTTGGCGCCGATGGCGAAGTCGGCGAGGTAGGCGATCCCGCCGAGCGCGGAGATCGCGACGACGCCCGGTCCCCACTTGCGGTAGCTACGGGGCGCGAACCGCAGGGTGTAGTCCTCGAGCGATTCACGGGCGGCGGCTGCAGCCGCGCCGGTTGCGATGATGCTGTGTTCGGCGTTCTCGATCTCACCGATCTCGGTGGTGAACTCCTCGAGTTCACCCTGGACGGATTCTTTCGACATTCTTCTCCTAGCGAGACATGGCAGCACGCTCAGCGTTCAGGCGGATGTCGCCTGCGGGCGACGCTAGGAAGGAACCGTTTCGGTCAGTTGATCGAAATGTTTCTGTCAGGAAAACTGCGGCGCGATGGTCGCCATCGCGCCGCTTTTGTCCGTTTTTCTACCGGCCGACGAACTTCGGCGTGCGCTTCTCGACACGCGCTGCACGGCCCTCGGCGAGATCGTCGCTCTCCCAGGCCCGCATCATCGCGGCGAGATGGTCGGGCGCCGGCTCGTCACGGGCACCGTCGCCGTTGAGCACCAGCTTGTAGTGGGCCAGCGTGAGCGGCGCAAGATCGGCGATCGCCGCTGCCCAGTGCTGCGCATCGGCGAGATCGCCGATGCGGTTGGCGAAGCCCAGCGCGTGCGCACGGTCGGCGGTCAACGGGTCACAGCCGATCAGCATGCCGCGCGCCTGCCCGGACCCCACCAGCGAGACCAATCGTCGGATCGTCCACTCGTCCACGGCCACACCGATCTTCGCCGCCGGGATCCCCGCCAGCGCGTCCGGGGCCATGACCCGCAGATCGGCCGCCATCGCCAGCTGCAGGCCCGCACCCAGGGCCGAGCCGTTCAGCGCCGCGATAACGGGCACCGGGGTCGACTCGATCTGCTGCAGAGTGGCCACCAGCGTGTCGAGGAAACTCCTGTCGTAGACGGGTCCGGACAGGTCGGCACCGGCACAGAACACCGGCCCGCGGCCGGTCAACACGATCGCGCGGGCACCTGCGTCGACGGCCGCGGTGAAGGCCTTCGACAGCCCCGACACCATGTCGTCGTCGAGTGCGTTGCGCTTGTCCGGGCGATCGAGCTCGATGGTGGTCACGGCTCCGGTGGCAGTCGTCTGGATCATGGGGCGAAGCCTACCCACTCCCCCGACGGCCTCCGGCGATGACAGACTGACCGTTGTGACGGCCCACCTTTCGCCTCCCGACGTCGACCCGGCGTGCGATGTGCTGGTGATCGGCGGCGGTCAGGCAGGGCTGTCGGCGGCGTACTTCCTGCAGCGTTTTGGGCTCGGCGATCGGTATCAGCTGCTCGATCACGCGCCCGGGCCCGGCGGAGCGTGGCAGTTCCGGTGGCCGACACTGACCCTCGACGGCACCAACCGCATTCACGACCTGCCCGGATTCGGCCTCGCCGATGCACTCGACGGCGAGGTCGGCGTCTTTCCCGCGTCCACCGTGGTGCCCGAGTATTTCGGCGCGTACGAGGACCGGTACGACCTTCGTGTCCACCGGCCGGTGTCGGTCCGCACGGTGGAATATGCCGACGATGGTTTCGTCGCCACACTCGGCGACGGCCGCACGATCGACACCTTCACAGTCATCAACGCCACCGGGACATGGGAACGCCCGTTCGTCCCCCACATCCCCGGGATCGGCGACTTCCGCGGACGACAGTTGCACACACACGACTACTCCGGTCCGGAGGAGTTCGCCGGGAAGCGGGTCCTGGTGGTCGGCGCGGGAATCTCGGCCGTCCAACTGCTCATCGAGATCGCCCGGCGAGCGCCCGACGTCGAGACCTTCTGGTGTTCGCGCACCGAACCCGTCTTCGACCCGACGCCCTTCGACCCGAGGAAAGGACGCGCCGCGGTCGCGCGCGTCGAAGAACGCGTACGTGCCGGCCTGCCCCCGACCTCGGTGGTGTCGGTGACCGGTCTCGCCCTCACCCCAACGATCCGCGCAGCCCTCGACGACGGCATCCTCTCCTGGCGCCCCATGTTCACCAGGATCACCGAAACCGGCGTCTGTTGGGATTGTGCGGTCGCGGGCAGCGAGGGAATCGACCACCTCGACGTCGACGTGATCTTCTGGAACACCGGCTTCCGAAGCGCGCTGGATCACCTTGCCCCACTGCATCTTCGAGGCCCCGGCGGCGGGATCACGATGACCGGCCGTTTGACCACGACGGTGGCGGCCGAACCACGCGTGCAACTCCTCGGGTACGGACCGTCGGCCTCGACGATCGGCGCCAATCGCGCGGGCCGCGAAGCCGCCCGCAACGTCGCCGACATCCTGGCCCGTCCCGCCCCTTCGGCACCCACCCACCCCACTCGCTGACCGCACGCCGCCCACGCGACAGCAACCGCATCCCCGCCGACAGCAACCGATATCTTCGCGACGGCAACCGAGATCTTCGCGACGGCAACGGAGGATCGCCGATCGTAAGGCGAGGGATGGGGCCGCGTGGTTGCTGTCGGCGAAAATCCGGTTGCTGTCGGCGAGATATCGGTTGCTGTCACGTAGGGGCGGGTTGACAAACTGTTGTGTTTTCCCAACACTTGATTAGGTGAGTCCAGTTCGACGGGGCGAGAAGCTCCCGATCTACAACCGCATCGGCGTCCTGCGCGCCGAGCGGAGAATGACCCGGGCCCAGCTGGCCGAGTCGGTCGGGATCAACGTCCAATCCGTCGGCGCGCTGGAGCGCGGCGACAACTACCCGAGCCTCGACCTGGCGTTCCGGATCTGTGCCGTGTTCGACCTTCCCGTGGAGGCGGTCTTCAGCCGCACCGAGTTCGGCGCCATGTCGGCCGAGTTGTACGGGCGGCCTTCCCCGGACGACCAATCGACGATCCACCGATCAGACCCCGGAGGTGCACGATGAGCGACCCCAACTCGGCGATCCCGCCAGAGGCGACGCCGTCGCTCTGGCGCCGTGTGGACGAGTACCGCGCAGAACAGCATCTGAAGTTCAACGCCAAGAACGCCGGCCGGTTGCCCGGTTGGCGCAATCGCCGCGGCTATCGAACGCTGGTGGTGGCACAGCTCGTCGCACTGACGATCGGCCTGATCGGCGCGGTGATGTCGTTCTTCACGAACTGGTTCTTCGTACTGTTCTTCGCCTCCGTCATAGCAACCGGCGTCTGCATGTACCTGCTGCGCATCGTCACGGGATCGATCGCCGACACCCCACCGGCCGCCCTGGACGAGATCCAACTGGCGCAACGCAATTCGGCACGCTCGATCGGTTTTTTCGTGTGTTACACGCTGATGTTCATCCCGTACGCCATCCTGATCGTCCTGAGCATGCGCGATCAGGTCAGTGGCAGCGCCGTCTACGGAACCGCCATCGTCATGATCGTCCTCATGGTCTTCGCCGCCCAGGTGCCGACGATGCTGGTCACGTGGTGGATGTCCGACCCCGATCCGGAAGACTACGTCACCGACCACAACGAACGGAGTGAGTGATGAACGACCCGCTCGTCATCGACGGCCTGCACAAACGATATGGCGATCTGGTGGCTCTGCAGGACATGACCTTTCACGTCACCCCGGGCGAGATCTTCGGGTTCGTCGGCAGTAACGGTGCCGGGAAGTCGACGACGATGCGCATCATCCTCGGCGTCCTCGGCGCCGACTCCGGCCGGGTGTGCCTCGGTGATCGCCCCATCGACCTGCACATGCGCCGTCGAATCGGGTACATGCCAGAAGAACGCGGGCTGTATCCCAAGATGAAGGTCGGCGACCAGCTGATCTTCTTGGCCCGACTGCACGGCATGTCCGCCGCCGCAGCGCAGGAGAGCATGCAGCGGTGGACGTCTCGTCTCGGCGTGGAGAGCCGCGTCGACGACGACGTCGCCGACCTGAGCCTCGGCAACCAGCAACGCGTGCAGCTCGCCGCTGCCCTCATCCACGATCCCGCGGTCCTCGTGCTCGACGAACCGTTCTCCGGTCTCGACCCGGTTGCGGTGGACGTGATGAGTGACGTCCTGAAAGAGAAGGCCGCCGAGGGCATCCCGGTGATCTTCTCGTCGCACCAGCTCGAGCTGGTACAGCGACTCTGCGATCGTGTCGGGATCGTCGTCCGGGGTCGGATGCGGGCCCAGGGCCGCGTCGACGATCTCCGCGCCCGCGAGGGCATCACACTCGAGATCGACGGACCGTCGACCGCCGAGCCCTGGGCCGACGGCCTGTCCGGTGTGCTGTCTGCCGACTACGACCCGTCGATCGGCCGGACCGCACTGCGGATCGACGCACAGGCCGACGATCAGGCAATCCTCGCCGCCGCACTCCGCGCCGGTCCGGTGCATCGGTTCGCGACCTCCACCCCGTCCCTGACCGAACTGTTCCGAGAGGTGGTCTCGGCATGACCGACACCGCGCAGCCCACCGAAACCCGCGCAGCTCATTCGATCTGGCTGGTCGCCGAACGTGAGATCGTGACCCGCGCCAAGACCAGGTCGTTCCTGATCAGCACCGGACTGCTGATGGCCGTCATCGTGATCGGCGCGATCGTGATCTCCGCCCTGACCGGAGGAGACGACACCAAACGGATCGGTGTGGTGGGCGCCGAATCATCGCTGTCCCACACCATCGAGAACTTCGGCACCGCCACCGGCACCGACGTCGATGTCGTGCCCGTCGCCACCACTGCCGACGCCCGCAGCCGCGTCGCCGACGGAGACCTCGATGCGGCACTCGTACCCGGGCCGTCGGCCAACCAGTACACAGCCATATCGGAGAGCGGGCTGGACCCGACCCTCGACGGGGTCCTGCGATCGTCGGTCGACCAAACCGGGCTCGACCGTGCTCTGGCCGAACGCGGTGTCGACACCGCAACCCTGCCGCGCGCCACTCTGGCTCTCGAACAGACGACTCCGGACAAACCCGATGAGGGGCAACGGATCGTGATCGCCCTCGTGGGGACGATCTTGCTGATCACCGCGATCATGATGGGCGGATCGATGGTCGCTGCCGGCGTCGTCGAGGAGAAGACGTCCCGGGTGGTCGAGCTGTTGCTGGCCACGATCAAACCTCTGCATCTGTTGTGGGGCAAGATCATCGGCATCGGAGCGATCGCGCTGGGGCAGGTGCTGGTACTCGGTGCGACTGCGCTGATAGCGGGCCAGATCACGGGACTCCTGACCGTTCCGGGCGCCGCGGTCGGCATGTTCGCCGCAGTGATCGCCTGGTTCCTGCTGGGGTTCTTGTTCTTCGCAACCCTGTATGCGGCCACCGGAGCGCTGGTATCGCGACAAGAGGAACTCGGCGCGAGTTCGGCTCCGCTGACCATCCTCGCCATGGGCGTCATGTACTCGGGAGTGTTCGGCATCCAGGCTCTCGATTCCACGTTCATAGAGGCACTGACGTGGATTCCACCGTTCAGCGCAGCACTCATGCCCATCCGGATCGCGACCGGGGACACCTCTGCCCTCCAGGTGGTCGTGACCTTCGCCCTGATGATCCTGGCGTGCGCCGTCGCGACATGGCTCGCCGCGCGCATCTACCAGCGGTCGATCCTGCACACCGGCACTCGCGTGAAGTGGACGGAGGCACTGACTCTCGCACGCTGAACGCCACGCGGCACGCCGATTTCGCTCGAGACATGCTCTACGCCAAACGAACCTGCGGTCTCAGAGCGAACGGAACCGACGCAGCGCTTCGACGCGTTCGGTCTGATGGTCGACGATGGGCGACGGATACCGATCGGAGCCGTACTCGGGCACCCATCGGCGGACATAGGCTCCGTCCGGGTCGAACTTCTTGGCCTGCGTCTCGGGGTTGAACACCCGAAAGTACGGTGCCGCATCGGTTCCCGTACCCGCCGCCCACTGCCAGCCGTGCTGATTGGACGCGATGTCACCGTCGACGAGTTGCTCGAGGAACCATCGGGCTCCCCACCACCACGGCAGGTGTAGATCCTTGACCAGGAACGACGACACGACCATGCGAAGCCGGTTGTGCATGAATCCGGTCTCGGCGAGCTCCCGCATGCCAGCATCGACGAACGGGAATCCCGTGCGACCTTCTTTCCATGCGTCGAACCGCTCCCGCGCTGCGTCGTCGGTGTCCAAGGCGATGTCGTCGAAACCAGAATTCCAGTTGCGCCACCGGCTTTGCGGCCAATGGAAGAGGACGTCGGCATAGAAGTCGCGGAATGCCAGCTCCCGCAGATAGGCCTGGGCGCCCGCCGAGCGTCCGAGGTCGGCGAGCATCGCGCGTGGATGGATGTTACCGAACTTGAGGTATGCCGACATCCGGCTGCTCGCGTCACGGTCGGGCCGATCTCGGTCGACGTCGTAGTGGTCCAGTCCGTCCGCGACGAACTCCGACCAGCGCCGTCGCGCTGCCCTCTCGCCTGCCTCGATGGGCAGTGCGCAGGGAGCAGGCGGTATCCGAATCCGCCCGGACCGTCGCAGGTCACCTGGGTTCACCACGTCGCGCGATCTCAACGGCGACCTCGCCTGTCGATCACTCGCCTGTCTTCCAGTCGACCTTCGATCAAGAGCGGCCCGCCACTGTCGGTGGAAGGGAGTGAACACCCGGTAGGGCTCGCCGTCGCCCTTGAGGATCCGTCCGGGTGACACGAGATAGGGAGATCCCTTGGCGCGCAACGCGATGTCACCTAGGGCGGTTTCTACGGCTGCATCACGTCGGCGACCGTAGGGCGAGTGGTCGGCGGACACGTGTACCGAGGTCGCGTCGATCGCAGACGCGAGTCGCGGTATCTCCGCCGCGGGATCACCGCGGACGACCAGCAGCCGACCGGACAACTGCTCGTCCAGATCTCGCAACGAGTCGTACAGAAAAGCCAAACGTCGTGGACCCGACGACTTCTCGAGTCGCGGGTCCACGACGAAGCAGACAAGGATGTCGCCGCCCGCCTCCTGTGCGGCGGCAGCAGGCGGCAGATCGCTCAGACGCAGATCGCGTCGAAGCCACAGCAGAGTGCTGGGGCGGTGTGGCATCGTGCCACTCGCTGTCGTCGGCTACCCGACGCCCAGCAGGTCGATGACGAACACGAGGGTCTTGCCCGACAGTCGATGACCGGCACCGGCGGGTCCGTAGGCGAGCTCCGGCGGCACGGTGAGCTGACGGCGTCCGCCGACCTTCATGCCGGGGATACCCTCCTGCCAGCCCGGGATCAGACGCTCGAGCGGGAAGTTCGCCGACTGGCCGCGGTCCCAGGACGAGTCGAACTCCTCGCCGGTCTCGTACTCGACGCCGACGTAGTGCACGTCCACGACGCCACCGCGCTGGGCCTCGTCACCGTCACCGACGATGATGTCCTTGATCTCCAGCTCGGTGGGAGCGGGACCTTCCGGGAATTCGACTTCGGGCTTCTCAGCGCTGGTCAACGGGACTCTCCTTTGAGTCGTGTCGGGACGAGGTGGTCAGGGCAGGGCGTCAGCGCTGTCCCATGGCCACGTAATCACGTTCGGTGTAGCCGGTGTAGAGCTGACGCGGGCGGCCGATCTTGCCACTCGGGTCGTCGTGCATCTCACGCCAGTGCGCAATCCAGCCGGGCAGCCGGCCGAGGGCGAACAGAACCGTGAACATGCGGGTCGGGAAGCCCATCGCCCGGTAGATCACGCCGGTGTAGAAGTCGACGTTCGGGTACAGCTTGCGCTCGATGAAGTAGTCGTCGCTGAGCGCGACCTCTTCCAGGCCCTTGGCGATGTCGAGCAGATCATCGTGCACGCCAAGCGAATCCAAGATCGTGTCGGCGGTCTTCTTGACGATCGCCGCGCGCGGATCGTAGTTCTTGTAGACGCGGTGACCGAAGCCCATGAGCTTCACACCGTCTTCTTTGTTCTTGACCTTGTTCATGAAGGCCTTGGTGTCGCCGCCGGAGTTCTTGATGTCCTCGAGCATCTCGAGAACCGCCTGGTTGGCGCCACCGTGCAGCGGTCCCCACAGGGCGTTGATGCCACCGGAGACCGAGGTGAACAGGTTGGCCTGCGACGACCCCACCAGGCGCACCGTGGAGGTGGAGCAGTTCTGCTCGTGGTCGGCATGCAGGATGAACAGCATGTCGAGCGCCTTGGCGACCTCTGGGTTGACCTCGTAGGGCTCCGCCGGGAAGCCGAAGGTCATCCTCAGGAAGTTCTCGACGAGGCTGAGCGAGTTGTCCGGGTAGAGGAACGGCTGACCCGCCGACTTCTTGTAGGCGTAGGCCGCGATCGTCGGCAGCTTGGCGAGCAGTCGGATGGTGGACAGTTCGACCTGCTCGGGATCCTTCGGGTCCAGCGAGTCCTGGTAGTAGGCCGACAGCGCGTTGACCGCGGACGAGAGCACCGGCATCGGGTGTGCGTTGCGCGGGAAGCCGTCGAAGAAGCGCTTGAGGTCCTCGTGCAGCAAGGTGTGCCGACGGATCTTGTCGGTGAAGTCCTCGAGCTGCGCCGGGGTGGGGAGCTCTCCGTAGATCAGGAGATAGCTGACCTCGATGAACGTCGACTTCTCGGCCAACTGCTCGATCGGGATGCCGCGATAGCGCAGGATGCCGGCGTCGCCGTCGATGTAGGTGATGGCCGACTTCGTCGACGCCGTGTTCACGAATCCACCGTCGAAGGTCGTCAGCCCGGTCTCGGCCAGGAACTTCCCCAGGCCGACGGAGTCAGCTCCCTCGGTGGCCTTCAGGATGGGGAGCTCCAGCTGACCACCGGGGTAGACGAACGTCGCTGAGGCGGTATCGGACGTTTGGTCAGCTGGGACTGTTTCAGCGGACACACGAACCCCTTTACTCAGGTGAGAGTTTGTTCAATGCAGATCCGGGTGAGGACTCTGTTGGTTATCAACCTAGTCGCTTGCCAGCTCGCTCGCCCACGGAGGGTCCGCCCCTTGCCGAGACACCGTGATGGCAGCTACTTGACCTGCGTATTCCGCAGTCGCACTCCAGTCTTCCAGGCTCATTTCGGCGGCCGCGGACGGCGAAAGTGCGCCGATCCGGTCGAGGTGATGTATGACACCCCCCATGACGCTGTCACCAGCCCCGATAGTGTCCACCACCTGGGCTTTTGTTGCGGGAACCGTGACGGATCCACTCCGGGTGGTGACCGTGATGCCCTGCGGTCCGGCTGTTGTGATGACCGCGGAGACACCAGCCGCCAACCAGTCCGCGGGCGTCGTCCCGGCAGGACCGGCCGCCAACCAGACCGCATCTTCGTCGGAGAGTTTGACGACGTCGACGGCACTCATCCAGGAGGCGAGACGCCGCCGGTACGCGTCATGATCGGCGATCACCGCGGCACGGATGTTCGGATCGACCACCACCAGACGCCCCTCCTGATGACTACGCCGCAGAATCCGCTCATACGCAGTCGCGCCGGGTTCCAACACCATCGACAAGGTGCCGAAGCAGACCGCGGCCACCGTCGAGGGGAACGAACCCGGATCGGCGACCAGCCGGTCGGCTGTGCCCTCGACATAGAACGAATAGTGTGCGGCCGAATCGTCGCCGACGGTGGCGAGCGCCAGCGAGGTCGGTTCGTCACGTCGCTGGATCAGCGTGGTCCCGACACCGCTGTATTGCAGTGCGGTCACGATCGCGTCGCCGTAGTCGTCGGTGGAGACGGCCGTGCACATCGACACCGCACTGCCCAGTCGCCCGAGCGTGACCGCGACGTTGAACGGACCTCCACCCAGCGCCGGTTGCAGCGGCGCCAGTCGCCCCGTGGCCGGTCGCGTCGACGTTGTCTGCACGACGTCGACGAGTGCCTCACCACAGACCACGATCTCGCGCATCGTCACCTCCTGTGCCGAACATCCTGCCACCCGACGGGCCGTCCACACGTAGGTTGTGCACATGCGAGAGTTGCCCGCCGGTCCCGATGCGGTGTTGCTCGATTTCGCGACGGAGCCGTCGCCGGGCAGTGCCGTCGACGAGGCAACCGCGGCTCTGCGCCATGCCGTGCAGTCCGGGGCACTTCCCTCCGTCACCGATGTGATCCCCAGCGAACACACCGTTTTGGTGCAGGCCGAGTCCGGGAGCGGCATCGACGTACTCGGCGTGCATCGCACGCTTCGAACGGCGCACGAGATGTCGGCGCACGCCGGTACCGGGACGGCGGTCGAGATCCCGGTCGTCTACGACGGTCCGGACCTCGCCGACGTGGCCACGCAACTCGGCGTCGCCGCCGACGAGGTGATCCGCATCCACTCCGAGACCGTGTGGCGTGTGCAGTTCATGGGTTTCGCACCCGGCTTCGGGTACCTCGTACCGCACAAGGCCCCGGATCACCCGTTCCAGGACATCGGGAGACGCCACGAATCCCGGCACCGTGTCCCCGACGGTTCGGTGGCGATCGCCGCGGGATACAGCGCGGTCTATCCGCGCGAGAGTCCCGGCGGATGGCACCTCCTGGGGCACACCACGATGCAGATGTGGGACGACAGTGCCACTCCCCCGGCCGTTCTCGAACCAGGGGCGCTGGTCCGATTCGTCGTGACGACCGATGCGGTGCCGTCGTGAAGGCGATCACCGTGATGGATCCGGGCCCCCTGGCAACCGTCCAGGATCTCGGCCGTCCGGGTTACGCACACCTGGGTGTCCCCCGATCCGGTGGCGCCGATCGGGGGTCGTTGACACTCGCGAACCGGCTCGTCGGGAACCCCGAGTCGGCGGCGGTGATCGAGACGACGTTGGGCCGCTTGCGGATTCGCGCGCACGGAACGCTGGTCGTCGCTGTCACCGGGGCGCCGACAGAGGTCCTGGTCGAGGGGGCGCCTGCGGGCGCTCACGCCGCCCTGACCGTTCCCGACGGCGCCGAGATCTCCGTCGACGTCCCGTCGGTCGGCTGCCGGAACTACGTTGCGGTGCGTGGCGGCCTCGACGTTCCGCCGACGCTGGGGTCGCGGTCCACGGACACCCTGTCCGACCTCGGACCGGACCCTCTGCGAGCCGGCGTCACCCTCCCTGTCGGCCATGAGGAGGGTGAGTGGCCTGCGGCCTCGACCGCACCTGTCGGCTTCGCCGCGCAGGAGGTCGTCATCCTCGACGCCGCGGCCGGCCCGCGCCGAGACCACGTGTTGTCACCAGACAACCTCGGGGCGGGGATCTGGGAGGTGAGCGCCCAGAGCAATCGCGTCGGTGTCCGCCTCGATCGTCCCGACGGCGATGCCGCCCCGCTCGTGGTCCACGGACCGGAGAACGCGGAACTCGCGTCGGAGGGCATCCCGCACGGTGCGGTGCAGGTGCCGCCGAGTGGTCGCCCGGTCATCTTTCTCGCCGACCACCCGGTGACCGGCGGATATCCCGTCGTCGCTGTCCTGACACCGGCCGCCATCGACCGTGCGGCCCAGTTCGTCGCCGGGCAACGAATCCGCTTCCGCCTGCGATGACCCGCCGGTGGATCGCGACCGCCGCGACGGAAACCTTTGACAGCCCACTGAGACGAACTTAGACTTTCGTCTCATGACCGAGGTGCTGGCGAATTCTGCGGACGTGTCCACCGACGAGCCCGCCGAGTCGCCGTCCCGGCGTCCCGAGGACTATCCGCCACTGGGCCCGGACTCGCTGACCTGGCAGATCTGGGGCACCTGGACCGGCATGTTCCAGGGACTGTGGGCCGGGTCGATGCAGAACATGCATCCCAAACTCGGCGCCGCCGTGTGGGAGCACTCGGACTTCTTCGGCGAGCGCTGGCAACGCCTGATGCGCTCGCTCTACCCGATCAGCGGTGTGGTGTTCGACAGCGTCAAACCCGGAGCCGCGACCGGGCACGAGGTCCGCGACTACCACCGCGACATCAAGGGACGCATGGAGGACGGGTCGCGGTACCACGCACTCGATCCCGACGTCTTCTATTGGGCGCACGCCACGTTCTGGTACGGCAACGTGCGCCTCTGCGAGCGCTTCGGACCGTGGCTGTCCGAAGCCCAGAAGCGTCAACTGTTCTCCGAATCCAAGAATTGGTACGCGCAGTACGGCGTGTCCATGCGCCCGGTCCCCGACACCTACGAGGACTTCCTCGAGTACTGGGATTACATGTGTCACAACGTTCTTCGTGACCATCCCGCGGTACGCACGGTCCTCGACATCAGCAAGCTGCCGCCGCCACCGTTCCTCTCCTTCATCCCGGAATGGTTCTGGTTCCGGTTCATGGCCGAGAACAATCAACGATTCTTCACGTGGCTGACCACCGGCTTCTACGACGAGTCGGTCCGGGAGATCCTGAGCCTGCCGTGGTCTGAGCGCGATGAGCGGTTGTTCCGGCTCCTCGGCCGCGGCGTCAATCTGGTGATGCATCGCCTGTTGCCGAAACGTTTTCTGCGCCATCCACGTCCGCGCGATGCGTGGGATCGAGTCAACGGCCGCGTCACCGCAGACGCACCGTTGGTGGAAACGCCCGAGCGCAACATGCCCTCGGGGGCCGAGCGCGACAACCCGATGCACTACTGCCCGGTGCACGCCGCCCGGAGGGCCACCTACCCGGGCCTCGTCTCCGACTGAGGCGACCCGGACGCTACTGCTGCCCGATACCTCGCCGCATCGCCTGACGAACGCGGTCACGTTCGCGTCGAGCGTACGGATTCGACTGTCCTGCACGTGAACCCGCGAGTTTGGCACCGATGTGTTCGCCGACTGTGATCGGCGAGTACCGGCTTCCTGCTCCCACGCACGACGGCAGTGTCGCGATGGTGGCGTCGATGTTGCCGTCGTGGAAGAAGGCCGCTGATCGTCGGCGCTCGACGGTACCGTCGACAACCGGTGGTTTGACCCGGTGCAGCGTCGACATCCAGCGCTCGTTGGTCCAGCGGGCCATCAGATCCCCGAGGTTGATCAGCAGCGCACCGTCTTCGGGTGTCACGTCATGCCACGTGCCGTGGTGATCGAGCACCTGCAGGCCGCGCACCTGGTCGGCCCACAGCACCGTCACGATGCCGTAGTCGGTGTGCTCACCCATGCCGGTCAGCTCACCGTCGAGTTCGATCTCCCCGGGCGGCAACGCGTAGTTGTTCATCCGCAGCACGTCGAGCGAGTGGTCGGTGTAGCCGTCGAAGAAGTCGGGCGGAAGGTCGAGGGCGTCGGCGAAGATCCGGGTCAGAGTGTGTGCGACCCGTCGCGCCTCGGCGAAGTAGGCGGAGACCGCCGCTTGGAAGTGGTCGACCGCGGGCCATGTGTTGGCCGCATAGTGGTCGTCCGGTAGATCCACTCCCGGATAGTCGGCGGCCTCGGCACCGATGTTGAACGCCTCGAAGAAGTCGTTCATCCGCGTCGCCGACTCGACGCCCAGGCTCAACGACAGCGACTCCGACTTGGGCGGAGCATAGCCTCTGTTGATCTGCGGAGGCGTGCGATACGACTTCTTCTGATCGAGGCTGAGCGCGAAGAAGTCGTCCAGGACGGCGGTGAACTCGTCGATGACCGCGGACGGGATCTGGTGCCCGACGATCTGCATGAAACCGACCGTGCCTGCGGCGTCGTCGATCATGGTGGCCACCACCGCGCGTTCGGCGGCCGTCCCGTTGCGGGTGTACGGGGTGATGTCGATGACCGGCACGGCAAACGTGCCTGTGTGTTCGTCGGCCGGCGCACTCATGGCGTCCATCGTCGCACCGAATGGCCGACCTCGCTGATCAGCGGCGAAGCGGGCCGATCGCGCGCCTCAGGCGTGCTGGCCGACCCGATAAGCGACGAATGCCGGAATTGCCAGCGCCGCAATGACGGTGAAGATCACCACGCCGATACCGCCCGCCGTCGTCGTGACCGCGACACCGATCGATGCGGCAGCGGCGCCGTGCACCACGTCGGCGATGCGGGGGCCTCCGGCGACAACCACGGTGAACACGCCCTGCAGACGACCTCGCACGTCGTCGGTGGCCGCCGCGAGGAGAATCGACTGACGAAACGCTGCCGAGGCCATGTCCGCCGCGCCGCCGATCATCAGCAGGACCAGTGCGATCGGCAGCATGGGCAGTGCGGTGCCGCCGGCCATCCCCACGGCAACACCGACACCGGCTATCGCCACACCCCACACGATGACGCAGACGATGACCGCCAGACCTTGACGTTGCACATGACTGACCCAGCCGGAGAACACACCACCGACGACCGCGCCCGCCGAGATCGCGATGAACAGCAGGGCGAACGCGATGCCGCCGCTGGGCGGGCCACCGAAGTTCTCGTGGGCCATCTGGGGAAAGAGCGCTCGGGGCATCCCGAAGATCATCGCGATGAGGTCGACGAGAAACGATGCCATCAAGATCTTGTGGCCGGCCAGGTATTTCAATCCGTCGATGACCGATCGCAATCCTGCGACCCTGCGTTCGCCGTCGGTGTCGGGCCGCATTGCGGGCAGCATGACGACCGCGATCAACGTCGGCACCAGGAACACGGTGTCCAGGAAGTAGAGCAGCGAATAGCCGAGCACCGGAATCAGGGCGCCGCCGATCAGCGGACCCGCGATGGCACCGGCCTGCATGACGGTCATGTTCAACGACAGCGCTGCCGGCAACTGACGATCCGGCAGCAGACGCGGCAGGATCGCGCTGCGTGTCGGCTGATTGACCGCGAAGAAGCCCTGCTGAAGAGCGAAGAGCGACAGGATGATCCAGACATTTCGGACACCCGATGCCGACTGGATCCAGAACAGGGCGCTGCAGACGATGAGCCCGATCGAGGTGATGATCAGCAGAGTGCGGCGGTCGATGACGTCGGCCATCGCACCGCCCCACAGACCGAACACGACCAGCGGCACCAGACCGAACACACCCGTCAGCCCCACATACGCGGAGCTGCCGGTGATCTCGTAGATCTGTGCGGGCACCGCGACCACCGTGAGCTGTGCCCCGATGACGGTGACGATGTTCGCCAACCACAGCCGCCGGAACGGTATGTTGCGCAACGGCGCGGTATCGGCGAGGAGGCGAGGCACCCAGAGAGTGTAAAGGTGACGCTCGATCGCTCCCGTCATGGCAACCGCGGAACCTCCACGTGGCCGCGGACGTTGCTACGTTCGCGTTTGCGTGGAAGGTCCGCGGTTGGCACGGGCTGAGGTCCGATGGGGTCGCACCCAGTACCGCTGGCCTGACCGGCACGACCGAGGGTGCCGATCACGTCGAAGAGGTAGATCGTTGCACGAGTCGACGGCGGCGAACTCACCTCTGCCCCATACGATTCGGACGTCGGTCCACCGTCATCGCTCCCGGCCCACTCCCCTACGGCTGCAAGCGCTCCAGTCGCCAGCCGTCGGAGAACTTGGTCGCACGCACGCGATTGTGCAGACGATTCGCCCTCCCCTGCCAGAACTCCACCACCTCGGGCACCAACCGATAGCCGCCCCACGTCGACGGGACCGGCACCTCGTCCCCGTCGTCGAAACCACCGAACCTCGCCGCGACCTCGGCGGCCTTGGCCTCGAGTTCGGCGCGACTGCCGATCGGATCGGATTGCGCGGACGCGTACGCCGACAGTTGGGATCCGCGCGGACGCATGTTCCAGTACTCCTGGGTCTCCTCCATCGTGACGTGCACGATCGGACCGCGGAAATGCACCTGCCGTTCGAGCGCGATCCACGGGAAGGTGAGGGCAGCAAAGGGATTGGCGGCCAGATCGTGCCCTTTGTCGGATTCGTACCCGGTGTAGAACACGACACCCGACGCCTCGGCTCCCTTGCACAGCACCGTGCGTGTGGCGGGTCGCCCGTCGGCGTCGACGGTACCGAGGACCATCGCATTCGGTTCCGGGATGCGTGCATCGACCGCCTCGGTCATCCACACGTCGAACAACTCCAGCCACGGAGGATCGCCGCGCAGCCAGGTGGGGTCGAGATTCTCCCGGACACCGTCGGCACCGGCGGCGCGATCCCCCTCCCCGTAATTGGGTGGGATTCCTCCGCCGTAGCCGACACGCATGTTCGGCAGATCTATCGGTTCGGCCACTTTCCTGAGGCTACTCCGCACAGCCTTGTTACTCTCCGGGATGAGGCCTCAGGCTCGTGTTTTAAGGTCCTTAGAGGTCCGGTTTGTGATCCAACACGACGCAGTGTCGACGTTAGGTGGTCTCGATGTCCAACTCAGTTCCCGATGATTTCGTCCCCGGCCTCGAAGGTGTTGTCGCCTTCACCACGGAGATCGCCGAGCCGGACAAGGACGGCGGCAACCTGCGCTACCGCGGGGTCGACATCGAGGACCTGGTGGAGAACAACGTCACCTTCGCCGATGTGTGGGCGCTGCTCGTGGACGGACGATTCGGTGACGGACTCCCTCCGGCCGAACCCTTCCCGCTGCCGATCCACACAGGCGACGTCCGCGTCGACGTGCAGGCCGGGCTGGCCATGCTCGCACCGATCTGGGGCTACCAGCCGCTGCTCGACATCGACGACGCCACCGCCCGCGCCAATCTCGCCCGCGCGTCGGTGATGGCGCTGTCGTACGTCGCACAGTCGGCACGCGGTATCCACCAGCCCGCCGTCCCGCAGAACATCATCGACGAGTGCGACACCGTGACCGCCCGTTTCATGACCCGCTGGAAGGGCGACCCCGATCCGAACCACATCAAGGCCATCGACGCCTACTGGGTGAGCGCCGCCGAGCACGGCATGAACGCCTCCACCTTCACCGCACGGGTGATCGCGTCGACCGGTGCCGATGTGGCCGCGTCGTTGTCGGGGGCCATCGGCGCGATGTCGGGACCGTTGCATGGTGGCGCACCCGCCCGCGTGCTGCCGATGATCGAGGAGGTCGAACGTACCGGCGACGCACGCGGACTCGTCAGAGGTGTGCTGGACCGTAAAGAGAAGTTGATGGGCTTCGGGCATCGGGTGTATCGCGCCGAGGACCCGCGGGCCCGCGTTCTGCGCAGGACCGCGCAGGAACTGGGTGTGCCCCGTTTCGAGGTGGCCGCCGCACTCGAGCAGGCCGCTCTGACCGAGTTGCGTGAACGACGCCCCGACCGGGCCATCGAGACCAACGTGGAATTCTGGGCGGCCGTGATCCTCGACTATGCCGAGGTTCCGACGCACATGATGCCTGCGATGTTCACCTGCGGTCGGACCGCAGGCTGGTGTGCGCACATTCTGGAACAGAAGCGACTCGGCAAACTCGTTCGCCCCGCTGCCATCTACACGGGCCCGGGTCCGCGTCGACCCGAGGACGTCGACGGTTGGGGTGACGTCAAGGCAGCCCCTGGCCTCTGACCATCCGGTCACTCCCACGAGATCGTCTCGACGGGCTACGGGCTGCTGTCAGCGATTGGCCGGTTGCTGTCGGCGACGTGCCGGTTGCTGTCGGCAGGAAACGGGTTGCCATCGGCGAGATTCGGGTTGCTGTCGGCGAGATTCGGGTTGCTCTCGGCGACATACCGGTTGCTGTCGGCGAGATTCGGGTTGCTCTCGGCGACATACCGGTTGCTGTCAGCGAGATTCGGGTTGCTCTCGGCAGGAAACCGGTTGCTGTCGACGCGAAACCGGTTGCTGTCAGCGGGAAACGGGTTGCTGTCGGCGGACGGGTGCTGTGGGTCAGGTGATGTCGCGACGACGGAACGCGGCCCAGCCGATTCCGACGAACACCGCTGCGACGGCAACCATCACGACGATCGGAGTCCACTGCATGGACGCCACCGGCACCTGCGGGCTGTGCGTGAACGGCGAGAGATCGTGGACCCACTGAGGCAGCCCGAACATGCCGGCGAGCGGACCCAGCAGCAGTGCGGCGATCACGATCAGCCATCCCACATGAGCGAGCGCCGGCCGCACCCCGTACAGCGCCAGCCCGATCGACCCGACGACGAGGGCCGCCGGGATCTGCGCGCCCGCGGCGGCGAAGCTGTGACGCGCCGATTCGGACCATCCGCCACCGGCGATCCCGTCTCCCACGGTCAATGCGGTTGCCGCAACCATCATCGCCAGCGCCACCCCGAGCCACGCGAGGACCACGTGGACGAGATAGAACCGACTGCGCGACAACGGTGTTCCCAGCAGCGTCTCCGTGCGACCACCGGCCTCCTCGGTGCGTAACCGCTCCGCGAGATTGACCGGCCACGCGCTGGCCGCGACCGCGAGGAACGCGACCATCGTGATCACGAACAGCAGGCTCAGGTCGCCACCCAGCCCGGATTGTTGCAGCACCTTGGTGACCTGCTCGTTGCCCTCGGCGAGTTCGTTCACCGACGGCTGCATGAAACCCACGATCAACGCGTAGACCCCGATGCCGACCACCCACGACGCCAGCAGCGACCTCGTGGTCCGCCAGGCCACCGCGCCAACGGATCCCAGGCGAGCGCTCGACGACGGCCCGGGCCTCGGTTCGATCAGTCCGGCCCCGAGGTCGCGATGCATCACCACCACACCTGCGGTGACCGCGCCGCAGGCGAACACCGCCAACGACGCCACAGCCGGCCACAGATTGTCGGCACCGAAGGGGTCGATCGCCTCGGCCCATCCCATCGGACTCACCCAGCGCAGCCACGACCATCCGTCGATCGAGTCGGCGACCCCGCGCAACAGGTAGCCGATCAGGACCACGGCGCTTGCGGTCAGGTTGGCGATGTGCGAGGTCTTGGCGACCTGAGCGGTGACCAATGCGGCACCGACGGCGGCCAGTCCGGTCGTCGCGTACTGCGCGAACACCGAGAACACCCCGGATGCGGTGCCTCCGAGGGGAAACAGCATGAGCGACATGCCCAGTGCGACGACGACACAGAATCCGCTGGCGACGATCGCGGCGGCGGCCAGTGACGCAAGCGGTCCGGTGGCGCAGGAGCGCACCAGTTCGTACCGACCCAGTTCCTCTTCGGCGCGGGTATGCCGAACGACCATGAGTACCGCGCACACGCCGAGCGCGGCGACCATGAACAGCCCGGCTCGCCAGACCGTCAGTGCGGCTGTCGATTCCAGGTTCTGCAACGGACCGAGCAGGAAGCGGAACGCCGCATTCGATCCCGGGCCGTTCAAGAGAAGTTGCCGCTGGGCAGGAGTCGAGTAGCTCGCGGCGATCTGCGCAGCCGTGGCGGCGTTGATGGCGATGAACAGCACCAGGGTGACGAGCCCGATGATCCGTTCCCGTCGTGCCATCAGCCCGACCAGGCGCCAGGTCTGCGCGAACTGGTCGGTGGTGCGCGTCGTCGGTGCTGCGGTGAGTGTGGCGGTCATGGCGCGACACTCGCTTCCTCGTCACCGTAGGCGTGCAGGAACAGTTCCTCGAGGCTGGGCGGCTCGACCGCCAACGCCTGGACATCGTGGCCGGCCAGTGCTCGCGTCACCCCGGCGAGCCCGGCGTCGTCGACGGTGAACGTCACGCTGTCGCCGGTGGAGTCGAAGTCGTGAACCCCGTCGACGGTCCCGAGGTCGGCTCCGCCACCGGCGATGGTGGCGGTCACGCGCGAGCGACGCAGGTGACGGAGTTCGGCGAGTGGGCCCGACTGCACCGTCTTGCCGGCGCGGATGATGGTGACCGACTCGCAGAGTTCCTCGACCTCGGCGAGAATGTGGCTCGACATCAGCACCGCGGATCCGGTGGCCGCCACCTCACGCACGCACTCGGTGAACTGTCGTGTCATCAACGGATCGAGTCCCGACGTCGGCTCGTCGAGGATCAGCAGTTCGCAGTCGGCGGCGAGCGCGGCGACCAAGGCGACCTTCTGCCGGTTGCCTTTCGAATAGGTCGCCGCTTTCTTGGTGGGATCGAGATCGAAACGCTCGATGAGTTCGGCCTTGCGCGTGGCGGACTCGCGACGCACCCCGCGTAGCGAGAGCAGCAGATCGATGCACTCGCCCCCGGACAACTGCGGCCACAGGTTCACATCCCCGGGCACGTAGGCCAGTCGCCGGTGGATGGCGACCGCATCGACCGCCGGGTCCGCCCCGAAGACCGCGGCATGCCCTCCTTCGCGGCGATACATGCCCAACAGGATGCGGATCGTCGTCGACTTACCCGCCCCGTTCGGTCCGAGGAAGCCCGCGATCTCACCGCGTCCGACCGAGAGGTCGAGGCCGTCGAGAGCGCGGAAGGATCCGAATGTCTTCACCAGTCCTTCGGCCTCGATGACGAGGTCATCCGTGTGTGCCATCGTGTTCCTCCCGATAGGTCAGCACTGCGTCGAGCAGGCCTTCGTCGGCCATCACGCCGTGGACGGCGACCTCGGTCGCCGGTACCACGACCCGGTCGGTGTAGGACCGCAGGATCGCCCCCGCGTCGGACCAGTCGTCAGGCGGATGCATCACCACGTCGACGAGCAGCGCGCCCAACGACTGCGCGACCATGTAGCGCGCGCGTGCGGTCTCGTCGCGCGAGGCACGGATGGTTCCGTCGGCGACGCCGGCCCGGAAGGTTGCCTCGGCGTCGACGGCGAGGTGCTCGAGCAGTTCGCGCGCCATCGGCCCCCCGGCCTGCAGGCTGCGGATGAGATAGACCATGCGTGGTCCGTCGTCGTCGAGATTGTCGAGTTTGGTGACGATACCTGCGAAAGACTGTGCCCCCGGACGCGTTTCGAGGCTCGTCCGGTTCGCCTCCCGGGTGCGGCGCAACACGAGCTCGTCGCATTCCGCCCGCAACTTCTCCTTGCTGCCGAAGTGGTGGATCACCAACCCCGGACTCACATCGGCCGCCTCCGCGATGGTTCGGACCGTGGCGGCGAACCCATCGCGCGCAAAGACCTCGATCGCGGTGTCGCGCAGGCGGGCCCGCGTGGTGCGATCGTCTGACGCTGAACGCATGTTCAATACATTAAACGCATGTTCAGCCGTGGTCAAGGATTCGGGTGCCGCGCAGAACCTCCCCCGCCAGGACCCGAGGGCGACGTCCCCCTCTCGGTCGCGGGACGGCACCGATGTCGGTCACGAACACCGAACAGGGCCCACGACCAGGGTGTCCGCCGCCACAGCCCTAGAATCGAACCCATGAGTGACACCGCCACCGCACCGATCACGATTCCCGCCGACCTCCTGCCGTCGGACGGCCGCTTCGGGTGCGGTCCGTCCAAGGTGCGACCGGAGCAACTGCAGTCCCTCGTGGACACCGGAGCATCGGTGTTCGGCACCAGCCATCGTCAGGCCCCGGTGAAGAACGTCGTCGGGTCGATCCGCGCAGGCCTGACCGACTTGTTCTCCCTGCCGGACGGATACGAGGTGGTTCTGTCCAACGGCGGCACCACCGCGTTCTGGGATGCCGCTGCCTTCGGACTGGTCAAGCAGCGTTCACTGCACCTGACCTACGGCGAGTTCTCGTCGAAGTTCGCCACCGTCACCAAGAAGGCTCCCTTCCTCGACGCCCCCGCGGTGATCTCCACCGACCCCGGCACGGCACCCGACCCGGCCGCACTGACCGCCGACGACTTCGGCGGCATCGATCTCATCGGCTGGGCGCAGAACGAGACCTCGACCGGCGTCTCGGTGCCGGTCACCCGCCCCACCGGCGCCGACGACGCGCTCGTTGCGATCGACGCGACGTCGGGCGCCAGCGGCCTTCCGGTCAACGTCGCCGACGCCGACGTCTACTACTTCGCACCGCAGAAGTGTTTCGCCTCCGACGGCGGCATCTGGATCGCCCTCATGAGCCCGCGCGCACTGGCCCGCATCGCTCAGATCGCCGAGACCGACCGCTGGTGCCCGGAGTTCCTCTCGCTGCCCACTGCCGTAGACAACAGCAGCAAGAACCAGACCTACAACACCCCCGCGGTCGCGTCGCTGTTGCTGCTGGACAACCAGATCCAGTGGATGCTCGGCCAGGGCGGTCTCGACTGGTGCGTCTCGCGCACCAAGGATTCCAGCGACCGGCTGTACAGCTGGGCCGAGACGAGCGAGTTCGCGACTCCGTTCGTCGCCGATCCGGCACAGCGCAGCCAGGTCGTCGGCACCATCGATTTCGACGACGACGTGGATGCCGCAGCGGTTGCCAAGACGCTGCGCGCCAACGGTGTCGTGGACACCGAGCCGTACCGCAAGCTGGGCCGCAACCAGCTGCGCATCGGCATGTTCCCGGCCATCGAGCCCGAGGACGTCACCAAGCTGACGCAGTGCATCGACCACGTCGTCGGCAAGCTCTGATCACACCCCGGACGGGTGGTCGGCGCTGGGCGTCCGACCCCCGACCGTGGTCGGCACTCCGAGCGGCGATCCCGCTCCGCGACCACATAGGATCACGTACCGTGGTCACATGCGCCACTTCGGACGCAGGCGACCCTCGGGTCGCACCCGCCACAACCTAGCTGATCTGCGGTTTTGCCGCGTGTCCCACAACCCGATCGGCGCACTGTGGTCTAACCTGACCGCAATGCCCGCACTCGTGGTCACTGGAGGAGGAGCAGATGCGTGAGCTTCGCGTCGTCGGTGTCGAAGCCGACGGCACCCATGTCATCTGCCAGGACTCCGAGTCGGGTGAGAAGTACCGGATCGCAGCCGATGAGCGTCTCCGCGCCGCGGCTCGCGGTGACATCTCACGATTGGGGCAGATCGAGATCGAAATGGAAAGCTCACTACGTCCACGGGAAATCCAGGCCCGCATCCGGGCAGGCGCAACGGTCTCGGAGGTCGCGGCGATCGCCGGCGTCCCGGAAGACAAGATCGAACGATTCGCCCATCCGGTCCTTCTCGAGCGCACGCGCGCAACCGAGATGGCCTCGATGGCCCACCCCATCCGCGAGGACGGCCCGTCGGAGTCGCGACTCGGTGAGGTCGTCCACCAGGCACTGGTGGCCCTCGGCCAGAACCAGCAGGAAGTCGAGTGGGACGCCTGGAAGGGCGACGACGGCTACTGGATCGTCCAGGTCGGATGGCAGGTCGGTCGCACCGAGAACCATGCGCATTGGCGCTTCCAGCCCGGCTCCCACGGCGGCACCGCCGATCCGCTCGACGATCTCGCCGACGAGATGACCCATCCGGAGACGATCGCACCGCGTCGGCGGCTGACGCCGGTCGCCACCCCCGACCTGCAGCGCCACGCCGAGCCTGCGGCCGAGGTCACCCACGGCGCCGACGACCACGACGAGGTCACCCTCGACGCCGACCGGTTGATCGATGCCCAGCGCTCCCGCAGCGAGTCGACGACTCCTGCCTACGACGAACACGGCACAGCGGCCCTCGACTTCGGGCCCGATGACACGTGGTCGTCCCCCGCGAACGGCGACGATTCCTCCGATGACGTCGAAGAATCCGCTCCCGCCGCGACCACCGCGTCCGGCGAGAGCGCCGGCGACGAGCAGAATTCGGCTCCGGCCCCCAAACGCCGCCGGTCGCGCAAGCCGGCCGTACCCGCGTGGGAGGATGTTCTGCTCGGCGTCCGCAGCAACGGCAACAGCTGACCGACCGTGTCGTCCCGCGCGGTCACACTCTGGTTCATCGATGTCGAGGATCCCGTCGGACTCCTACGCAGCGGACCTGCCAACGACGTCGCCTCGGCGCAACAGCTCGCCGATCCCCTGTATCGCAACCACGTCCTGGTTCCCCTCACCGACACCGACCTGGCATCGGCTGCGGGCGCGCAGGATCCCCATGTGTATGCGGGTAGCTACGGAGGCTTGGCCGTGCTGAGCTGCTCACTGTTCGCCACCTCGGAACCGTCCAATCTCACCCGGACGATCGCGTCGATTCGGCGTAGCCGCGCGACCACGCTGCTCTACACCGACCCCGACAAGGGCCTCGGTGTGTTCGCACAATGGGAAAACGGCAGTCTGCGACGATCATTCGCTGCCGACCCGGTGACGATCGTCGAGGACACAGGTCTCCCCTTTGCGTTCGAGAGACCGTTCTGGGCCGGAGATCATCCACTGCGATACGCACCCGGTGTGGTCCCGGAGATGATGGCCCTGCCGTTCCATCCACAGGAACTCGCTGAACAGTCGAATCGGGAGTGGCTCGGATTCCGGTTCACTCCACCGCTCGCCGAGACCGACCACGACCCGGCGCGCATCCCGGTCACCGCATTCGCCATCCATCCCGCGGATTACGTTCCCGGCGAGGAGGATTGGACCCGATACCGGGAACTCAGCCAGGCCCGACCCACGGCACCCGACGACGTCACGCAGGCGGAATCGAACGGGCACACGCCGGTGCGACGAAAGAACCGCGTCGCGCGCTACTTCGGATTCTGATCTCCGACGATCCGATCGAGGTCATCGCCCCAGCGCGAACAACGCGACCGACGATCCGAATCCGGCGAGCAAACCGATCACCGCACCCCAGACCACCCAGCGCCACACGGGCCGTTCACGCAGGTCCCACAGGGTCCAGCCCAGGCCGACGCAGACCACCAGGACCGCGATCAATCCCAGCCAACTCAGCACACCACCGATCAGCTCGTACACCCCGACCAGCAGGAACGTCGCGAACAACGCCGCAGACGTGGTGACGATCAGTCCGAGCCCCCACGGTGTGGGTTCGGTGGTGTGTCCGTCGGTGTCCGCCGTCATCGTTCCATGGTGCCCGATCGGGCGCGCTCATAGAACGCGATGGCCGCCGCCGTGGCGACGTTGAGCGAATCGGTGCCGCGACTCATCGGGATGCGGGCCCGAACATCGGTGGCGCGCATGGCCGTTTCGGACAGGCCGGGCCCCTCGGCACCGACGAGGAAAGCGACCTTCTCCGATTCGACCGCCTCCGACAGCGGGACGGCCTCTTCGGTCGGGGTGAGAGACACGAGCCGGAACCCGTTGTCGCGCAGCACGCCGAGGTCGTTCGGCCAGTTCTCGAACCGGGTGAACGGCACCAGCAGGGCATGGCCCATGGAGACGCGGACGCAGCGGCGGTACAGCGGATCGGCGCATCCGGCCCCGAACAGCACCGCATCGACACCCAGCCCGGCGGCGTTGCGGAAGATGCTGCCGATGTTCTCGTGGTCGTTGACGCCTTCGAGAACGGCGATGGTCCGTGATCCGGCCACGACGTCGGTGAGGTCGAGCGCCGTGGGACGGCGTGCGGCCGCGAGCACACCACGGTTGAGGTGGAAGCCAACGACCTGGGCCATCACGTCCGCGGTGGCGCGATAGAACGGGATCCGGGCGCCGGGAGCGGCCTCGGGGGCAGCGCCGGCAGCGGAGCGAGCGGGCCCATCTTCAGCAGCGGAGCGAGCGGGCCGAATACCCGGAGTCGTCGTGTCGTCGTCGACGGTGAGTTCGGCGAGTCGCTTGTCGACACCGAGGAAGGCGTGCGGGGTGAACCGCGACGCGATCATCCGCTGCGCCACCAGAACACCTTCGGCTATCACGAGGCCTTTGCCCACACGGCCACCGGGAAGTGCGGGAAGATCGGGACGACGGTCGACGGAGTTGAGGTCGCGGAAGTCGTCGACCCGCGGATCGTCGGGGTCGTGGATGTCGATGACGTCGACGCTGATGCTGGCCACCTCGCCAGTCTGCCAAGCGCATCATCCCGGAGTTTTCGGGGTTGGGTACAGCCTGCCGAGCGGACTGTGCAACGGTTGACGGGTGAGTAATTCGCAGACCGAGCCGTCCGCGCTCACCGTTTCCCACGCCACCGATGTGGACTGGCCGGAGATCTTCGCCGCCGACGCGCGCGCGTTCTTGATGACCAATCCCCTCACCGACGACGAGCAGTCGGAGATGCGGGCCAAGGTCGCCGACACCGATGTGGTGGTGGTACGCGATCCACGCGGCATCGTCGGGAACCCGCTGGTGGGCGTGGCGATGTTCTATCAGATGACGATGACCGTGCCGGGGGGTGAGCAGCTGCCGGCTGCGGGGTTGTCGTGGGTCTCGGTTGCCGCGACCCATCGCCGTCGAGGCATCCTGCGCACGATGATCTCCGAACTCTTCGACCGCTGGGAGGCCGGTGGTCACACCTTCGCGATCCTCACGGCCAGCGAGGCGACCATCTACGAGCGTTTCGGCTTCGGCCCCACCTGTTTCGCACGGGAGGTCGCCCTGGATCTGGCGGCCGCCAAGATGCGCCGCCGCGCCGATCATCATTCCTCACCGGTCAACTACGGCACCGCCGAGGAGATCGCCCGCCGCGTACCGGAACTGCACGCGCGTTGGGCACGGACTCGCCCGGGAGCGCTTGCTCGGCCGGCGACGTGGTGGGACCCCATCCTGGCCGACCGTCCGACTCAACGGCCCTCGCAGAGCAGCGGTCTGCACTATCTGCTGCACGCCGACGGGTACGCGTCCTACCGCATCGACACCTCGACCGATCCGTCGCACGCCGCTGTCGAAGAGGTCATCGCGGTCACCGACGAAGCACACACCGACCTGTGGCGGGTCCTGGTGGGGCTGGATCTGCTGCCACGTGTCACCGCGTCGATCCCCGTCGATGATCCGCTGCCCGCGAAGCTGACCGATCACCGTGCGATGGCGGTCACCGGGGTGGCCGACAAGATGTGGCTTCGGATTCTGGACGTGCCGCGCGCGCTGCAGTCGCGGCGTTACGACGCTGCGCTCGACGCCGTCATCGAGGTCACCGACCACTTCCGGGGGCGCGGCGGGGTCTTCGGTGTCCGCATCGCCGACGGCACCGCCACGGTGACTCAGTCCGACCAGAAACCTACTGTGCGACTCGATATTTCAGTGTTGGGTTCGATCTTCCTCGGCGCCATCCCCGCTCGTACTTTTGCCGCGGCCGGACGCCTGTGGACCGACGGCCCCGACACCCTCGAAGCGGTCGACCGCGCATTCGCAACCGTGACCGCCCCGTATGCCGGGACGTTCTTCTAGCGGTCGTCCGGGCCGCCGATGATGATCTTCTTGATGATCGGCACGGCCGCCGCAAGCGTGTCTCGATCGTCGATGGACAGTTCCTCGAGTCGCGCGCTCAGCCATTCCTCGCGGGCTTCGAGTTCGGCGTTGATGACCTCGCTGCCGCGCGGCGCCAACGTCACGATCGCCTGCCGTCCGTCGGTGGGATGGGGTTCGCGGCGAACCATGCCCAGGTCCGACAACGATGCGATCACCCGGGTCATCGACGGCGGCTGGACTCGCTCGGCGAGCGCCAGAGCGCCGGGTGTCATGGGCCCCTCGTGATGCAAGGTCGACAACGCGGAGAGTTGGGTGAGCGAGACGACCTTGCTCGTTCGTCGACCGCGTAGTCGGCGCGCGAGTCGAACGATGGCGAGTGACAACTCGCCGGTGAGAGCCATATCTGAGACTGCTGAGTCCACGTTTGTCAGCGTAATTCAGAGTTTCGATTTCTCAATACGATAACGTTATTTCATCTCGCTAATCAGCCGAAGTAGGGACCAAGGTCCCGAACCGGTCAGCCGAAGAGATCCGAGATCGGTCCGCGCGCAAAGTAGGCGACGAACACCGCCGCGACGATCCACAGCAGCGGATGTACGGTGCGCGCTTTGCCTGCGGCCGTTGCCATCACGACCCAGCTGATGAATCCGACGCCGATGCCGTTGGCGATCGAATAGGTGAACGGCATCGCCACGATGGTGAGGAAGGCCGGGAGCGCGTAGTCGAATCGCGTGAAGTCGATCGACCGAACCTGGCCGATCATCATCGCCCCGACCACCACCAGCGCGGGGGCGACCGCCTCGAGCGGAACGATCTCGTACAGCGGGGTCAGGAACATCGCGACCAGGAACAACACGCCGGTGACCACGTTGGCCAGACCCGTCCGTGCCCCTTCGGCGATACCCGATGCCGATTCGACGAAGACCGTGTTCGACGACGAGGAGGCGACACCACCGGCGATGGCGCCGGAGCCCTCCACCACGAGGGCCCGTCCGATGCCGGGCAGATTGCCTTTCTCGTCGACGAGATTGCCCTCCTTGCCGAGACCGGTCATCGTGCCCATCGCGTCGAAGAAATTCGACAGGACCAGGGTGAAGACGAACGCCGACGCGGCCAGCACACCGATCCGGCTGAACGCGCCGAAGAGATCGACGTCGCCGACGAGGCCGAGATCGGGCAGACCACCGAACGCATCGGGTAGGTCAGGCACCGACAGGCTCCACCCGTCGGGGTTGCTCGCCCCCGACCCGAGATCCCAGATCGACTCGAGAATGATCGACAGCACGGTGGTGATGATGATGCCGATCAACAGACCGCCGGGCACCTTGCGGATCACCAGCACACCCATCAACAGCACACCGATGACGAAGATGAGCGTCGGGATGGTGTCGATCGAGTTGTCGGTACCCAGCTGAACCGGGACCGTGGTGCCGGCAGCGTCGGGTACGCGGCGGACGAATCCGGCATCGACCATGCCCACGAATGCGATGAACGCACCGATGCCCGCCGCGATCGCGGCCTTCAGCTCGGCGGGGACGGCGTTGAAGACCGCCGTCCGGAACCCGGTGACGGCGAGTAGGACGATGATGATGCCGTCGATCACCACGAGCCCCATGGCCTCCGGCCAGGTGACCTCCGGGACGATCGTCACGGCCAGCAGGCTGTTGATGCCGAGACCGGTGGCGATGGCGAACGGGTAGTTGGCGACCAGACCGAAGATGATCGACATGACGCCCGCGACGAGAGCGGTGACCGCCGCGACCTGGGCCAGCGGCAGCACGTTGCCCAGCACGTCCGCGTTCTTCTCACCGCCCGGGATGCCGCCGATCACGATCGGGTTGAGCACCACGATGTAGGCCATCGTGAAGAAGGTGACCAGTCCGCCGCGGATCTCACGCCCGACCGTCGACCCACGCACCCCGATCTTGAAGAAGCGATCGAGTGGCCCGGACGGCGCCCTCGATGACATCTCGGTTGCCGTCGACGCGTCGTCGGTTGCTGTCGGCGGATTATCGGTTGCTGTCGGCGGGGTCTCGGGCGCCGTCGATGACTCTGTGGGCGCCGTCGACGGGTTCGTATGCTCGTGCGACGGATCGGTTGGCACAGTGGAAAGTTACTCTGTGAGCATGGTCGACGCATCCGACATACCGGAACTCCCCCGAGCTTTGCGGCTCCCGGAACCCGTGATCGTCGTCGGGATGGTCGCCTGGTTGGTCGCCACGATCACCGTGTGGATCAGCGGTTGGGGTGGCGACCGCACGCTGGCCGTCTGTCTGGTCGGCCTCGCCGTCGGCGTGCTGGGCACCACCATCGTCCTGGTGCAGCGCTCTGCGGTCCGGCGTGGTGATCGGACCGCGCAGCAAGGCCTGGATTGAGATCAGTCGCCGGGCTGGCGGCGGATCATGCGGATGAGATCCCGCGCAGGACCGTCACCCGCGTCCTGCGGACGCCACACCGCCCGTAACGCCCGCGGTAGATCCCACCCGTCGACCTCGACGATCTTCAATTCCCCGGTCCGTAACTGGTCGGCCACCGCGAGGGTGCTCATGACCGCGGGCCCCACCCCGTCGAGCACACTGCTGCGAATCGCCGCGGCACTTCCCAACTCGAGCAGCGGCGCCGCCCGCTCGTACTCGGCCAGCGCCAGGTCGAGCGTCGTTCGGGTACCCGAGCCCGGTTCGCGGAGAATCAGCGGGGTGGCCGCGACCTGCGCCACCGTCAATGGCCTGCGCCGCCGGGCCCACGGGTGTGTCGGCGAGACGACGACCACCAGACGATCACGCGCCACGGTGGTGCTGCGCAGCGTGTTCGGGATCGTCGGTGACTCCACGAAACCGACATCACAGGACTGTGCGACCACGAGGTCGAACACCTGCGCCGAGTTGTGCACCTGCAGCTGAATCTGCACATCCGGGTGAAGGGCACGGAAACCGCCCAACCATCGCGGCATCAGATGCTCGGCGACGGTGATGCTCGCCCCGACGGTCAATTGCGCGGACCGCTCGGATCGCAGCCCCTCCGCCACGTCGAGCAACTGATCCGCATCGGCGAGCACGCGCCGGGCCCAGTGCGCGACGACGGTGCCGTTGGCGCTCAGCGTGGATCCGGTGGCGCGACGTTCGAGCAAGACGATGCCCAGGTCACGCTCGAGTTGCCGCAGAGCGCGGCTGGCGTTGGGTTGTGCGACACCGGCCGCGCGACTCGCCGCACCGACGCCACCGTGCTCGTCGACACCCACCAGCAGTTCCAGGGTCATCAGGTCGAGGCGGCTCCGTCTCATGGCAAAAGCATATGAGATTCTCGTTTGCCATATCAGTCTGATATGGAGTGATGCCGAATTGGCGTCTACCGGCACGTGCCCGTCCGGGCGAGGCTGTGAGCATGAGCATCAGGCATCGGACACCGACCCTCGGGACGGCCGAACTCCTTCCCGGCCTGGCCCTGTGTGCGGTCGGCACCGCGGTCGCCATCGGGATCAACCGACTCATGCCGACCGTCAGCCCGTTGCTGATCGCCATCGTCGCCGGCGCGGTCGTCGCGAACACGGTGGCGCTTCCGGCACGGGTTCGACCGGGTGTGCAGTTCTCCGCCAAACGGCTGTTGCGCATCGGCATCGCCCTGCTCGGCCTACAACTGATGCTCGGTGACATCCTCGCCCTCGGTTGGGGCGTGATCGTGATGGTGATCGCGATCGTCGGACTCGGCATCGTCGGGACCATGTACGCGGGAGCACGGTTGGGACTGAGCTGGACACAGCGCCTCCTCATCGCCTGCGGGTTCTCGATCTGCGGCGCGGCCGCGGTCGCCGCAGTCGACGGTGTCGTCGATGCCGACGAGGAAGAGGTCGTCACCGCGGTCGCGCTGGTCGTCGTCTTCGGCACCGCGATGATCCCCGTGATACCTCTGTTAGCAACGGCGACAGGCCTTTCCGACACGCAAGCCGGCCTGTGGGCGGGTGGCTCCATCCACGAGGTCGCCCAGGTGGTCGCAGCGGGCGGTGCGATCGGGGGCGGGGCCCTGGCGGTTGCGGTGGTCGTCAAACTCGCCCGCGTGTTGATGCTCGCCCCGGTGATGGCTGTGCTCAGCGTGCGTCAACGCCGGGCCGACACGCGCACCGACGTGACGCGTCCGCCACTCATCCCGCTGTTCGTGCTCGCGTTTCTGGCGTGCGTGGCGTTGCGCTCCACGGGCGCGGTCCCGGACTTCGTACTCGCGGATGCGAAACTCGTGCAGACCGCCCTGTTGACCGCCGCGATGTTCGCTCTCGGCGCCGGCGTGCACGTCGCCACGATCCGCAAGGTCGGCATCCGTCCCGTCGTTCTCGCGCTCATCTCGACGGTCTGGGTCGCCACGATCGCTTTCGTCGGGGTGCTGGCGCTCTGACGGTGCTCCCCACGGATCTATCGGTGGTCGGCATGACCCTGCCCGACCCGGCCGAGGATTCGACGCCAAGAATCGACTCTCGTGCCATGAAGCGACATCGTTTGGCCAGCCAACCTCGGTCTTTGGAGATGGAATTCCCACCGACGGAGCAGCCGTCGCCTATGTGAAGATGGGGGGCACACACTAGCAGTAGGCGCTGAAAGTTGCCGTCAGCCGATACTCGGCCGAAAACACGTCGGTCGGGAACTCTCCCTTGATGACGTGGGTGAGGTAAGCGACCAGACCACGAGGATCGTAGTCGTTGACACCGTCCGCAATGACGGCCACGGCCCATTCGTTCGGATCCCCGCCACGCATGTGCCAGTATCCCGACTCATCGTTCATGGCCCCACCCCAGCCGAAGAAGGGAACTGGGTCAGCATCATCGATGATGACCGGCGCCGATGAACCGTCAGGGTATGTCCATTGCGCGTCGCCGAACAAGTCTCGACGGTACGTCAGGGACGCCTGCAGGTGTCGCCCGCTCTCGACAAGGCTATCGACGGTAGGTTCCATGATGTTCAGATAACCGCCAAACGTGCCACCGCCATAGACTGTCATCAGCTGCTTGTAGTCATCGGGCAGCAGGAATCCAAGTGCAGACTCGATGTACCCAAAATCGTAGGTGGGGACAGCCTTCGGGGGTGTCACCAGCGATGCGAGCGTCTCGATCGACATAGCCACAGGCTACGGGATATTTGGGATGACTTGGAATTCTGCGACTCCGCCGCGGACTCCTAGCGCCCCGACAACGATCTCCGTGGGCGGCCGGCTATAACCATTCCGGTAGATCGGAGTCACGTTGTACCAGACCGCTTCTCCACGTCTCGCGGCCGACCCAACCCTTTCCTCGACGCGCTGCATTGCGTCGTTGGCGCTCTTCGTTCCCGTTACAATATTGCGAGCATCTGTACCGGGACCGCCAGCTTCGAAAGGCTTGAGGTGCAGCCGCTGAAGCTGATTCGGCAAATAGCGGCCTCCCGCACCCCAGGCGCGGCGGGGGTCCCATCCGGGCGGGTTCAGCCCCCGAGGGACACGACTTCCGCCGCCTCTGAACATGTCGCGCGTGACGAAGGAACTCTGTCCCGTCGCGGCACGGCCATTCAGCGGACTGTACGTCGTGCTGCCCCCATCTTTGAAGGTGGTTGTTCGGGATCCAGCCGTACCTCGGTTGTAGAGAATGTCACCTTTGATAGCGGGATTCTCCGCCGGCGTGATTCGGGCGGGCTTCGGGTACGTCGGCGTTGGGTTCGTTGGTGACGGTGCTGGCACCCGAGGGTGTCGAGGCTCTGAATGCTGGCCCGGCGGCTGGGTCGCGCGCTCTTGGGGCCGCGGCTTCTGAATGTTGTTAACTCGATAGCATTGCGCGACTGCATTGATCGCGTAAGTTTGTGCCGCCGCGAGTTGGTCCGCTTCCGCGTCATACGCGTTGACTGCACTCGAGTTTCTGACGTTGACGTACGGTCTCCGAGCGTTATGT
Source organism: Gordonia sp. CPCC 206044 (assembly GCF_048537895.1). Taxonomy (NCBI): domain Bacteria; kingdom Bacillati; phylum Actinomycetota; class Actinomycetes; order Mycobacteriales; family Gordoniaceae; genus Gordonia; species Gordonia sp. CPCC 206044. The sequence continues at coordinate 107,792 of NZ_JBCLVL010000007.1, forward strand.
TGATCGATCTGACGCCACACGCCGTGGACGTGGGATTCCTGCGCTGCGCAGGGGTTGGGGGCGGCTCCAGCGTGGGCACCCGACAAGCTCGGCGCGACGACCAAAGCAATCGCCACCAGTAGCACCAGCAACAAACTTCGCAAAGATTTCACGTGACCCCCCAGAATCATTGCCGCCTCACGACATCCCACCGACCCGTGGGATGTTAGCAAGTCCCGTAGTCGCGACCACCAGCCGCTCAATTGACCATCCGCGTCCCATAGATCCGGTGAGTGATTTGCATCGTGCGTTCGACTCGGGCACCGGCACCTGTGGCTGAATCCATTGCCAGACAAGCCCACTTACCGTGGACAAAGGCAACGCTCAAAGCGCCTCGACCTGAGAACCCTCAAAAAGCTTGCCGCGCTCATCGATATGAGATCACCAATGCCGCATGGCGAGTCACTCGCCGGATCGGATGGCCTGGTCTGCGCACACAACGGAAAACGACGCGCGTCGCACTGCATCGACGCAATGAAGCGAATTGCATCTCATCCACCCATCGTCACGACAGCGATGCAACAGCACTGTCCAGTCGACAGAACGCTGTGCCAGCGCCGGCAGTCTGCGGATGGGCGTCGGTGACGCGGAGGAGAATGGCACTCGGCAAATCCCACTCGGTTTCGCTCGAGAGGCACACTTCGGTACGAAGGTGCAGCCCTTGGACGGGTATTGACGACATCCCTTGACGCCGAAGAAACATCCAAGCTGGTCACCAGGCTGAAGCACCGACAGCCGAACGCTTCGCGATTTCGCCGGGGTCGCCGAGCTTTCGGGTGAAGGGCACCCATCGGGTCCTACCTGACATCTCGCCGGGCTGGCCTGCGTACGTCTGCCACACCTGTCAGCACGGGTCGACCGCGCTCCGATGCCACCTCCATTCACATGACGTCCGGTCGACACCCTGGTTCCGCCACCTCCTCGGGGCCAGCTGCGAGTCCGTTATCCCTAGACGCGAGACGAGTCGCGACCAGTGAACCGCGACAGACACTGCTTTGCAGGGAACCGATAGCCGCTGACAAGGCTCGCTGTGACCCTTGACACGCCACGCCGAGTGAATGTACGTTCATTCACTATGAAAGCGCGGTCACACACCGCATCGATCAAAGGAGATGGACACATGGGTTACGAGGACATCGACTACACCGTCGAAGGACCGACCGCGATCATCACGATGAACCGTCCGCAGCGCTACAACGCTTTCCGGGCCAAGACGGTCGAGGAGATGATCAACGCGTTCCGCCGCGCCTGGGCCGACAAGAGCGTGCAGGCCGTCATCCTCACCGGCGCCGGGGAGAAGGCCTTCTGCACCGGCGGCGACGTCAAGCAGCGCGCGGAGACCGGCGACTACGGCCCTTCCGAGAGCGGAATGTTCGAGATCGGCAACCTGCACAAGACCATCCGCGACATCCCCAAGCCGGTGATCGCCGCGGTCAACGGCCTGGCCATCGGCGGCGGCCACGTGTTGCACGTCATGTGTGACCTGACCATCGCCGCCGACACCGCCCGCTTCGGTCAGTCCGGCCCCAAGGTCGGCTCCTTCGATGCCGGCTTCGGCTCGGCATTCCTCGCCCGCATCGTCGGCGAGAAGCGGGCGCGGGAGATCTGGTACCTCTGCCGCCAGTACGACGCCGAGACCGCACAACAGTGGGGCCTGGTCAACTGGGTGGTACCGGCTGCAGATCTGCTCGACGAGGCCAAGAAGGTCGCCGCCGAGATCGCAGAGAAGTCCCCGACCGCCATCCGGTTCCTCAAGCAGAGCTTCAACGCCGACACCGACCACCAGGCCGGCCTGTCCAACATGGCGATGAGCGCGCTTGACCTGTTCACCCACCACACCGAGGAGGGACTCGAGGGTGCCAATGCGTTCGCCGAGAAGCGCGCCCCCGAGTTCAACAAGTACGCCGCCATCTGAGTCTGCCGACCACCACGCCACAGAGGGAACCACCATGAGCACCAACAGCATCGCCGTCGTCACCGGCGCAGGATCGGGTATCGGCAAGGCCATCGCCGAGGCCTTCGCGGCGCAGAGCACCACCGTCGTCGCCGCGGATCTGAATCTCGACGCCGCCAAGCAGACCGCTGACGGCAATCCGAAGATCGTCCCGATGAGCGTCGACGTCGCCGATCGGGGCAAGGTCGACGCTCTGCGCGACGCCGTCAACTCCGAGGTCGGCGTACCCGACATCCTCGTCAACGCCGCCGGCTGGGATCGAACCGACCAGTTCCTCAACGCGACAACCGAATTCGCGGAAAAGGTGGTGGCGATCAACTACCTCGGTCCGGTGCACATGGCCAGCGCGTTCCTGCCCGGCATGGTCGAGGCATCGAAGGCCGACGACTGGCAGGGCGGACGCGTCATCAACCTCGCCTCCGACGCGGGCCGGGTCGGCAGCTCGGGCGAGAGCATCTACGCGGGAGCCAAGGGCGGGGTCATCGCTTTGTCGAAGTCGCTGGCCCGCGAGATGGCACGCCACCAGATCACGGTCAACGCGGTGTGCCCCGGCCCCACCGACACGCCACTGTTCCGTTCCCAGTCCGAGAAGCTGCAGGAAGCGCTCGTCAAGGCCATCCCGTTCCGTCGGCTGGCCCGTCCCGACGAGGTGGCCGCGCCCGTTCTGTTCTTCGCCTCGCCCGCGGCGTCGTTCATCACCGGTCAGGTGATCAGCGTCAGCGGCGGACTCACCATGGCCGGCTGACCGGCCGCCCCGCTGACCGGAGATGTGGACATGACCTACGTGTACGACGCTCATCAGTATCGAAACTTCTTCGAGCAGGAGTTCACCTACCTGAACGGCTTCCGCCGCAACGTCCATCGGTATGCCGACCGGGTGGCGATGATCGATCCGCTCTCCGACGCCGAGTGGACCTACGGACAGCTGGGCGACACGGTCGACCGGGTCGCGACATCGCTCACCGATCTGGGCGTCGCACCCGGGGACGTGGTGGCCTACCAACTCCTCAACGGTCCCGAGTTCGCCCAGCTGTACCTGGCGACCCAGGCCACCGGTGCGGTCGGGTCGCCGGTCAACTTCCGGCTGGCCGCCGGGGAGACCGCGGTCATCCTCGACGTCAGCAGGCCGAAGGTCTTCGTGTACGAGACAGAGCTGGCCTCGGTGGTCGCCGACGCCATCGCCCGGGCCGAGCACACCCCCGACGTGCTCATCGGGGTGGGGCCGGGTGAACTCATCGACGGTCCGGTGTCGCTGCGGTTCGCGACGCTGACCGAGGTCGAGCCGCACCCGCCGCTCGTCGATCGTTCGATCTACGACGAGACGTCGCGGCTCTACACCTCCGGTACCACCGGCATGCCGAAGGCCGTGCCGATGAACAGCGCCATCGAGATCTTCTCCGCGCACGACGTGATCATGCATTTCCCGCTGTCCCCAGAGGACCGCACGCTGAACATGACACCGTGGTTCCACCGAGGTGGATTGTATTGCGCCGGGCCGAATCCGACGTTCTACCTGGGCTCCTCGCTGGTACCGATGCGAACCTTCGATCCGGAACAGACCCTCGATTGGGTGCAGCGTTACCGTCTCACCTTCCTGATCGGCGCACCCACCAACCTCGCGATGCTCGCCAACGCACAGGAACAGCGCCCGCGGGACCTGTCCAGCCTCAACGGCATCGTGACCATGGGCGCGCCGCTCGAACGTGAAGCGGCACTGCGGTATCAACAGGTGCTCACCCCACGGATCTTCAACGGTTACGGCAGCACCGAGGGATTCTGGAACACCTTCCTGCGTCCCACCGATCTGCCCGACCACGCGGGCACGGCAGGTCGGGCGTGCATCGACGACGACGTCCGCGTCGTCAAGGTGCACGACGACGGCCATCTCGCGAGTGCCGACGAGGTCGTCGCCCGAGACGGCGGCGAAGTCGGCGAGGTCATCGTCCGATCGCCCAAGTGCGCGGCCACCTACTACGATTCGCCGCTTCAGGAGAAGGCCAAGTACAACGGGAGCTGGCTGCACATCGGTGATCTGGCCACCTGGGACGCCGACGAGTTCGTCACCATCGTCGGCCGCAAGGACGACATGTTGATCTCCGGCGGCGAGAACGTCCACCCCGTCCAGGTCGAGGAGGCACTCAACGGCCATCCCGCGGTCGCCGACTCATTGGTCGTCGGGGTCCCGGATGATCGTTGGGGGCAGCTCGTCGTCGCCTATGTCGTGGCCGCCGAGGGCGCCTCGCCCACCGCCGAGGAACTCGACGAGTACTGCCGGACGCATCCGATGCTCTCGCAGTTCAAGCGACCGCGCGCCTACCGGTTCATCGAGACGTTGCCTGTCTCAGCGACGGGTAAGAAATTGCATTACAAGGCAACCGAATCCGCGGCGGTCGAGATGTCCGCGGGCGAGTTCGCCACCCCCTCCCCCGCCACCGCACCGACCACTGGAGCGACCCGATGAGTACCAACGCGGCCCCGAAGTTCTCCGCACTCGACCCTCTCGACATCGATCTCGGCTACTCCGACGACGAGCTCGCGGTACGCGACACGGTCCGTCGTTTCCTCGCCGATAACGTGACCCCACACATCGCCGAGTGGTTCGAGGACGGTGGTATCCCCATCGCGCGCGAGCTGATGAAGCAATTCGGCGATCTCGGCGTCCTCGGCATGCATCTGCACGGCTACGGCTGTGGCGGGTCGAGCGCCGTGCACTACGGTCTGGCCTGCCTCGAACTCGAGGCCTGCGACTCGGGGATCCGGTCAATGGTGTCGGTCCAGGGATCGCTGGCGATGTTCTCCATCTACAACAACGGCAGCGAGGAACAGAAGCAGCACTGGCTGCCGTCGATGGCGCAGGGCACCACGATCGGCTGCTTCGGCCTCACCGAACCCGATGCCGGCAGCGATCCGGCGTCGATGACGACCCGCGCCCGTCGGGACGGCACGGATTGGGTGCTCGACGGCCGCAAGATGTGGATCACCAACTCCCCCATCGCCCACGTCGCCGTCGTCTGGGCCAAGACCGACGATGGTGTGCGCGGCTTCATCGTGCCCACCGACACACCGGGCGTGAGCACGCCGGAGATCAAACACAAACTGTCCCTTCGCGCTTCGACGACCGGCGAGATCGTCCTGGACAACGTCCGCCTGCCCGCCGACGCAGTGATGCCCGGCACCGACGACCTCACCAAGGGCACCGGGATCAAGGCCCCGCTGTCGAGCCTGAGCGAGGCCCGCTACGGAATCCTGTGGGGCGCCGTGGGTGCCGCGCGCTCCGCGTGGGAATCCGCCGTCGAGTACTCCAAGCAACGCACCCAGTTCGGTAGGCCACTCGCCGGTTTCCAGATCACGCAGGAGAAGATCGCCGACATGGCGGTCGAATTGCAGAAGGCCAATCTGCTCGCTTACCACCTGGGCCGGCTGAAAGACACCGTCGGACTGCGACCGGATCAGGTCAGCTTCGGCAAGCTCAACAACACACGCGAAGCCATCGAGATCTGCCGTACTGCCCGAACGATCCTGGGCGGCAACGGGATCTCTCTGGAGTTCCCCGTCATCCGACACATGGTCAACCTGGAGTCGGTCCTGACCTACGAGGGCACACCCGAGATGCACCAACTCGTCCTGGGCCAGGCATTCACCGGCGAGAACGCATTCCGATGAGTGGCGGGCGGATCTCGATACGCCCGCCGCTAGCGCTCCGGGCTACTCGATCAGCGGTGGGGTCACCGCCTCAGCGAAAGGACACACACCCATGAGCTCCCTCACTCACGACATCGAGCACAAGCACTTCCGCGAGACTGTGGCCAAGTTCGTTGCCGAACAGATCACACCTGCCCACGAGAGCTGGGAGGAGCACGGGCAGTGGGAACGCAGCCTGTTCACCGAGGCAGGTAAGAACGGATTGCTCGGCTTCCCGGTGCCCGAGGAGTTCGGCGGTCCCGGAGTCGAGGACTTCCGCTATCACGCCATCGTCATCGACGAGGTCGCGAGAACCGGTGCGGCGGCCGAGGCGATCGCCTTCTCGCTGCAGAACGACGTCGTCCTCCCCTACCTCGTGGACATGACCGACGACGAACAGAAGGCACGCTGGTTGCCCGGCGTCGTGTCCGGCGAGACCGTGCTCGGGATCGCCATGACCGAACCCGGTGCGGGCAGTGACCTGACCGGCATCCGGACCACTGCGGTCCTCGACGGCGACCACTACGTGGTCAACGGGTCGAAGACCTTCATCTCCAACGGCCGCAACGGCGATCTGTTCGTCGTCGCGACCCGGACGAGCGCCGACAAGCACAAGGGATTGACGTTGTTCGTGGTCGACGCGGACACGCCCGGGTTCGAACGCGGGCGCAAGCTCGACAAGATCGGCCTGCACGCCCAGGACACCAGCGAGCTCACCTTCACCGACATGCGCGTGCCGGTGGCCAATCGGCTCGGAGAGGAGGGACAGGGGTTCTACCAGTTGGTGCACAACCTTCCCCAGGAGCGCCTGTCGTTGTCGATCGGAGCGGTCGCCGCAGCGGAGGGGACGTTTGCCCGGACCCTCGACTACGTCAAGGAACGCACCGCGTTCGGCTCGCCGATCTCGTCGTTCCAGAACACCCAGTTCGTGCTCGCGGAACTGGCCACCGAACTCGACATCGCACGGACGTTTCTCGACGACTGCATCGCCGAACACGTCGCGGGTGAGCTGACCGCGGCTCGCGCGGCCCGCCTGAAGTGGTGGGCCACCGAACTCCAGGTCCGTACCGCCGATCGCTGCCTGCAGCTGCACGGGGGCTACGGATACATGCGGGAGTACCCGGTGTCGCGCGCCTTCGTCGATGCCCGAATCCAGACGATCTACGGCGGCACCACGGAGATCATGAAGACGATCGTGGCCAAGGATCTGGGGATCTGAGCCGGGGTAGACGTCCACCGATGCCCTAATGTGGCTGGTGTCCGGCGAGATGGGAGAGCAGAGGTGACCAGAGCCACCCGCGGAGAGAAGGCCGAGACCATCCGGTCGGTCGACGTGCAGGAGGCCGTGCGCGCCGTCCGTGCCTCGTCGAGGCGACGGCAGCTGCTCGACGCCGCCGTCGCCGTGATGGGTCGCACGGGTTTCCATCAGATGTCGATGCAGGCGCTCGCCGACGAAGCACAGGTCAGCGTCGGATTGTTCTACAAGTACTTCGGTGGCAAGGAAGAGATCCTGCTGGCCGCCATCGTCGACATCCTCGAGACGTTCCGCGATCAGTTGACCCCGGCGATGGATCTCGCCGGCGATGACCCCGTCGTACGGCTGATCGCCGGATTCCGCCAGTACACGACCATCGTCGACGAGAACCGTGACGCGGTGGTGCTGACCTATCGCGAGAGTCGGACGCTCGATGCCGATGGGCGCGAACGCATCAAGGAACTCGAGGTCGAGACGTCGGCTCCGATGCGTGAGGCCATCACCGCCGGGATGGATACCGGGTCGATCCAGGAAGTCGACGCCGACCTCGCCGTCTTCGACATGATGATGCTCGCCCATGGGTGGGCGCTCAAGCACTGGCATTTCGCGCCGCCGGCCGGCGCTCAGCGTGCCGGCCGATCGTCGGCCCCCTACGAGCTGGACACCTACATCGGCGCACAGCTGCGATTCCTGTTGCCCGCGTTGGTGGTTCCGGACAGGCTCGACGAATACCTGGCGCAGATCTGAGATTTGCCGACACAGCCCTGGCGACCTCGGTGGTCTCGCCGACGACGGCCGGCTCACCTCGACGAACGCCCAGGAAGCGGCGAGTCGCGACCCCCGGGCGAGTTTCAGGATGCGGGCTGTCGACCAGAGCTCGCCCCGACGGTGTGGGTGGGCATCGCCGCCGCGTAGGCTGCCATGCTCCGTCCCGCCGCGAGAATCGGTTCTCGCGACCGCAGCGTGCGCGCCACGATGAAAGCGCCTTCGAGTGACGACACCAGCGCGACGATGAGTGACCGGGCATCGTCATCGTCGAGCCCGTAGCTCGCAAAGAGCTGCGCGCCCATGGTCATCCACGACTCGAACACCTCGGCCGCGGCCAGACGCAAGTCGGGCTCCGCGTCGGCGGTCTCGCCGGCGACGGTGCCCACCGGGCACAGATTCATCCAGCCGGCCTGTTCCATGTCGTCGGCCGCCGCGACGAATGCCGCTTCGATTGCCTCCACCAGATTCTCGTGGGGGGCGATCAACGACGCCACCAGTTCGGCGTAGGCAGCGCCGGATTGCCGTAGCGCCGCCTCGGCCACCTTTCGCTTGCCGCCGGGGAAATGATGGTAGATCGAGCCATTGGGCGCACCTGCGGCGTCGATGACCTGTTTGACCCCGGTGGCCGCGTATCCCTGACGACGGAGGAGTTCCGTCATGGCCACGACGATGCGTTGATCGGTCTGCATGGTTCCCATACTAGAACATTTGCTCTAGAGTGACTGTTCTAGAGCGGGCAATCCAATCGAGTGGTTCCACGGGAGGAGATCGACATGTTGGCACACACGAAAGCGGGGCCGGTCGAATACACCGAGGTCGGCGAGGGGCCACCCGTGGTCCTCCTGCACGGCCTGTTCATGGACGAGACGCAATGGGACGCAACGCTCCCGTTGCTGCCGGACGGATTCCGCTACATCCGCCCGGTGCTGCCTCTCGGTTCGCATCGGCACCCGATGAACGACGACGCCGATCTGAAGATGAACGGCATGGTCAATCTGCTCGCCGACTTCCTCGACGCACTCGACCTGCGCGATGTCACGCTGGTGCACAGCGATTGGGGCGGCGGCCTGTTCCTCACCGCGATCGGCCGTGACGAGCGGGTCGGCTCGTTGGTGATCCTGCCCTGTGAGGCCTTCGACAATTTCCCGCCCGGCCTTCCCGGGCGGATGGCCACCGTCGCGTCCAAGCTGCCGGGCGGAATCACGCTCGCAGCCCGCCAACTACGGATCGGCTGGCTCCGTCGTACCCCACTGCTGTTCGGCTGGATGGTCCGTCGCCCGGTCCCCGACGCCGTGGTCCGCCGCTGGACCGATCCGCCCCTGAACAACCCGAAGATCCGTCGAGACGTGCAGAAGTACGCGGCCACCAAGTACGACAAGGCGACGCTGGTCCGCGACACGGAGGCTCTCGCCGGATTCTCCGGGGACGCGCTGGTGCTGTGGTCACCGCAGAATCGCGTGATGCCGCCCGAACACGGGCACCGCTTGGCCGAGTTGATCCCCCACGCACGCTACGCGGAGATCCCTGACGCCTACGTGTTGTCGATGTGGGACCAACCGGAGGCGGTGGCGCGGGAGATGGGCGCGTTCCTCACGGAGGTGGTCGCGAGCCGGGCCTGATTCTCTCGGGCACAAGCGATCTCACCTCTCATCAGACCGACCACAGCGACGCCGTGACCGCGATCGCGCTGACCGCACCGGCGAGAATCGCCATCTCGGTACGGGTGGGTGCGGCGACCGCGGTCCCGTCGCGACCGAGTCGACGAACCCGACGGAGGGCGATCGCGACCACCACCAGAACGGCCGGGAACCCCGCGAGCACGCCGAGATGGCCGACGTCTCCCCAGGAGTGGACCGACATCCGGAAGATCAGCAAGGCGACGACCACCGTCGCCACCGCGGTGCGCTGCCAGGCCAGCGCCGAGCGCTGGGGCTGCAGACCACGGTCACTCACAGCAGGTCACTCACGGCAGGTACAACGCGAACATCGATGCGACGGCCAGCGATCCGACGCAGACCGCCAGCACCGGGACCAGCCTCGATCGAGGTAGGTCCTCGTCTCGCCGCATGGCACGTTGAGTCGTCCGCCATCGGTGATGTGCTGCGAGGGGCAGGCCCGCCGCGATGACCCAGCAGGCCACCTCGACAACCCGTCCGAGAACAGCCATCTCCCACGGAGCCAGCGTTTTCGCCGCCGCCGCGGCGGCGCTCAGTCCGAGTGCCGTCCGCACCCATGCGAGAAAGGTCCGCTCGTTGGCGAGCGTGAACCGGTAGTCCGGCTCGCGCTCGTCGACGACGTCCACGGACATCATGTCCCCCTGGGCCATCCGCACCGACACCCACGAGTCGGTCCGCCCACGCCGGACACCGATCAGCCCATCGCCTGCGGTCGCAGGCGCGGTTCGCGCGCCGGCGCGAGGTGCTCGTACAAGTCGGCCACCAACGCATCCCGCAGTTCGCGAACGGTCGGATCATCCCATCGGTTGTCCCATTGGTAGGGATCGTCACGATAGTTGTACAACTCGCCCTCTGTCCCGTCGTAGACGATGAGCTCGGGGACGTCCTCCGGCGGGATTCCGAAGTCGGCATAACGCCGCGCCCTGTCGAAACCGTAATCGCGGTCGGTGGGTTCGTATGCCGTGCAGATCCATCCTTCCCGAACGATGGTCCGCATCCGAAAACCAGTGTCCAACTGGCTGTCCCACTCGATGATCGCCCGCTCCCGCCCGGAATCCGGTTGCATCGGCAGAGCTCGGCCCTGCATCCACTCCGGTGGCTCGATGCCGGCGATCTGGCAGAAGGTCGGGGCCAGATCGACCTGGCTGACCGGTTCTCCCACCACCGATGCCGCGACCCCGGCCGACGGAGCCGGCCGCCAGATCAGCGGGAGTCGCATGAGCGCATCCACGTGATACGGCCCCTTGAACAGCAGGCCCAGTTCGCCTTGGAACTCGCCGTGATCGGTGGTGAGGATGACGTCGGTGTCGTCGTCCCAACCGCGGCCCGCGATGTAGTCGAGAACCCGTCGGTACGCCTCGTCGAGGATCTCGTTCTTCGCGTGGACGATCGCGTTGATCTCGCGGATCTGATCCTCGGTCAGGTCTGCGGGGACGAAATCGGCCGGCGCCGCATCCACGTTCGGCACCGATCCGTCATACCAGTCGAGCCAATGCCGCGGCCGCTTCTCCAGGATCTCCCGGATCCGTTCGGCAGAACCGGGATGCCCGGGCGGCAGGTCCAGTGTCCGCCAGTCGAATCGCTTGTGTTCGCTGGCCGGCAGGTCCCACGGGTGGTGTGGGTCCGGGAAGCTCATCCAGCAGAACCAGTCCTCGTCGTCGTCGAGTGTGCCGAGCCAGTCGATGACCGCATCCGCCACCCAGTCGGTGTGATAGTCCTCGCGACGTACCGGGTTGGCACTGACCGCCGGGGCACCGGTCTCACCACCGGGAGTCGTGGCGAAGATGCGCAGGAAGCCGTCCAGCGATTCGGGCCTGTTCTCGCGCAACCAGTTCGCGTAGTGCGAAGCCCCGAGCGGACCGTGCCCGGCGAACCGGACGTAGTCGAATCCCCGGTAGGGACCGGAGGACTCGTCGAGCGACAAACGGTTCTGTTCCCATTGCCCCGTCGGATCGGCGATCGGTTCGAAGTGCACCTTCCCGATCAGCGCGGTCCGATAACCTCCGTCGGCCAGCGCCTGCGCCACGCTGGGCGCGTCATCGGGAAGCGGCACCCCGTTGGCGATTGCTCCGTGCGTCCTCGGGTACTGGCCGGTGTGGATGCTCGATCGCGCCGGGGTGCACACCACATTGGTGCAGTATGCGCGCTCGAACCGGATTCCCTGTGCCGCCAACGTATCTGCCGTGGGCGTGTGGGCAACCGTGCCGCCGTTGCATCCGTAGGCGTCGTAGCGCTGCTGGTCGGTGGTGATGAACAAGATCTTGCGGCCCATGCCGCCTCCCTACTGTCGCGGACCTGGTACCGGTTCCCGGTGGTCGGGCCCAGGTCGATGATGGTTGTCGCGCGCCTGTCCGACAGGCAGCAGATTCACATGGCCGACCGCGCGGTGGCAGCCACGTCGACGGGATGCGGTTTCCGGTGGTCCCCCAGGACCGGCACCGCAGACAACAACGTTCGGGTGTACGGCTCGCGGACGGTGTCGACGGAGAGATCCTCGGCCGCGCAGGTCTCCACGATCCGTCCCTGGCACATGACCAGGACGCGATCACAGAACAACCGGATCACGCTGATGTCGTGACTCACGAGCAGGAACGCCAGGTCGCGCTCGGTGCGCAACCGGAGCAGGAGCTCGAGGATCTGCGCTTGGATCGACACATCAAGGGCGGATACGGATTCGTCGAGGATCAGCAAAGTCGGCGACGCCGCCAGTGCGCGTGCGATCGAAGCACGCTGACGTTGGCCGCCGGAGAGATCGCGAGGATGTCGCGTCACCAATTCACCGCCGAGCCCGACGAGTTCGAGCGTCTCACGCGCGGTCGCACGTGCCTCGCGGTCCGACGCCCCGTGCCAGGACCGGATCGGCTCGGCGACCGTGTCCTCCAGTGTCATCACCGGATTGAGCGACGTATACGGGTCCTGGAAGACCAGTTGAACCGTCCGCCAGGCATTACGGTCGAACCGGCCACGCGGGTAGACATCGCGTCCCGACAACCGGACGCTACCGCTGTCGGGTCGGGTCAAGCCCGAGATGATTCCGGCCAATGTCGATTTGCCCGAACCGGATTCGCCGACGATGCCCACCGATTCCCCCTCGGCGACCTCTAGCGAGACGTCGTCGCAGGCCACCGTGTGCACGGCGCGTGCAGGCCAGCGCGACGTGCGAAACACCTTGCGGACCGAATCCACTTGCAGCAACGGGCTACCCATCACACACCTCCGACTTCGGGCTGCGCCGAATTCGACACCAGCGGCGGACCGCCGGCACCGACCGGTTCGTTCGGCCTGATACACCGAACCTGGCGACCGCCGGACATCGTGTCCAACGGGACCGGTGCGGCCATGCACTCGGGCGTGCACAGTTCGCAGCGTGCGGCGAACCGGCACCCCGGCCCGGCATCGGCGAGCGACAGGACCTGGCCGGGCAACGGCCGCAACTCGCCCGACTCGGCGGCTCGCTCCGGCACACACCGGAGCAGTCCCTCCAGATACGGGTGCATCGGTGCGCCCAACATCGGTTCGGTGGAACCGGTTTCGACCAGCTGCCCCGCGTACATCACCATCATCCGGTCGCTGCGCTCGCTCACCACGGCGAGATCGTGGGAGATCAGCAGGACCGCGAGTCCCATCTCGGTGCGGAGCGTGTCGATCAGGTCGAGGATGTTCTTCTGGACGGTCACATCCAGGGCGGTAGTCGGTTCGTCGGCCACCAGGACCTGCGGCTCGCGGGCGATCGCGATACCGATCATGGCGCGTTGCCGCATCCCCCCGGAGAACTCGAAAGGGTATTGCCTCGCCCTCTCCGCAGGCCGGTTCATCTCGACGCGGTCGAGGACGTCGACGGCGCGTCGCCGCGACTCCCGACGGCTCATCCCCCGATGCCGCAGTCGGATCGCCTCGGCGATCTGGTCTCCGACCCGAAGCGACGGGTTGAGACTCGTCATCGGATTCTGGAAGATCATCGCGACATCGTCGGGGCAGGTCTTCGCCGAGTCGTCCACCTCGCGCCCGTTGACCAGAACCCGCCCACCGGAGCGTTCGACCCCGGTGGGCAACAACGCCGCGAGCGCAGAGCCGGTGAGACTTTTTCCGGAGCCGGATTCGCCCACCAGACCGACCATCTCGCCCCGGTACAGATCGAATGACACACCGTCGATGAGACGGATGTCGCGCTGTGCCGAACGGGTGTCGATGGACAGTCGGTCCACCGTCACGATCGGGGAAGTCATCGTCACTTTTCCTCCGCTCGCTTGTTCATTGCGTCGCCGACCACATTGAGACTCACGATCAGCAGGGTGAGCACCAGCGCCGGGATGACGACCACCCACGGCCGATACGACAACAGGGTGGAGGCTCCCGTGAGCATGGTGCCCAGGCTCGCGTCGGGCGGTTGGACGCCGATTCCGAGGAAGCTGATCCCCGCCTCCACGACAAAGGACAGGCTCAGCAGGTAGGTGAACTGGACCACGAACTGGGTCCGCACACCCGGCATGAGATAGCGCCGCAGAATCCGACCGTGCGACAGCCCGGACATGCGGCCGGCGACGACGAAGGGCGCGTGTGCCAACGGGATCGTCTCGGTTCGGATGACTCGCAGCACGCGCGGCGCGAACACCACGCCCAGTACCACCATCTGGCCTTCGATCCCGGTGTCCAGAGCGGTCTGCGCGGCGAGCAGCAGGATCAGCGCGGGGACGATGAGTACGGCGTCGGCGATCCGGCCGAGAACCTGGTCGATCCATCCGCCGCGATACCCCGCGAGTAGGCCCAGTGGCAACCCGATCGCGAAGGCCACCACCACGGCAGTGGCCGCGGCAAGCGTCGAGGTGTGGATGGCCCAGAGCAGCCGACTCAGCAGATCTCGACCCAATTCGTCTGTGCCCAGCCAGTGTTCGCCACTCGGCGCGTCGAGAGTGTTGATCAGGTGCTGGGTGTTCGGGTCCGGCAGGGGCAGCACCGGGACCAGCACCGTGATGGCCAGGATCAGGAGAAGGTAGCCCAGCGCGCACCACTCGGGGATCGATCGCACCCGCGCGCGCCTGCGCGTTCGGGTGATCGTCGGTGCTGCAACGTCTGTCATCTGAGTCATCACGCTGTCCTTGCTGCCGGTTTGAGCCACGATGCGATGAGGTCCGCCGCGAGGTTCGCGGTCAGGACGACCACCCCGAACAGGGCCACCAACGCCTGAACCACCGGGAAGTCCTGGCCGCGAACCGAATCGATCATGAGTGTCCCGATTCCGGGTACCGCGAACACGACCTCCACGATCAGTGCCCCGGTGATCAGCACTCCCACTTCCAGCCCGATCACCGTGACCAGCGGTGCCGATGCGTTGCGCGCCACGTGCCGGAAGAAGATCTGCCCCGGCGACGCACCCTTCATCCGCGCGGTGCGGACGTAGCCGGACCCGAACTCCGTGACGACAGAGGTCCGAAAGGTCCGCACCTGAAGACACATCATCGACAACGCCAGAGCCAGCGACGGCAGGACGAGAAAGCGGAGGGTGCCCAGGATCCCGACCTGGTCCGGCGGCTGGTAGCCACCGGCGGGAAGAAGCGGAATCCAGATCGCGAACACCAGGATGAGGCCGAGTCCGACCAAGAAGTTGGGTACCGCGATGCCGAACACCGAGATCGCCTGCATCGCCCGGTCCAACAACCCGTTCGGTCGGACGCCGACGAGAGAACCGACGACGAGGGTCACCAGCACCGCGATGGCCATCGCGCAGGCGGTCAACATCAACGTCGGGGGCAGGTGGTCACCGACGAGCGACGACACCGAGACACCGTTCTCCATCGACGTGCCGAGATCCCCGCCGACGAAACCCACCAGCCAGTCCCAGTATTGGACAAAGATCGGCTGGTCGAGACCGAGTTGGGTACGCAGCTCGGCGATCTGCTCCGGCGTCGCGGTCTCTCCCGCCATGGCCGCCGCCGGATCACCGATCGAGTACAGCAGGACGTAGGTTCCGAAAGTGACCACGAGCAGCAGCGGGATCGCGATCGCTACCCTGCTCGCCACCCGGCGAGCGATGAGTGCCAACACCTCAGTTCCCCTTCTCGGAAGTCGTCAGCCCGTCGGTCACACCGCGGAACGACGGGAATGCGGGCGCCCACGGGGTGGTCCAGCCGGTGACCCGGGGCGCGATCACATAGGCGGTCTTGGGCGAGAGCACCGGCACGAGAAACGAGGCCGGATCTACCGAGCCGGAGATCTTGCGGTACAACGCTGTTCGCGTGTCGGCTCCGGTGGCCGCGGTGGCGTCGGCGGCCAGCGCGGCCACTCCGTCGAGATCGGCGTGTCCGGGGTTGTACAGGCCGGTCGGCAGGACGTACCGGTCGATCGACTCGGACGGATCGAAGAAGTTCCCGGTCGCTCCGAACGCGATCGCTGCGCTCTTCTCGACGGCGAAGCGGCTGACCACCTGCGGCGGCGCCACCGGGACGACCCGTGCCCGCAGCCCGATGAGGTCCAGTTGCTGTTGCAGGACCGTCGCGAGTTGTTCGAAGATCTTGTTGCCTGCGACCGTGACGATGTCCACAGCGGCGCCACGTGCACCGGCCTGTGCGATCAGTTCCTTCGCCCGGTCCATGTCGTAGGGGAACCGCGTCAATCCGATCTGGTGGTCGTACGCCGCGGTGCCCGCACCCATGATCTGACCGGTGGGTTCGCATTCTCCCTTCAACAGCCCCGCGCAGATGCTCACCCGATCGAGCGACATGTTCACCGCCTCGCGCGCTCGCGGATCGGAGAACGGTTCGATGGCGGTGTTCATCGAGAACACGTAGTTCTCCGCGCCCAGGCTCCGCTCGGTCCGGTACCCCGCCTTCTCTGCGGCAGTGACCATGTCGTGGGGCAGAACGGTGACGTCGACGCTGTCGGACCGGACGGCGTTGAGTTTGGCGTCGTCCGACAGATAGACGATCTCCAGCACATCTGCGGTCGCGACGTGATCCCAATACCCCGGCGTTCTCGTGTAACGAACGCGATTGGGCGCCACGGACTCCAACGTGTACGGGCCGATACCCACTGCCTTCCTTGACAAATCAGTGTCATCGGCAATCGCCTTGTCCGAGATCATCATCCCGGCCGGACCTGCGAGGATACGCGGCAACGCCCCCACCCCACGTGGGCTCCGCAATCGCACCTGCCGGGTGTCGATCTCGTCCACCTGCACGCCCGCCAGCGAGGCGCGGTTGGTGCTGCCGTCCATCGTCTGCGAACGATGGATGTTGACGCTGACCGTGTGTGCCGTGAGCGGCGTCGCGTCCGGGAACCGCAGACCGGGGCGCAGCACGAGATCGAGGTAGGGGCCCGCCTGGTCGGTTCCGAACCGCCACGACTCCGCCAGCCTGGGCGCCACGGTCTCGTCGGCCCCCAGCGCGGTCAGACTGTCGTACACCGGCGCGGTGTAGACAGCCATCTGCTGCACCGAGAGTCGATCGGGATCCATCGTCGCCGCGGCCAGTGCCGCCGCAAAAGTCAGGGTCCCATCACCTTTCGACGTCGAGCCACCACACGCGACCACCACACCCACGACCAGTGCCAAGGCCGCCAGCCCCCGGGCAAGTCTCATCATCGAACAGACACCCCTCGTCCAGGTGATGCACGTCAATCCGATGCCGGAACTGTGCTTCACGCCACTTCTGAAACTGACCTTAGAATCAGAATCAAGGTGGCGCAACCCCCTGCCGTCTCCGCGATGGCCACTCGCTGCGCGTGCGGCCCGACATCGCGGCATCCACGAGACCGTCGAGCTGTGTTGGTGCTAGGTTCTTTTCGCGGGAAGACGTCGTACACGGGGGTTGCGGCAGCCCACCACCAGGGCCGGCGTCGACGGATCTGCGAGAGCACGGTCGGAGGTGACGAGATGCCGGCAAGCCCGAAGGGGCACCGAACCGAGGGCGCGATGCTCGATGCCGCTCGTCAGGTCTTCGCGGAGAAGGGATACCTGAACGCCAAGGTCTCCGACATCGCCGTCGCCGCCAACCGGTCACCGGCGTCGTTCTACAACTACTACGACAACAAGGAACAGATCCTCGAAGCCCTTCTGGGCCAGTTCTCGGCCGATATCCTCGAAGCGACGCTGGAGGCCAAGACCGGCGACCCACTCGAAGGGATCCGGGGCGCGGTGCGGGCGTACTGGGTGAGCTATCGACGCTATCTGCCGGAGATCATCGGGGTCTTCCAGATGTCGATGACCGACAACGCTTTTGCGCAACGGTGGCGCGCGAACCGCGCGGCCGGGATACGAGCGGTGCTCTCCGGCCTCGACAGCGCGGAGCGCAAGGGCTACCGCATCACCGCGGACCGGGACATGTTGGCTTCGGCGCTCGTCTCGATGCTCGAGGGTTTCTGTTGGACCTGGCTCGCGATGGGAGGCGAGGCCGACAACAACGGCCTCGACGAGGACGCCGCGATCGAAGCGCTCAGCGTGGTCTGGTATGGCGCGGTCTACCGGACGCCACCCGATCAGTGACGATCCGTCGACCTGTCGTCGACCTCGTCACCCCCGGGCGATCGCCGCACCGCCTTCGTGCCTGACCGTCGGGACCGTTTCCGGGCGCCCCGCACACCGTCGAGGGCCGCCCGCCACAGCAATCGCGCCGCCGCGGTCACCTGCGGGACATTAACGGAATCGCGTGCCAACAAGACGTTCGCACGCGCGATCGTCCCGGCCGAAGCCTTTGCGAGACTTCCGGAATCGAACGGTGGCTGCGGGTCGTACTCGATGGCGAGCTGGATGGCGTGTGCACGATCGGGTCCTGCGACGCGCTCGGCGATCCACAGTGCGAGATCGATACCCGCCGAGACCCCGGCACATGTGACGACATCGCCGTCGTGCACGATGCGCTCGTCACCGACCGGTGTCGCGCCGAAAGCGCGTAACGACGCCACCGCCTGCCAGTGCGAGGTCGCCCGCCGACCACGCAGGAGTCCCGCGGCACCGAGGATCACCGAGCCGGCACAGACCGAGGTCGTCCACGTGGTGTGAGCATCCACCGACTGCAACCAGGCGCGCAGAACCGCATCGTCGGCGTGTACGGCAACCGAGGTGCTGCCACCCGGCACCAGCACGATGTCCGGAGCGGGGGTCTCGTCGAAGGTGTGCGTCGCTCCGATGACGAGCACACCCGAATCGGCCGTCACCGGCCCGACCTCGTGCCACACGAACCGGACGTCGGCCGCGGGCAACATGCGCAAGACCTCGTACGGACCGATCAGATCGAGTGCGGTGAATCCCGGATAGGTGACCAGTGCAACCTGTGTCACGCCGACCGGTCCACGGTAGGGCGACGAAACGGCTTGAGACGCAGCACGTGTCGAAGAACGAACCCGAGTATCGGCCTCATGAACGGAGTCCCCCACCGCCAGGGCAGGAAACCGACCCAGCGTGGCGACCCACCGATCTGCCAGGTCACCGTGAGGGTGTTGGGCCTGGCGCCGTCGACGATGGTGAACCGCTCGGCGAAGTCCTTGATGGCCAACGGCACCGACACCCCGGTACCGACGAGGGTCAGGCTCTCGGAGTCGTCGACCTCGACGACGCGCTGCCCCACCGACAGGATCGTGCCGGACATCGACCGGCGTGCGCCGACCCGCACGCTGCGCCAATCGCCGTCTGGGTCACCAGTGTCCGGCGCCCACGACGGCCCGTGCAGGAACGGCAGCGACGACAGGTACTCGGCGGTAGTCAGGCGCTCCCAGACCTCCTTACGCGACAGCGGAGTGGTCTCGACGATGGTGATCGCGAACGATGCCCGCCGCTCGAAGTAGTCGTCGATGGAGTCGGCCGAGACCTCCCGCACCGCGAAACGGTCGGGTTTGGTGGCCAATCCGCAGAGGACGATCGCCGCGAGGATCGCGACGATCCCGATCACCGCCAGGACCGCGACGACGATCCCCAGCACTGCCCATCCGCTCATTCGACCCCCGTGTCGACGACCCGTGTTTCATATATGAGATATGACCTTAAAACACCGTTCATCACCGAGGCAATGGGCGCCCTTCTTCAGACGCGAACGGGCATCGCGACCGTGGTGAGGTCGCCGCTGTCGGCGGAGCGAACGATCATCGGCATCTCGGGGCCGGAGAACTCCAGGATCACCTCCGCACCGACCGCCGGAGCGATCGCGGGGTGCAAGGTCACCACGTCGAAGTCGATGTCGATCACCGGACCCGAGACCTCGGCGGCGATGTCGACACCAGGATCGTCGTCGCCGGAGATCTCGACGCCGACCGGGCCGACCCGGAGATGGAGGTGGCGCGACCTCGCCCGTTCCACGACCGCGCACAGGTCGGCATGGCTCACCAGAACCCGTGTGGTCGCCGCGGGCAGGCTCCGGAGCATCTGTTCATGGTCGGGAAAGTCGAGGTCCATGGTGCGGCAGCGGCGGTGCTCGCCGTCGGCCCGCATCTCGACGAACCCGTCGGCCATCGCCAACGTGAGCCGGTGCCTGCGTCGCAGCCACGGCAGTGCCGAACGGAGATCGTCGGCGTCGACCGTCTGCGACCAGGCCGGTGACTCCTCACCGAGAACCACGAATGTCCTTGTGGCCAAGCGGAACCGGTCGGTTGCAACGAGCGTGACCCGATCGTCGGACACCGAGACCCCGACCGCATCGAGCACCGGCAACTCCGGGTCCACCACCGTCGCGCTCAACACCTGCTCGAGTCCGGTCGCGAACCGGATTCCGCTGAGCTCAACGGGTCCCGACGTCGGCGACGGTCCCGCACGCAGCGATGCCCGCACCTCGGCGGCACGCTCGGCCACCACCCGTAGGCGCGTGCCGAACTCCGCGACGTGGGCGTCGACCACCTCCACCGCCGTGTCGACGTCCGCGGCATCGAGTACCTCGCGCAGGCGCACGAGCGGCATGTCCATCTCGCGCAGTCGGCGGACCAGCACCCCCTGGTCGATCTGATCGGGCCGGTAGTACCGATAGCCGGTGGCGTCGTCCACGAATGCCGGTGCCAACACCCCGGAGTCGGCGTAAAAGCGCAATGCACTCGCGGTGAGGCCGCAGGCCCGCGCGAAGACACTGATGGTCAGCAGGTCGTCGTTGTTCATTCCTGCATCGTGCGGCTTCGAGCAACACGAAGGTCAAGACGACCGCCGCCGGTCACCCGGCGATCAACTCCGCGATACGACCTTCGACCATGCCGACCGCCGAACCGAGCAGCTTGAACGCCTCGTTCGAGGTCTGTCCGTGGTAGTAGCGGTAATAGATCTGCTGGGCGATCACCGCCAGGCGGAACTGCCCGAACACCTCGTACCACCGCCAGCGTTCCGGAGTCATCTCGAAACCCATACGCTCGCAATAGCGTTCGACGAACTCGGCGCGTGTGATCATGCCGGGGAGGTTGGTCGGTACGCGCCGCATCAGCTGGGTCTGCTCGTCATCGTCGGCCTGCACCCAGTAGGCGAGCGATCCGGCGACATCCATCAGCGGGTCGCCGAGTGTCGCCATCTCCCAATCGAGGATGCCCACCACGCGGGTCACGTCGTCAGCGGCGAGGACCACGTTGTCGAGTTTGTAATCGTTGTGGATCACGCAGTTCGCGATGTCATCCGGCTGGTTCTCCGACAGCCACGTCATCGCTGCCTCATAGTCGGGAACATCGTCGGTTCGGGCATTGCGGTAGCGCGTCGACCAGCCGTCGACCTGCCGACGCACATAGCCGAGCCCTTTGCCCAGGTCGGCCAGTCCGGCCTCCTGCGGATCCACCGAGTGCAGTTGCACCAGGACATCGATGAAGTTCAGACACAGCCGGCGGGCCTGATCCGACGACAGCGGCACGTCGGTCGGCCATTCCTTGCCGGGGATGACGCCATCGATCTTGCCCATCACGTAGAAGTCGGCGCCGAGCACCTCCTGGTCGTCGCAGAAGGCCACCATGGGCGCGATGTAGGGCAGCACCGACGACAGTTCCGACTGGATGCGGTACTCCCGGCCCATGTCGTGGGCACCGCGCGCCTTGGTGCCGCGAGGCCCGTGACGCAGGATGAGCTCCCGCTGCGGATACGTGAGCAGGAACGTGAGATTGGATGCGCCACCGGAGAACTGCCGTACGGCAGGCACGCCGTCGAGACCGCTCGGGTCCTTCGCGTGGGTGCGCAGCCACTGCGCGACACGCTCCACGTCGAAGGCGTCCTCGGCCCGTACGTCTCGGGCCCCTGCCACCTGGCTGCTCATCGATGTCCTCCATTCCGGTACTTACCCAGCTCGATCCTGGCCACCACGCCCCGGTGCACCTCGTCGGGCCCGTCGGCGAGCCGCAGCGAGCGGGCGCCGACCCATGCCGCGGCAAGTGGGAAGTCGTCGGTCAGCCCGGCACCACCGTGCAATTGAATCGCGAGATCGATGACGTCGAGCGCCATGTTCGGGACCTCGACCTTGATCTCGCTGACCGCCGACACCGCGGCCGCCGATATCCCCCGTCGCTCCGCTCGCCCCGACGACATCCCCCGTCGCTCCGCTCGCCCCGACGTCAGCCCCTGATCCAGCAGCCACGCCGCGTGCAGCACCAGCAGGCGTGACCGGTTGATGGCGATGCGCGCATCGGCGATCCGTTCGCTGTTGCCACCGAGTTTCGCCAGTGGACGACCGAAGGCGGTGCGCTCCAGGGCCCGCCGCACACCGAGTTCCAGGGCGCGCTCGGCCAGACCGATCGCGCGCATGCAATGGTGGACCCGGCCGGGCCCGAGCCGCCCCTGCGCGATCTCGTTGGCCCGACCGGGACCGAGGATGATGTTGGACGCCGGTACCCGCACGTCGTCGAAGGACACTTCTCCGTGGCCCAGGGGTTCGTCGTGATACCCCATGGTGGTGAGCAGGCGGTCGACCCGCACCCCGGGGGTGTCGATCGGCACCAGCACCATGGTGTGCCGCGCGTGCCGATCAGCGGTGGGATCGGTGACACCCATGAAGATGAGGATTCGACATTCCGGGTTACCGACTCCGGTGGAGAACCACTTCGTGCCGTTGATGATGACGTCGTCGCCGTCGAGGACTGCCGTGGCCGCCATGTTGGTGGCGTCCGACGATGCGACCTCCGGTTCGGTCATGCAGAACGCACTGCGGATCTCGCCGGCCAGCAGAGGTTCGAGCCACCGGGCACGCTGCTCGTCCGAACCGTATCGGAGCAGCACCTCCATGTTGCCGGTGTCCGGGGCGTTGCAGTTGAACACGAGCGGGGCCAGCATCGACGACCCCATCGCCTCGGCGATGGGCGCATAGTCGACGTTGGACAGCCCCTCTCCTCCGTCGGTACCGAAGTCGGCCGCGTAGCGACCGGCATGTTCGACGGGCAGGAAGAGGTTCCAGAGTCCGGCCGCGCGTGCGCGGGCCTTCAGTTCGCCGATCACCGGCGAAGGCGTCCACCGGTCCTCCCCGGCCTCGCGACGTCGGACGATCTCCTGGTGCACGGCAGGCTCGACCGGCGCGATCTCGTCGCGCATGAAGGTGCGTACTCGTTCGGTCAGTTCCGCGGACCGCGGTGACGGGGCGAAGTCCATTCTCCGACCGTAGCCGGTCGATCGATGGGTGCCCAGCGCCGACACAGCCAGACACACGCTGCCACCCACAGCGCCCCGAGCAACCACCCGGCCAGCACGTCGGTGGTCCAGTGCACACCGAGATAGACACGGGTGCAGCCGATCGCGATCGCCCAGACGGGCGCGATCACCAACACCAGCGCGTGCTCGCGCACCCAGATACTGAGTCGGTAGGCGGCCAGGGCCAGCAAACCGAACACGATGGTGCTCATCATCGCGTGTCCCGACGGGAACGAATACGAATCGATGTCGAGGAGTCGGTCGTCCACCGGTGGGCGCGGCCGGGCGAACAGATGTTTGAGCCCCACCATGGCCACGAAGCCACCAGCCGACCCCGCAGCCACCAGGACGGCCTCGGTGTGCGCCCGATAGACGACGAGACCGATGACCGCGACCACCACGACGGTGGTGAGCACGAGGGTGTTCCCCGTGGTGGTGACGGCGTGTGCGATCGCCGTGAGCACGTCGTCACGTCGCGCGATCACACTGTTGGTGATGTCCCGGTCGAGACCGCTCGGACTCAGCAGCATCGCGGCACTCTGTTCTCGACCGCCCGCACCGGGCTCTCGACCGCCCGCAGCGGCGATCTCGGGTCGGGTCCGAGTCGGCCACACCTCACGGCTCCACCCTAACGGCCGCGGCCATCCGGCCCGGCCGAGCGATCAGCGCGATGCCAGTGCACGGCCGATCACCAGACGCTGAATCTGGTTGGTGCCCTCGAAGATCTGCGTGATCTTGGCCTCGCGCATGTACCGCTCGACTCGGAAGTCGCGGGTGTATCCGTAACCACCGAACACCTGCACCGCGTCCGTGGTGACCTTCATCGCAGCGTCGGTGGCGACGAGTTTGGCGGTCGCCGCCGCGCGCGAGTAGGGACGGTCGGCATCGCGTCGTCGCGCCGCATCGATGTACATGGCGCGGGCGGAATCCACCGCGGCCGCCATGTCGGCGAGGAGAAAGGCGAGCCCCTGGTGGTCGATGATCTTGCGGCCGAACGTGGTTCGCTCCTGCGCGTAGTCGACGGCCGCGTCGAGCGCCGACTGGGCGAGTCCCGTGGCGACGGCAGCGATGCCGAGCCGCCCGGAATCCAACGCGGAGAAGGCGATCTTCAGTCCGTCTCCCTCTCCGCCGAGCAGGCGCCCCTCGTCCACGAGGGCGTCGTCGTAGGTCGCCGAGGTCGTCGGGACCGCAGCCAACCCCATCTTCTCCTCCGGCTTGCCGAACGTCAGCCCGTCGGTGTCACGGGGCACCAGGAAGCAGCTGATGCTCTTGGCGTTCTCCCCTTCGTTTCCCGGCGTACGCGCGAACAGGTTGTAGACGTCGGCGATGCCGCCGTGCGTGATCCACGCCTTCGATCCGTTCACCCGATAACCACCGTCGGCGCGTGTGGCCTTGCAGGCCAGCGCCGCCGCATCCGACCCGGCCTGTGGCTCGGACAGGCTGTAGGCACCGATCAGCTTGCCGTTCAGCAGGTCGGGCAGCCACTGCCGTTTCTGCTCATCGGTACCGAAGTTGAACAACGGATGGCAGGCCAGTCCGTGCACACTCACAGCCACCGCGACGGCGGCCCAGCGCGCACCGAACTCCTCGAGCACCTGTAGGTAGACCTCGTAGGGTTGCCCGCCCCCGTCCCATTCCACCGGGTACGGCAGCCCGAGCAGGCCGGCCTCCCCCATCTCCGCGAACAGTCCGTCGGGATAGGTCTCCGACTTCTCGTGGTCATCGACGATCGGCGCCATGCGCTTGTCGGCGAAGTCCCTGGCCAGCGCGATGAGATCGTGGGCCTCGTCGTTGGGTAGGAGTCGATCGACCGGCATCGTGAGGCCTTTCCGTGGGACCGAGCGGAAGCGCCTCGGTTCTACTGACAGTACTGAAGTACTCATGATAGTACTATCGTCTGCATGCCCACTGATACCGGCTTCGCGACGCGGCGACGCGAGGACCTCTTCGACGGCCTCGTCGCGCTGCTGTTGGCAGAGGGTTTCGCACATCTCGGCGTGGCCGATCTGGCCTCGCGCCTACGGTGTTCCAAGTCGACGTTGTACACACTGGCCGACAGCAAGGAGCGGCTCGTCGTCAAGACCGTGTCACACTTCTTCCGGACCGCCACCGACGAGGTCGAGGCGCGAGTGGCGACGACGCCGGGGGCACGAGCCAAGGTCATCGAGTACCTGATCGCGGTCGGCGATGCACTGGCACCGGCATCCGACGCATTCATGACCGATCTGCACGGCAACGAGTCGACTCGCACGCTCTACGAACGCAATACAGCCGCGGCGGCCCGCCGCGTGGGAGAGTTGATCGCCGACGGCGTCACCGCGGGTGAGTTCCGGGATGTGAACGCGGCCTTCGCCGCCGACCTGGCGGCATCGATGATGAGTCGTATCCAACGCCGGGAGGTCGCGGCCGCCACCGGCCTCGACGATGCGCAGGCCTATCGTCAGCTCGCGGCGATCCTCACGACGGGAATCGACGCTGCAGGTGGGTGACACCGCGCTCGTCCACCCACCAGGACACCCGGACCTCCCGTGCGGCAGCTCCGCGTCGGACCCGGATCCACAGCTCGTCGTGCAGTCGGATCTCACCGCGGGCGAGGTCGCGGCCCCACAGCGACGCGAAGGCGACGGCATCCGTGCCGTCGGTCGTGGACGGGTCCCCCGGATCCCTGACGGTGGTGACCAGTTCGTCGGTCGCCGTGGGCAGATCCAGGATCTCCGCGAGCCGGGTGGCGTCGTCGGCGGTGATCGGAACAGCCGTCACGACCGTCTCCTCGGGCGCCAACACCTGTAGCAGCCAGGAGCGGTCGAGCACCACGGCCTGCTCCACGGCGTCGCCCGACAAAGCTCGAACACGCAGTGGCACACCGACATCGACGGGATCGAAGACGCCGTGCCGACTCGCGGCCACGGCGGCGGTGTGCACGGCGGCGGCCACGCCGGGTGCGATCACGCGCGCCGGATCCCCGAGGTGCGCCAGCATGACGTCGGCGTCGGCCGCCGACTCCGGCGCGAGTCCACCGAGCGCCGCGGCCAGTCGGTCGGCGTGGGGGTGGTCGAGAGCGTCGCGCACCCCGTCGATCGTCGTGTCCGACGGAGCCCGATACCAGCCCAGCGGTCGACCGTCGACGACAGCATGGTGCCGAAGCCACCATGCTGTGTACCCGGTACGGTCGGCGAGCAACGGGGCGTTCGCCTCGTCGGTGGCGAGCATGGTGAGCGCCTGCGGCCAGTGCCGTTCGGAGACGAGGTCCAGATCTCGAACGGCGACAAGGGTTTCCGGAGGATCATCGAGGGTGTCCCACCATTGGGCCTCGTCCGGGAGGTCGTGGTCGGGCGCCACCGGGAGTTCGTCGCGGATGGTCAGGAAGCCCCATCCGACGCCGACCCGGCGTAACACGTCGGGCCCGACCCGCGCGACCACGTCGGCGGCGAGGACGCCGAACGGTGCATCGTCGGCGAGTACCGACGCCAACGGACTGTCGGGAAGCAGGAGTTCGTCGGCCTGACACAGCTCGCCGTCCTCGTCCGGCAACAGCAACCGAGACAGCGAATCCGGCACGGCCGCAGAAGGTTCGGCGGCGAGCAGCGCGAACACCTGGTCGGCCAGCGCCTCCGCGTCGTCCTCGTCCGCCGACTCCACGAGCGCTTCGAGCGCGGGGTCGGCCAAGGCATCCTCCACCGAGATGGCCTGTGCACCCAACCGTTCCAGCAACGGATGGCGCGCCTGCGGATGCACCGTCGGGACCCAGCTGATCGCGGTGTCGACGTGGTCGGCGATCCGCAGTCCACGCGCTCCGATGCTCATTCGCCCATCCGAACGCGGAATGGGTATCGCACCGAGCTCTTCCGCGTCGATGGCCGTGGTGACCAACGGTGACAGTGCTGCGTAGAGCTCGCGCCACCACGACGGTTCCCGCTCGACACCGACGAGACGTTCGACGAGCTGCGCCAACCCGATCTCGCCGACCCCCACCGAGCGCAGCCGTGCCACCTCGCGCCGTTCGGACACGTCCGGGTGCGCGAGGTCGCCGACGATGGGCGCCAGGACGTCGGCCAGCTCGCCGGTCAGATCCGGCAGGACCACGGCCCGTCCGGGCACGAGATCGTCGCCGGTGATCGACGGCAGCCACACCCCCTGCCGCAGTTCGTCGATCACGGCGTCGATCAGAACGGCGTCGTCGCGGTTGACCGCCCGCGCGGCCACCGGAACGAGATGCGGCCGCCACGACGCCGGGACTGATGCCGCGAGGTCCGCGTAACCCGTTGCCGCGGTGACGATATCGGCCTCAGGGTGCAGATGCCGACGATCCGGGGTGAGCGGGAGGTCGGTGATGCACCGGGCGGGCAACGACAGATCGATGTCCGTCGGCGTCGGTGCACACAGCCGGTGATGGTCCTCGATCAGCAGGGCCGAGTCGTCGGACTCCACCAACCATCGGGTACCACCGCGAGCCGCCTCGAACCAGGTCCGGGTGACCACCGCGCGCGGTGACGTGACCGTGACGGTGATCGTGCGCGTGGACGACTCGGCAGGCGGCTGCCCTCCTGCCACCACGACACCGTCGATCGTGACACGGGTGTCGTCGACGGTGATCTCGGCCAAGGTCGGCAGCTCGAGCAACAGATCGGGCGCCTGGGCGAGCGCTGCCGACAAGGTCTCCTCCACCGACACGTCGTCGCGCAGGTGCAGCACGATCTCGGTGTCGAATCCCGGTGCGGGCGCGGCGGTCACGGGCCACGCGAGCCGCAGCAGCGGGGGCCGGACACCGTCGGCGACCACGCCTGCCGACCCGGCTACGGCCGCCGACTCGTCGCGATCGAAGGCCAATGAGCCCGTCGTGGAGCGGACCTCCACCCGATCGGCAACGGTTGCCGTGGTCGTGAACCCCACGCCGAACCGCCCCACCTCGCCTGCGTCGCCCGCACGTTTGGCGGACACGCGCAGGGACAGCAGGGATCGGGCACCGGCAGCGCTCAGCGGGGCACCGGTGTTGGCCACGTGTACGACGCGGTCCCGCGCCCAGATGGCCAGGCGGCCGGGGACTCCCGCGGCAGCGGCCGCGTCGGCGGCGTTCGCGGCGAGTTCGGTGAACAGGCGATCCCGGTATCCGACGGTGACCAGGTCGGCCTCCACGGCGGAGTCCTCGGCGAACCTCGTCGGTGAGCCCCGCCACGACGCGAGCGTCGACGAGCGAAGGTCGGCGAGTTCGAACGGATCGTCGGCGGACGCCGGCACAGTGATGGTCAGGCCGTTGCGTCGGCGCCGGCGTCGGCGGACGCTGCCACGCTGACGATCTCCAGCGCGCCGTCGTCGTATGCGTCGTAGGCCGGTGATCCGTCACCCGACGGCGCGGTGATGTCCGAGTGTGCACCGCAGCCGTAGTCGGCGGCGACGACGCGGCCGTCGGCGGAGTACTCGTTGGCGCACACCCCGAACGCCGGGCGCAACGCACCCGACAGCGGCAGGTAGAAACCGCAGGTTGCGCAGTGATACGTCGCCGCGGCCGCCATGTCGCTGTGCGGCCCGTGTTCACCGTCGTACCACCGCTGCGCCGCCTCGTCGCGCCCCTCGGGGCTCAACAGTCGGCGACGTCCGAGTCCGAGTTCGCCTGCGATCTGACCGAATTCCTCGGCGTCGTCCTCCGATTCGAACCGGAACTCGTCGCCGGTGTCGACCTGGTTGGGCACCAGTCGCACGTCGTCGGTGTCGGCGGCGAGCATGTCACCGGGCGAGAGGTCGCCGGGTACGACCCGCTGATTCCACGGAACCCAGGCGGGCGCGAGCAGCGCTCCCTCGCCGGGCAGCAGCACGACCTCGCTGACGGTGATGTCGTCGGACTCCGGTGCACCGGCGAGGACGACACACCACTGCCACCCGCGGTACCCGGCCAGGTCGGCTTCGAAGTAATGGGTCACCGCCCAGTCGCCTTCCGGGGAGGCATCGAGATGCTTCCCCGGTTGCTGGCCATCGTCGACGAGCGCGGCACGCGCCACGTCGACAGCGTTGAGCAACCGCTCACCGTCGAACGCAAGAGTCACCCCTCCAGTGTGCAACATCGCACGACAGCGGCAGCATCGACCCGGGTTTTCGGACGTGGGACCCGCCGATGTCCGGCGCGCGGCGAGGCGCCGTCGCCACCCGGTCGGTGGGATGGGGGACAATTGTCGTTGTGAACCGACCCAGTCCGCGCTTCCCCGGTGGGGAGCGAAACGAACCGACGGGGCCGGGGGCCCGCGGCGCGGGTCACGATGGACCCCCGGGCGACGGCGGCGACACCCGCCGGAGCCCGCGGCAGCATCCCGGTACCGCGAACTACCCGGCCGACGACCAGCGCACGCCGCGACGGTCGTCCGGTGCCCGCAGCTCCCGTGGCCCCGCCGACAATGCGTATCTGCCGCCCCGGACACACAACCCGCACCTGCCGCCCCTCGACGGCGACGGCCAGGACGCCCATCCCGACGACGGGACCACCGAACGCATCGGTTCGACCAAGGCCATGCCGACCGATCCGTCGGGCACCGACCGCATGCCGAAGAAGCTGACCGTCGCGAGGGTCGCGGCGATGCGTTCGCGGCAACTGACCAGTCGCGGTCTCGGCAAGATCTACCAGGCGGCGACCGCAGACGGTGCCGACCAGTCCGGGCTGACGGCGCTGACCATGCCGGTGATCGTGAACTTCGCGGTGGACGCCGCGATGGCCGTCGGCCTGGCCAACACGTTGTTCTTCGCGGCCGCCACCGGCGAATCGAAGGCCAACGTCGGCCTCTATCTGGCCCTGACGATCGCGCCGTTCGCACTCATCGCGCCGCTGATCGGCCCGTTGCTCGACCGACTCCAGCACGGCCGTCGCATCGCGATGGCCGGCACCTTCGGTCTGCGGACGGTGCTCGCACTGCTGATCATGGCCAATTGTTCCTGGGACGCCGCGGCCGAACAGCTGCAGTACGACCCGTGGGTTCTCTACCCGTGTGCGCTCGGACTGCTGGTGCTGTCGAAATCGTTCGGTGTGCTCAAATCCGCTGTCACGCCGCGGGTCGTGCCACCGACCATCGACCTCCCGATGGTGAACTCACGGCTGACGACGTTCGGTCTGCTCGGCGGCACCATTCTCGGTGGCGCGATCGCCGGCATCTTCGAGATGCTGCTGGGCAAGGTGCTCCCCTTCCATCTGCCCGGCGCCATCGCCTGGCTGGCCGTGATCGCCGCCGTCGGCGCGTGGCTGTGCATGCGCATCCCGTCCTGGGTCGAGGTCACCGAGGGCGAGATCCCGACGACGCTGACCTACCACGGCGAGCCCGCGACCCATGCACCCGACGATCACGCCGGACCGGGCGGTCTCAAGAGCAGTGCCCGCGAGACCGCGGGCCGACTCGCCGCCAAGATGCGTCAGCCACTCGGCCGCAAGGTGGTCGCCGGACTGTGGGGCAACGCGACCATCCGCATCATGACCGGCTTTCTGACCCTGTACGTCGCCTTCTACGCCAAGGCGCAGCAGGACGTGCACTCCGATTGGACGCAGTTGCTGCTGCTGGGCGCCGTCGGCGCCGCGGCCGGTATCGGCAACTTCCTGGGCAACGGCCTGGGCACCCGACTGGAGTTGAAGAATCCGCCCCGCATCGTCGTCTGGTGCACCGCAGCCTGTTTCGTCGGTGCCGCACTGGCGGCGATCTTCGGCAACATCATCGTCGCGACGGCGGCAACGCTCGTCGCATCGGGAACCAGCGCCATCGGCAAAGTCTGCCTGGACTCCTCGATCCAGGACGATCTCCCCGAGGAGTCCCGCGCCTCGGCGTTCGGACGCTCGGAGACCGTGCTGCAGCTCGGCTGGGTCTTCGGCGCGTCGCTGGGTGTGTTGCTCCCCACCACGTTGTGGATCGGCTTCACCGTCGTCGCGGTGCTGATGGCCGTCGGTTTGCTGCAGACCGTCCTCACCACCCGCGGATCGTCGCTCATGCCGGGCATCGGTGGGCAGCGTCCCGACTATGCCGCTCCGACGGTCGCTTTCGCCGCCGCCCCGAACGGTCCTGTCCGCAACCGCCCCGCCCCCGACAACGGCGCGGCCCCCAACGGCGCGGCCCCGCGACGAGCGTCCGAGGGACCGCCGACGTCGGAGGCCCCGACCCGGGCGCAACCGCGGCAACGTCGCGGACCGGGTGGCGATCCCACGCGCAAGATGCCCACCAACCGCAGCGGTCCGTCCTGAGCGGAACCGAGTGACCATTCAGCCCCACCTGAGAGAACCGGGAGACCCGCGCCAGTGCGAAGCGGAGAGAAGAAAGCCCTCACGATCATCGCGGCGGTCGCCGTGGTGTTCGTCCTCGTCGTCGGGGGCACGGTCGCGTTCCTGACCCGCGACGTCTGGTCGGGCGACTCGAACGACGACGATGACCTCTACCTGCAGTTGGCCGTCGGCGACCGGTTGATACGCGTCGAGCCCACACTGATGTGCGACATCTTCCTCAAGAACTGTTCGCCGTCGGATCCGCGCGACATCAGCGTGCAGCGGGTGCCGATCCCGATCGGCGAGTCGGTGCTGGTGTCGGCGTCCAAGGACGTCGCCGAATGGCCGTGGAACCTGGTGGTGCAGTATCTGACCCCGCGCGGGCCCGAGGTCACCTCGACCCCGATGCGTTCGGAGTCCACCTACACCACGGCGCTGCACTCGACGCCGGACCGTGTCGT
Organism: Gordonia sp. CPCC 206044; assembly: GCF_048537895.1. Lineage (NCBI taxonomy): Bacteria > Bacillati > Actinomycetota > Actinomycetes > Mycobacteriales > Gordoniaceae > Gordonia > Gordonia sp. CPCC 206044. The sequence continues at coordinate 139,402 of NZ_JBCLVL010000007.1, forward strand.
CGTCAACATCGAGGTGCAGATCCCGTCGGCGGTCACCGAACCCGGCACCGACAACGTCATGGCGCGCGGCTTCCTCGCCGCGGACACCACGCCGGAGAACCTGCCGGAGCGACCGGTCACCCAAGGGTGACCGGCGGCCGGTCGGTCAGCGTTCGAGTTCGCGGGTGACCGCGCGGACCACCTCGGAAATGCGCTGCGACGTCTTGCGGTCCGGGTAACGACCCTTGCGCAGTTCGGGTTGCACGGCGCCCTCGAGCAGGGTGATCAGATCGGCGACCATGCCGTGCAGCTCGTCGGGCGTGTGCCGCTTGGTCTCCTTGCGCGCTGCCTCGCGGGCGTTCTTCGCCACACTGGGGGCAGGCTCGAGGATGGTGACGGCCAGTGCCTGCGGTCCGCGGCGTCCTGCGGCCATGCCGAACTCGACGCGCTGACCGGCCTTGAGATTCTCCACGCCCGCAGGCAGCGCCGACGATCGGACGTAGACGTCCTCACCGTCGTCCTGCGCGAGGAAGCCGAAACCCTTCTCCGCGTCGTACCACTTCACCTTGCCGGTCGGCACTGTATCCACCCTCATCCGTCATCGGACACTTCATGACAAAAGCGCCCCTCACCTGATCACAGCTGGCCCCGGAACGGAACCCGGCTCCACATCTCGGGTGAGCAGACGCCTATGCGCAGCAGTCTAGCCAACACAGACCATCCGGGTCACGTCGAATACCGCCGCCACGGCCTGACCTCCACGGACACGGACAACGCCAGGCGGGCTCGTGTTCTACCGTGGATCCCATGCAGAGGCAATCGTCCCCGCGGCTCCTGCAGTTGGCGGGCATCGTCTTCGCGATCGGACTCGCGGCCATCATCGCGCTGTTCGTGATGCCGTTGGTCGGCGACGGCGACACCGCACCGACATTCGTCTATGTCCTGACGATGTGTGCGCCGCTCGGCTTCGTCATCGGCCTCGTCTACGCGCTGCGGTCCGGCCGGAGGGCGCGGTGAGCACCGAATCCGTGGTTCCGGTCGCCGCCCTCGCCCCGGCGACGGACTCCGACGCGCTCAAGCGCGCGTTCAGTTGTTTTCCGTCCGGGGTCGTCGCGGTCTGCTGCCGGGCCACCGCCGCCGACAACTCCTCCGAGATGGTCGGGATGGCCGCGAGCGCGTTCACCACGGTCTCTCTCGATCCGCCCCTGGTGTCGCTGTGCGTGCAGAACACCTCGACCACCTGGCCACGACTGCGCAACGCACCGGCGATCGGGGTGAGTGTCTTCGCGAGCGATCAGGGTGAACTGTGCCGCCAGCTCGCCGGCCCCGCCGCCGACCGGTTCGCCGGGATCACCGCCACCGACACCGCCGACGGCGCACTGTTCGTCCCGGACGCAGCCGCGAGCCTGTCGTGCTCGTTGTTCCACGAGATACCCGCCGGCGACCACACGCTGGTGCTCCTGCGGATCGAAGCGCTGCGCTGCGATCCGGGCGTCGAACCACTCGTGTTCCACGCCAGCACTTTCCGATCGCTGGAAGCGCGCAGGGACCGATCATGACGACGGTCGCACTCGGATTTCCCAGCGCACCGTCGGCGCGCCAGGCGATCGCCGACGATGTGCCGCGTACCGGCCCACTGCGAGACCGGTACGGCCGTACCGTGCGTGACCTGCGGGTCTCGGTGACCGACCGATGCAATCTGCGGTGCACGTACTGCATGCCTGCCGACGGCTTGGACTGGCTGCCCCCGCAGTCGGTGTTGACGACCCGCGAATTGATCCGGGTGATCACCGTCGCCGTTCGAGATCTGGGCATCGAGACGATCCGTCTCACCGGCGGCGAACCACTCCTGAAGCGCGATCTGGAAGAGCTGATCGCGGCCGTCGCGCAGCTACCCGGCCGGCCGGAGATCGCGATGACGACCAACGGCCTCGGGCTCAAGCATCGTGCCGATGCTCTCGTTGCCGCCGGTCTCGATCGCATCAACGTCTCACTCGACACCGTCGACCGAGAGCGATTCGCCGCCATCACCCGTCGTGACCGCCTCGACGACGTGATCGCGGGGCTGGCCGCGGCGCGGCGCGCAGGCATGCGGACGGTCAAGGTCAATGCCGTCCTCGCCGATCACGACGACCTGACCCGGGTACCCGACCTGCTCGACTTCTGCCTGGAGCACGGCTACCAACTGCGGATCATCGAGCAGATGCCGCTGGATGCCGACCACCGTTGGGATCGTTCGTCCATGGTGACCGCGGACGAGATCCTGACCGCCCTGCGACGCCGATTCACACTGCTGCCCGACCCACGCCCCCGTGGCAGCGCGCCCGCGGCGACGTGGCTCGTCGACGGGTACGAGGTCGACGGCAATCCGGCGCGCGTCGGGGTGATCGCATCGGTGACCCGCCCGTTCTGCGGTGATTGCGACCGGGCTCGTCTGACCGCCGACGGCGCGTTGCGCAACTGCCTGTTCGCGGACACCGAGGCCGATCTGCGACCCGTGCTGCGCAGCGGACTCCCCGACGACGAACTCGACGCCGCGATCGCCGAGTGCTGGCGAGCCAACGCCTGGGGCAAGGCAGCCGGACACGGCGTCAACGACCCCGAGTTCCACCAGCCGAGCCGGCCGATGTCGGCGATCGGAGGCTGAGGCCGCCGTGCGCATCACCATCCGGTTCTTTGCTGCCGCCCGGGCCGCAGCGGGCACCGAGACATCCATCGTCGACGTCACCGACGACATCACCCTGGGCGGGCTCGAATCGGTGCTGGGCGCCGACAACCCGGAGCTCGCGAGGGTCCTCGAACGCTGCTCGTATCTGCGGGACTCGATCGCGGTGTGCGATCGCCTCGCACCGCTCGGTTCATGCGCCACGCTCGACGTGTTGCCGCCGTTTGCCGGTGGCTGACACCACATCTCGCCTGTGAGTTCAGTCACATAACGGGATGATCACGAGAAGGACACAAAGCGACTATCGGCCCGTGAACTGCGGCGACGCCGAAAGTGGATCGAAAGTCCCGATCCGGCACCGAAAATCGGCTTGCCAACAACGTGATTCGCGATCGAAGACGTCGTACTGTGACTGAACGACGCCCACGGGGGGTCACGAGCAAGTAACCAAGTACATACCGTTCCGTCGGCCGCGCCGAGCCTCGCTCCGCCACGGGACGTACCAGAACGACATCTAGGAGCGAGGACGGGGGACCCACTCTCCCGGCAGAGATCGGACGGCACACCGCCGTCCTTGGGGTTAAGTCCCGGCGTGATTCACGTCAGGCCGAGACCGGGCACCTCTCGCCCGAACCCGACAGCTGACTTCGTAGGCGCGTGGAGAGAGGAACACCACCAATGTCCGGACGTCACCGCAAACCGTCGAACACCACGACCACCAAGACCCTCGCGAAGGTCGCGCTCACCGGCGCTGTCCTCGGCGGCGGAGCCGCGATGCTGGGCACCGGCTCGGCCAACGCAGCCACCGATGCCGAGTGGAACCAGGTCGCCCAGTGCGAGTCGGGCGGCAACTGGGCCATCAACACCGGCAACGGTTACCAGGGCGGCCTGCAGTTCAGCCCGAGCACGTGGGCGGGCCACGGCGGCACGCAGTTCGCGCCGAGCGCCGACCAGGCCACCAAGGAACAGCAGATCGTCGTCGCCGAGCGCGTCCTGGGCAGCCAGGGCAAGGGCGCATGGCCCGTGTGTGGCACCGGCCTGTCGGGTTCGAGCCCGCGCACCGCGCCGGCTCAGCCGAAGCCGCTGCTGCCGCAGCTCCCGGATCTGCCGTTCAGCTGGAACACCTCGCCGGAGGCCAAGACCACCGACGACGTGAAGACGCAGATCGATTCCGCCCTCGCGCAGGCCACCGAGAACAACAAGATCAACCCGGAGGTCAAGGGCCTGTGGGACGCCGCCAAGAAGAGCGGCTACGAGCTCAACTCGGACCAGATCAAGCTGTTCAACGAGCACAAGGACCAGCTGCCCACCCCGTGAGTGACAGCAGCCGTCACCGGACTCGGTGACACACCGCCCTGATAGGGCCCATGGTCGAAGGGCCTCGCACGATGTTCAATCCGTGCGAGGCCCTTTTCCATGTTCGGGGGCGGATCGATCGGTCCCCGTGCGTGGCCCCAGCCGTCTGCGCTCACGCAGCGGCAGACCCACCCACATCACCAGGAAGACGACGAGTGCGACGCAACCGGCGGCGATGGCCGCCCAACCGCCGAGCGCGATGTCGAAGATCACCGTGAGCACCCCGATCAGCGCTACCCCGAGAAGACCGATACCGACCATCGTCAACAGGTGCGCGCGATCCACCAGTCGATCGATCGCGTGTCGACGGAACAGCAAGCGGTGCAGCGCGACCGGTGAGATCAGGGTGACGGTGGACAGGACCGCGAACACCAGGCTGACCACGAAGATGTGTTGTTGACGCGCCTCGAGTTCCTGGAATCCCTCCTGGAACGGGACCGTCAGCATCAGTCCGGTCAGGATCTGACCGCCCGTCTGCACGACCCGCAACTCCTGCAGCAGGCTCGCCCAGTTGCGGTCGAGTTGTTCGTCGGGGGTCTCGTTTCGTCCGGGACCGCCGCCGTTCGGCCCCGCTGACCCCGGATGGCCCTCCACGGTTTACGCCGATCCGACCCACTCGTCGGTGCCATCGTGGAAATGCTGATGCTTCCAGACCGGCAACTGTGCCTTGACCTCGTCGACGAGACGCGCACAGGTCGCGAACGCGGCCTGTCGATGATCGGCGGCCACCGCCACCACGAACGCGACGTCGCCGACGGCGAGATCGCCGACGCGATGCGAGACGGCGACCGCACGCACCCCCGACGCGTCCGCGACGGTGGTGGCGACCACCTCTGCCAGCACGTCGGGCGCCGACGGATGTGCCGAGTACTCCAGGCGGGTCACGCCGCGGCCACCATCGTGATTGCGTACCGCACCCACGAAACCGACCACCGCACCGGCCGCACCGCCGGCCGCCTCGGCGACCAGACGCTCATGCGTCGGCAAATCGATGTCCTTCTCCGACAATTCGGTTCGGACGACGCGGGCGAATACGGGATTGTCGCTCATCAGTGATCACCACCGCCGATCTGGTCGAGTGCGTGGTCAAGGACACCATCGAGCACCGACAATCCGTCACGAACCCCGCCGACCGAGCCCGGGAGGTTGACGACGAGGGTCGCCCCCACCACCCCGGCGACTCCCCGCGAGAGCACCGCGGCGGGCACCTTCGGCAGTCCGGCGTTCCGGATGGCGTCGGCGAGCCCCGGGATCTCGAAGTCGAGCAACGCCCGGGTCTCCTCGGGGGTGCGATCGGTGGGTGATATCCCGGTACCGCCGCTGGTGATCACGACATCGGCCTGCGCGTACACCCCGGCGCGGATGGCGTCGCCGACCGGCGGGCCGTCGGAGACCACGATCAGCTCGTCCACGGTGAAGCCGCGGTCGGTGAACCAGTCGCTGATGACCGGACCGGTCCGGTCGAGATACTCACCGCGACTGGCACGCGTGGACGCCACGACGACCCGGGCGACCTTGGTCGGACGCGGTGCGGAATCCTCAGTCACGAGTCCATGATCCCGACTTGCCGCCGGTCTTGGCCAGCAACCGGACGTCATCCATCCGGGCGCGCCGATCGACGGCCTTCACCATGTCGTGCAGGGTGAGCCCGGCGACGGCGACCGCGGTGAGAGCTTCCATCTCGACACCGGTCTGTCCGCTCGTCGCGACGGTCGCGGTCACGTCGACATGATCGTCGGCGATCGCGAAGTCGATCTCCACCGACGACAGAGCGAGCTGATGGCACAGCGGGATCAGGTCGTCGGTGCGTTTGGCGGCCATGATGCCCGCGATCCGCGCGGTCGCGAGGACATCGCCCTTGGGCAACCTGCCCTCACTCAGCAACGCGATGACCTCAGGGGTCGTGCGGAAAGTGCCACCGGCCACCGCGCGGCGGTCGGTACGCGCCTTGCCACCCACGTCGACCATGCGGGCCGCGCCCGTGGAGTCGATGTGACTCAGGCCGTCGTGCTCCGGCACGCGCTGGTCAGCGATTGATGACGGTCTTCGGCTGGAGGTAGGGCAGGTCGTCGAGCGGGATCGGGAGTTCGGTGTCACCGAACGGCGACAGCGCACCGGACAGACCGGCGGCGAACTCGGAAACCGCGTGGGCGTGCTCGCCGTCGTCGCCCTTGGGCCAGCCGTTGTCGACGTACTTCTTCTTCTCAGCCACGCGCTCATTGTGCCATGTGGCCTCCACGGTCGTCCGGGGGAAACCGCGTCGCGCGTCACCCTCAGTAGAATCGGCCGAATGAGTGCGGATGACCAGGGCATCGGCCTGGCCGACGATCTGGCGTCGCGCAGCGACGCCGACCTCGTCGAGTTGCTGACCGCGCGCCCGGATCTCGCGTCCCCACCGCCCGCCGGAACGGCCGTGTTGGCCTCGCGCGCGCTGGCGGCGGCGTCGTCGGCGTTGGCCGGCGAGGATCTCGACGTGCTCGCGGTGGCGGTGCTGGAACAGTCGATCACGCTGGGTACGGCGCGTGCGGGTCACATCCCGGCGCCCACCGGCGTCGACGCCGTCGTCGAGTCCCTGTCGGGACGCGCCGACACCGATCAGATCGTCGCGCGGATCGACCTGCTGCGCCGACGCGCACTGCTCTGGGGCGCCGACGACGCGCTGTACACGGGCGCGCACGCACCGTCGGCGCTGCCGTGGCGCGCACACCATCTGACCGGCCCGCTCGCCGATCGGACGATCGACGATCTGCGGAAGGCGTTGGACGGACTCGACGACCACACCCGCGGCCTGCTCGAGACGCTCTCACGCGGCCCCGCTCTCGGCCGCAGCCGCGATGCCGCGCTCGATGCCGACCGGGACAAGCCCGTACCCCGTCTCATCGCTGCCGGTCTGCTCGCCCGCATCGACGACCAGACGGTCGAACTGCCGCCCATGGTCGGGCAGTTGTTGCGCGGGGAACCGCCCCTTCGGGCCGACGACCTGCGCGCGCCCGCCCTGCACGCGCGCTCGGCCAAACGGCGCTTCTCCTCCTCCGCGGTGGACGCCGCGGCCGGCGGCGAGGCCCTCGAGCTGATCCGGCACACCACACAGGTGATCAGGGCCCTCGGTACGACGCCGGCCACCGTGCTGCGCTCCGGCGCGCTCGGCGTGCGCGAACTGCGACGTCTGGCGAAGGTGACCGGCCTCGACCAGTCGCGGGTGGCCCTGATCGTCGAGTTGCTCGCCTATCTCCGGCTGATGGACGCCGGGTTCCCCGACCCGCCCCCGTCGTCGGACACCGGAGAACAGGCCTTCGCCCCGACCCCCGCCGCCGACACCTGGCTGCACCACTCCCCCGACCGCCAGTGGTGGGCGCTGCTGCGCGCCTGGCTGGAGATGCCGCGCCGGGCATGGCAGATCGGCGAGCCCGATCGCGACGGCAACGCGCATCCGGCGCTCTCGGGCGAACTCCATGACGCCTTCGCGCCGGTCCAGCGCCACACGATCCTGGACACGCTCGCCCACGCCACCCCCGCGGTGCCCGTCGACACCGACGGCCTGTTGGCCGCGCTACATTGGCACCATCCCCGCCAGATCCGTCGCTACTCGCGCCGAACTGTCGACGAGACACTCAGGGAGGCAAGGGAACTCGGTGTGGTCGCGCACGGTTCGCTGACCGGGGTGGGGCGTGCGGTATTGGCCGCGGGGCACACCGACGATGCGGAGAAGACGGTGCTCGCGGCGATGCACAGCGCCTTGCCCGAGCCGGTCGACCACTTCCTCACACAGGCCGACCTCACCCTCATGGTGCCGGGGCCGATGACCCCAGAACTCGCCGAGCAGGTGGAGTTGGTGGCCGATCTCGAATCCGGCGGCGCGGCGTCGGTCTACCGGGTGTCCGACGACAGTGTGCGGCGCGCCCTCGACGCCGGACGCAGCAGTAGTGAACTCATCACCATGTTCACCGCCCACTCGCGTACGCCGGTGCCGCAGTCGCTGACGTACCTGATCGAGGACGTCGCCCGCCGACACGGCCAATTGCGGGTGGGCGTGGCCTCGGCCTTCGTGCGGTGTGAGGACGCGGCAACCCTGGCCGCCGTGCTCAAGAGTCCCGCCGCCGAACACCTCGCCCTGCGCGCCCTCGCCCCGACCGTCGCCGTGTCGCAGGCCGAGCTCCGCGATGTCATCGAGCAATTGCGCGCCGCCGGTTTCGCGCCCACCGGCGAGGACTCCTCGGGTTCGGTGGTCGACCTGCGTGAACAGGGCAGCCGGGTGACCGTCGCCCGGCCGCGGCGACATGCTCCACCACGGCGCTCGACGCCTTCCGGTGACCAGTTGCGGACGGTCATCACCCGGATGCGATCGCACGACCGCGCCGCGTCGGCGCAACCGGCCGCGCCCGGGTCGTCGGGGCCGGTGCGCGCTTCCGGCGGCGGGGAATCTGCGACGGCGTTGATCCAGCTCGCGTTGCGCGTGAACCGCCGGTTGCGGGTCGACTACGTGGATGCGCACGGCTCGGCCAGCAGGCACGTGGTGACGCCACAGACCCTGGGAGCCGGTCAGCTGATCGCCGTCGACACCGCCACCGAGGACGAACAGCACTTCTCGCTGCACCGCATCACCAGCGTGGAACTGCTGGAGAACTGAGCACGTCGAGCGCATCCGGACACCGGGTGGCTGCATCTGCCCGCGATCTGGACAATGGATCGGGTGACCGATGGACCCCTGATCGTGCAATCCGACAAGACGCTGCTGCTCGAGGTTGATCACGCGGACGCCCCGGCAGCGCGCGCGGCGATCGCCCCGTTCGCCGAACTCGAGCGCGCCCCCGAACACGTGCACACCTACCGGGTGACGCCGCTTGCGCTGTGGAACGCGCGGGCGGCGGGACACGACGCCGAGCAGGTCGTCGACGCCCTGGTCACCTACTCGCGTTACGCGGTGCCCCAGCCGCTGCTCATGGACATCGTCGACACGATGGGCCGATTCGGCAGGCTGCAGTTGGTGAAGAACCCCGCGCACGGCCTGACGCTGGTGAGTCTCGACCGCGCGGTCCTCGAAGAGGTGATGCGCAACAAGAAGGTGGCACCGATGCTCGGCGCCCGCCTCGACGACGACACCGTCGTCGTGCATCCGTCCGAGCGCGGCCGCCTCAAGCAGGTGTTGCTGAAGGTGGGTTGGCCCGCCGAGGACCTCGCGGGCTACGTCGACGGCGAGGCCCACCCCATCGACCTCGACCAGGGCGACTGGCACCTGCGCGACTACCAGGAGATGGCTGCCGACTCCTTCTGGGCCGGCGGTTCGGGAGTCGTGGTGCTCCCCTGCGGCGCGGGCAAGACGATGGTCGGCGCGGCGGCAATGGCCAAGGCGCGGGCCACCACCCTGATCCTGGTGACCAACACCGTCGCGGGCCGTCAGTGGAAACGCGAGCTGATCGCACGCACCTCGCTCACCGAGGAAGAGATCGGCGAGTACTCCGGGGAACGCAAGGAGATCCGCCCGGTCACCATCGCGACCTACCAGGTGATGACGCGCAAGTCGAAGGGCGAGTACAAGAATCTCGATCTGTTCGACTCCCGCGACTGGGGTCTGATCATCTACGACGAGGTACATCTGCTGCCGGCACCCGTGTTCCGGATGACGGCGGATCTGCAGTCCCGACGACGTTTGGGACTCACCGCCACGTTGGTCCGCGAGGACGGACGCGAGGGCGACGTATTCAGCCTCATCGGGCCGAAACGCTATGACGCCCCGTGGAAGGACATCGAGGCGCAGGGCTGGATCGCGCCCGCGGAATGCATCGAGGTGCGAGTCACCCTCACCGACGAGGAGCGGCTGCAGTACGCCGTGGCCGAGCCCGAGGAGAAGTACAAACTCTGCTCGACCGCCCACACCAAGGTCAACGTGGTCAAGTCGATCCTGAATCGTCACAAGGGATCCCAGACCCTGGTGATCGGCGCCTACATCGATCAGCTCGAGGAACTCGGCGCCGCACTCGACGCCCCGGTGATCCAGGGTTCGACGAAGAACAAAGAGCGCGAAGCACTCTTCGATCGGTTCCGCTCCGGCGAACTGCAGACCCTGGTGGTGTCCAAGGTCGCGAACTTCTCCATCGACCTGCCCGAGGCGTCGGTGGCGGTGCAGGTGTCCGGGACCTTCGGCTCGCGGCAGGAGGAAGCCCAACGGCTGGGGCGTCTGCTACGACCGAAACACGATGGCGGACAAGCGCACTTCTACTCCGTGGTGTCGCGAGACACCCTGGACGCCGACTATGCCGCGCATCGGCAGCGGTTCCTCGCCGAACAGGGTTACGCGTACCGCATCACCGACGCCGACGATCTGCTGGGACCGACCATCGGCGAGGAGTCGCCGAGCTGACGTCAGCTGGCGGTTCCGGTGAGCCCCAGGCAATACCCGATCGGCTTCGGCAACGCGAAGTAGACGGCCAATTGGTCCGACGAGCAAGACGGCTGGCCTGCGGTGCGCGACACCGTGCGGACCACCTCGGTGCCCGACGCCCCAGGCGAGGCGCAGTCGACCGTCTTGAAGTCGGCGAGTCCCACGGTCGGCATGTTGGCCATGGGGATCTGATAGCACTTGTCCTGGACGAGGTTGGGCACCAGGCACAGCTGCTCACCCGTCGGTTCGCCGTCTTCGATCCAGTAGAGCCGCGAGTAGTCGTTCGACGGGCACGAACCCGTGGTGACCTTCTGGGCCACGTAGAAGGTGAAGGTGCTCGCCGAGGAGCAATCCGCCTTCTTCGCGCGCAGGTTGTCGCTGCTCTGACTGCCGGTGACCGAGACACAGTCGCCGATCGCGACGTCATCGGTATCGGTGACCGCGTCCCGCGTGACGACCGCGACCACACCGACGATCGCGACCAGCAGGACCACCACCACACCCAGAACCCACCACAGCCGCTTCGACCGCTTCTTGCCCTGGGGCTGCGGGCCGTACCCCGGGGCACCCGGATAGGGCGGTTGCCCGGGAGGCTGACCCGGCACCTGGCCGGGGTAGGGCTGCTGAGCACCCGGGAACTGCTGACCTGGGAACTGTCCTGCGCCGGGATACTGTTGAGCGCCCGGTTGCTGCCCTGCCGGGTATTGCTGAGAGCCCGGATACTGTTGTGCTCCCGGATATTGCTGAGAGCCCGGGTACTGCTGGGAGCCGGGATACTGCTGCGCTCCAGGGTATTGCTGCGCTTCCGGGTATTGCGGGCCGCCGGGGTGTTGGCCCCCGGGATAGGGCTGTGGCGCCCCCGGAGGCTGCTGACCCGGATACTGTTGGGGTGCACCGGGATACGCCTGTGGAGAGTCCGGATGCGGCTGCTGGGCACCGGGCACCTGGCCCGCTCCGGGGTACGGTTCCTGACCGCCGGGAACCTGCCGGCCCGTGCCGGAGGGCTCTTGCCCCTGCGGCGCCTGCTGGGGCTCGGGTTGTGGCCGCCCATCTGGGGACTGCGGCGTACCCGGTTGCGGTTCACCCGGTTGCGGCGGCTCCGGTGGCGTGGTCATAGTCGACGATCCTACCGCCGTGGTGTGCGATTGCCGGTACCTCACCTCGACGAACACCACTGCGACGACACCACTGCGACGACACCACTGGGGCGACACCTCCGAACGACGGGCGGTGACGCACCTCGGCGCATGTGTCAGCCTGGATCGGTGCGCACCGTCTCCCGCCTCCGCCCGTTCGGTACCACCGTCTTCGCCGAGATGTCGGCGCTGGCAGTCACCCACGACGCCGTCAACCTCGGCCAGGGGTTCCCGGACACCGACGGCCCCGCCTCGATGCTCACCGCGGCACAACAGGCGATCGCCGACGGCCACAACCAGTACCCGCCGGGAGCGGGCGTACCCGAACTACGCGCTGCGGTCGCCCGCCATCAACTTCGCCACCACGGGCTCGACTACGACCCCGACGGCGAGGTGCTCATCACTGTCGGTGCCACCGAGGCGATCGCCGGTGCGATCATCGGGCTGGTCGAACCCGGCCGCGAAGTGGTGATGATCGAGCCGTACTACGACTCCTATGCCGCCACCGTCGCCATGGCGGGTGCGGTCCGCCGGACGGTGCCACTGGTCGCCGACGGCGACGGCTTCCGCCTCGACCGCGCGCGTCTCGCCGACGCCTTCGGCCCGGCCACGGCGGTGATCCTGGTCAACTCGCCGCACAACCCGACCGCCACCGTGCTTGCCGACGACGATCTCGCCGAGATCGCGCGACTGTGCGTGGAACACGACGTCATCGCCGTGACCGATGAGGTCTACGAGCACCTACTCTTCGACGGCCGGGCCACCACTCGCTCGCCGGTTTCCCCGGCATGCGGGAGAGAACACTGCGGATATCCAGCGCTGCAAAAACATTCAACTGCACCGGCTGGAAGGTCGGCTGGGTCAGCGGCCCCGCAGACTTGGTCGCCGCCGCCCGATCCGCCAAACAATTCATGTCCTATGTGGGCTCGGGGCCGTTCCAGCCCGCCGTCGCTGCGGCCCTTGATCACGAGATGAAGTGGGTGCACGACTCCTCTGCTCATCTCCAACGCAAACGCGACCTGCTCTCCTCCGCGCTACGCGATGCCGGTTTCGGCGTCCACCGCAGCGAGGCAACCTATTTCGTGTGCGCCGATCCGCGTCCACTCGGCTTCGACGACGGGGAGGCATTCTGTCGGATGCTGCCCGAACGTATCGGAGTGGCGGCCGTACCGGTGAGTGCCTTCGTCGACGACGTCGAGCCCTGGCGCCACATGGTCCGCTTCGCCTTCTCCAAGCGTGACGAGGTGATCGCCGAGGCGGCCCAACGACTCCGCAGGCTTCGGTGAGACGGACCGCTCTCCGAGCATCCCGCACAGTGAGCCCGGTCATGGACGCTCTCGATGGCCGTCAGTAAACTGATCATTCATCCGGCCCGCGCCGGAACCGATGAGAGCGAGAATCGACGACGATGACCAGGGTCCGCAACGAGCAGACCGCGAACACCCGACAGCGCATCCTGGCGACCGCCGAGCAACTCTTCGCCGAGCAGGGCATCTCGTCGGTCTCGAACCGACAGATCAGCGACGCCGCCGGCCAGGCCAACAACTTCGCCGTCGGGTACCACTTCGGTGGCCGCAGCGAACTCGTGCACGCGATCCTCGATCATCACAACACCCTGATCGAACCCTTCCGCAGCCGCATGGTCGCCGCCTTGGGGCCCGAACCGGATCTGCGCGACTGGGTCACCTGCCTGGTGCAACCGCAAACCGACTATTTCGAGTCGCTGGGCAAGCCGACCTACTTCGCCCGATTCACCGCCCAGGTGAGCGTGGACCCCAAACACCAACTCCAGCTATACGACCACGCGGTGGTGTCCGAGGATCTGATGTCGGTGCTGACCGGACTGTACGGCTCCCTGCCCGACCTGCCCGAAGACGTGCTGGGCGCGCGGGACTCCATGGCGCGCAACATGATCCTCTACACGATCGCCGACTTCGAGAGCGCCGATGCCGCGGGTACGGCGACGGGATCGTGGTCGGATGTCAAGGACTATCTGGTCGACGGACTGCTCGGCCTGTGGTTGGCCCCGGTCACGCACCCGACGCGGTGAGGTCCGACCGGGGCCGCCGAGCGCAGGCTAGATGATCGTGCCGACGTCGCTGCCGACGATGTTGTCGAGAGCGCGCTCGGCCACCGCGGCGATGGTCATCGACGGATTACAGGCCGCCGTGGTCCCGGGGATGAGCGCGCCGTCGAGCACGTACAGTCCGCGTTGCCCACGAACCCTGCCGTCGAGATCGCACACGGTCCCCATGCTCGCGCCACCGAGCGCATGCCACGTGGACGGCATGACCGCGTTGGTGTCGGTGAGCATCCCGGTGCGACCCGCGATCGCGCGGGCCGTGGGACCGATCGCCCGGTTCTGGATGTGCGAGTCGCCCTCCTTCGGCCACTGCAGCATCGCTTCGCCGCGACCGGAGTCGTAGACGAACTTGCCCCGGGCATCACTGACTCCGTAGCCCACCATCATCGTGCTGTGGACATCGAGCCCGAATCCGGGGATCGATGCCTGGATGACCGTGTGCGCCAGAGCGGGTTTCGACCAGTTGAGGCTTCCGTAGACCACCGGTCCGCCCTGCACCGCACCGAACGGGGCGGTGGGATCGGACCAGACGTAGATCCGGTCGGCATTGGTGCCCCACCCGTGTCCGACGCCGTCGGGCAGATTCGGGATCGCACCGCGCGCATCGGCCCGCACGAGCATGCGGGTGGTGTGCACGGCGCCCGCGGCCATCACCAGGGTCTTGGCGGTGATGATCTTGTGTTCCAGGACCTTTCCCGACGTGTCGATCCGCTCGACATGCACGGTCCAGCGTCCGTCGCGCGCACGTTCCACGTCGGTCACGTTGTGCAGCGGGCGCACGTCGACGAGGCCGGTGCGTTCCGCGGCCGCCAGATAGGTCACGTCGACGGAGTGCTTGCCGCCGTTGTTGACGCCGATCGCACAGTCGCCGTTGGTGTACGACGGCGCCATGCGGCCCGCCAACTCGGCCAGCGCATAGTTCCAGTCGATCGGCATCGGGATCTTGGACACCGGCAGACCGGCCGAACGTGCCCGTTGCGCAAAGGTTCTCGCCACCTGATAGTTGGGCGAGGCGATGAGCCGGTCGGGCGCCGTCTCCAGCCGCAGCATCTTGGCGACGCGCGGATAGTGGATGCGGTTCATCCGCGCCCAGTCCAGTTGCTCGGGCAGGTACGCATTGAACACGTCCTGATCCGGCTTCAGCGACATCCCTTGATACACCAGCGAACCGCCGCCGACACAGGCGGCCGTCACCGCCGTCATGTTGTCACCCATCACGGCGTCGAACAGCCCCACGTAGGGATCGAAGGTCACCGGGCGACCGAACAACTGCGGCGCGGAGCGATACCAGAGAGCACGCTTGTCGGGCGCGGATGCGTGCGGGAAGGTCTCGGAATTCGGACCTGCGCGCCAACGCTTTCCACGCTCGAGCACCACCACAGGCACCCCGGCCTGCGCGAGTCGCAGCGCGGTGACACCGCCACCGAATCCCGAACCGATCACGACGACGCGCTGATCTTCACGAGTCAGCCGTGCCCGTTGCCGCGGCGCTGCGGACACCGGTGCCGCAAACGGTGCGGCGGCTGCGGCGACCCCCGTCGCCGCAGCCGCCGCCAGAAACTTTCGACGCCTGAGCACAGGCCCCCCTCCAGTCGAAAACATCTCCCCGATCTGGTGCGGGGCATCGTTGCGATGCCCGCGCCAGCCCCGGCCCCCCGGGTCTGGATATTGAAACATGTTTCAGTCAGATGACTCAAGGGGTTCGGCCGAATTGATCGCGATCGTCGCGTGGCGTCACCGCGTCAATAAACAAGCAGTCTGGACTGTTTCTTGTTTTCTCGCTAGCCTGCCCTCATGACCGACGAGACCGCGGCGACGTCGCGCACCCAGGCGCAACGCACGGCCGCGACCCAGGCCAAAGTGCTTGATGCGACGGTCGATGCGCTGATCGAGCTCGGCTACGGCGGCACCACGACCCAGGAGGTGAACCGTCGCGCCGGCGTGTCCCGGGGCGCTCTGCTGCATCACTTCCCGACGCGGGAGGCGCTCGTCGTCGCCGCGGTGGCCCATCTCGTGGACAAACGGCTCGCCGAACTCCTGTCGCGCCCCCGCAGCGGAGACGAGGACATCGAGGTCATCGTCGAAGCCTTCAGCGGACCGTTGTTCGACGCGGCCCTGGAGTTGTGGGTCGCCGCTCGCACCGACGACACACTGCGAGCCGCGATGATCCCGTTGGAACAGAAGGTCTCCGACGCCCTGGCCGCCGGTTGCTCCGAACTGTTCGGCGACCGATACACGTCCGATCAACTCGAGCTCACCGTCGAGCTGGCACGGGGGCTGGCCGTGTCACGCATTCTCCGATCCCCCGCGGCCGACCTGGCCCTCACCGATCGCCTACTGCCCGTCTGGAAGGAAATCCTGAACCGTCATGCCTGATCAGCCTCACCCGGCGAGCGCCGGTCAACTGCCCCACCAGGTCGACGTGCTCGTCGTCGGCGCCGGTTTCGGCGGCCTGGCCGCGGTGCACCGACTGCGCACCGACCATCCGCGACGGTCGATCCTCGCCATCGAGCGGGCCGACGGGCCCGGTGGCGTCTGGCGCGACAACGATTACCCGGGCGCGGCATGCGACGTCCCCACGTCGCTGTACTCGTTGTCCTTCGCCGACAACCCGGAGTGGTCACACACCTACGGGCGGCAGTCGGAGATCCGCGGCTACCTCGAGTCGGTCGCCGCCCGGCACCCCGACACCATCCGCTACGGCTGCGCATTACTCGGCGCCACATGGGATTGCACCACCGACGAGTGGGTCGCCGAAACCTCCGACGGAATCATCCGCGCCCGACACCTGGTCGCCGCCCCGGGCGCACTCTCTGAGCCCGGGGTCCCCGACATCCCCGGCCGCGACGAGTTCACCGGCGCCGTCTTCCACACCGCACGCTGGCGCCACGACCATGACCTGACCGGCCGAAACGTGGCCGTCGTCGGTACCGGCGCCTCGGCCATCCAGGTCGTCCCCGAGATCGTCGACCGCGTCGGCCATCTCACCGTTTTCCAGCGCACCCCCGCGTGGGTGGTACCCAGGCTCG
Organism: Gordonia sp. CPCC 206044; assembly: GCF_048537895.1. NCBI lineage: Bacteria > Bacillati > Actinomycetota > Actinomycetes > Mycobacteriales > Gordoniaceae > Gordonia > Gordonia sp. CPCC 206044. The sequence continues at coordinate 156,029 of NZ_JBCLVL010000007.1, forward strand.
ATCGCCGCATCGGGAACGCCGAGCGCGCCCTGTATCGACGGCTGCCGATCACCCACACCGTCGTGCGGCGCCTCACTTGGCTGTACCGCGAATCCTACGTCGTACTGATGGCCCGCCGACCCCGACTGTTGCCGATCGCCACCGCGGTCGCCCGGACCCAGCTGCGTCTACAGGTCCGCGATCGGCGTCTGCGACGGCGCCTCACACCCGACTACACGATCGGGTGCAAACGGATGTTGTTGACCAACAAATGGTTTCCCGCACTCCAGCGTGGCAACGCGACGGTCACCGGCGCCATCGAACGACTCACGCCGACCGGTGCGGTGGACTCCGACGGCGTCGAGCACCCGGTCGACACCGTCGTCTTCGCCACCGGCTTCACACCCACGGCACCGCCCATCGCACAGGTCATCCGGGGTCGAGACGGGCGAACCCTGGCGACGACGTGGAACGGATCCCCCAACGCATACCGCGGGGTCTCGATTCACGGATTCCCCAACCTTCACCTGATGTACGGCCCCAACACGAATCTCGGACACAGTTCGATCGTCCTCATGCTCGAGCCGCAGGCCTACTATGTCTCGACCGTGCTGCGTCACCTCGACGGGCGCGACGCCACCACCGTCGAAGTGACCTCGGCAGCACAACAGCGCTACGCCGCGACCATGGATCGCGAACTGGCAGGCACGGTGTGGAATTCCGGGGGATGCTCCAGTTGGTACGTGGACGCGTCGGGGCGGAACTCGGTCATGTGGCCGACCTTCACCAAGACCTACCGGGAGATGATGGGGCGCTTCGTGCCCGCCGACCACACCTTCGGATCGGGAGACACGCCGACCGAGAAGATCACGCCTGCTGTCGCGGCGACCGAGGTGACACGATGATGCGACGCCGGGAACAAGCAGTCACGACAAGCCATTTCGACGTGATCGTCATCGGTTCGGGTTTCGGCGGTTCGGTCGCGGCACTGCGTCTGTCCGAAAAGGGCTATCGGGTCGGTGTCGTCGAGGCGGGCCGTCGATTCGCCGACGACGAGTTACCGGCCACCAGTTGGCGACTACGCGACTACCTCTGGGCACCGTTCCTGGGATGTTATGGGGTGCAACGCATGCACCTGTTGCGGGATGTGCTGGTGATGGCCGGGGCCGGCGTCGGCGGTGGCTCGTTGAACTACGCCAACACGCTCTACCGGCCACCCTCGGCGTTCTTCGACGACCCGCACTGGGGTTCGATCACCGATTGGGCCACCGAGCTGGCGCCGTACTACGACCAGGCCGAACGTATGTTGGGCGCCACCACCTATCCCGGTGTGACCCCGGCAGACGAGGTGATGGCCGAGGTCGCCGACGAACTCGGCGCCGGTGACACTTTTGTGCCGACACCGGTCGGCGTGTACTTCGGCGAGCCCGGTGTCGGAGCCGACGACCCGTTCTTCGGGGGCGTGGGCCCCGACCGCACCGGCTGCACCGAATGCGGTGCGTGCATGACCGGATGTCGCGTCGGCGCCAAGAACACCCTCGTCAAGAACTACCTCCATCTCGCCGAACGGGCAGGCGCACAGATCATCCCGATGACATCGGTGCACGCCGTGCAGCCACGCGACGGTGGCGGATACCGGGTCGAGACCCACCGCACCGGCCGTCGTCGTCGCATCCGCACCCTGACCGCCGACCAGGTGGTGTTCGCGGCAGGCACGTACGGGACCAACAAGTTGTTGTTGAGCATGCAGCGCGACGACGCGTTGACCGGGCTCTCGTCGCGGCTCGGCCGGGTGGTCCGGACGAACTCGGAAGCGGTGCTCGCCGCCACCGCACGCACCCGCGACGTCGACTACACGAAGGGTGTCGCCATCACCTCGTCGTTTCACCCCAACGACCACACGCACATCGAGCCTGTCCGATACGGCAAGGGCAGCAACCTGATCGGGCTACTGCAGGCGGTGTTGGTCGATGGCGGTGGCGTGATACCGCGCTGGATCAAGGCGATCGGGGCGATGATCGCCCACCCCGCGGCGACGCTGCGGTCCCTGTCGGTTCGGCACTGGTCGGAGCGGACCATCATCGCGCTGGTCATGCAGACCGCCGACAACTCCATCGAACTGTTCGCCGGCCGTGGACGCCTCGGCCCCCGACTGCGCAGCCGATCCGGTGCGGGTGATCCACCACCGCGATGGATTCCCGAGGGCCACAACGCGGTTCGATCGATCGCACGTCGCATCGACGGAGATGCCGGCGGCTCGGTGGTGGACCTGATGAACATCCCGATGACCGCACACTTCCTCGGCGGCTGCGCCATCGGTGTCGACGATGCGAACGGTGTGGTCGACGCCTATCACCGTGTGTTCGGCCACCCGGGACTGCACGTCGTCGACGGTTCGACGGTGTCGGCGAACCTCGGGGTGAACCCATCGTTGACGATCACCGCCCAGGCCGAACGTGCGCTGGCGATGTGGCCGAACCAGGGCGAGCAGGACACGCGACCGGAGTTGGGCGCCGGCTACGTTCCGGTCACCCCGGTGACTCCCGCACGTCCCGTGGTCCCGGCACACGCCCCCGGCGCCCTGCGGTTGCCCCTCACTCCGATTCATCGCGGCGCCTGAGTCGACCTGCATCGCCGATCGAGTAGCGACCGCACTGCCGATCAAGCAACAACCCCACCGCCGATCGAGCAGCGACCCCATTGCCGGTCGAGTAGCGACCCCACTGCCGATCGAGTAGCGACCGAGCGCAGCGAGGCCGCGTATCGAGATCACCACACCAGGCCTCGATACAGTGCCTCGGCCGGCGCCTCGGCGCCTACTCGACCGACGAAAACGCCGGCCTGCCACCACCGATCAAACAACAACCCCACCGCCGATCGAGTAGCGACCGAGCGCAGCGAGGCCGCGTATCGAGATCACCACACCAGGCCTCGATACGGTGCCTCGGCCGGCGCGTCGGCGCCTACTCGACCGACGAAAACGCCGACCTGCCAACGCGGCTCAGAAGTGCTGGGCCCCACCGTCGACCGAGATGCTCTCGGCGGTGATGAACTTCGACTCGTCGGAGGCGAGGAAGGCTGCCACGTTGGCGACCTCTTCGGGCTCGGCGACGAACTGGTTCAGGAAGGTCATGCCCATGCCGGCCAGGCGCGGGTTCGACGCGTTGGTCTCCTCGATACGGGCGACCATCTGGCCCGATCCCATCGGGGTCGCGACCGCACCCGGGTGGATGCTGTTCACACGGATGTTGTGATTGCCCAGTTCGGCCGCGAAGGCACGTGTCATCCCGACCAGGGCGTGCTTGCTGGTGGTGTAGTGCACCATGAACGGCTGCACCTTTCGCCCCGCGTACGAGCTGATGAGGATGACCGACCCTCCCCCACGCTCGACGAGATGATGCGCGCAAGCGGTCACCGTGTTCCAGGCACCCACCACGTTGGTGTCGATGGTGTCCCGGAAACTGGTGGGCGACACCTCGTCCCATGTCTCCGGGATGCAGATGCCCGCATTGGCGATCACCACGTCGAGTCCGCCGAACAGTCCCACACCCTCGTCCACGACGGCCTTGAGCCCGTCGAGGTCACGGACGTCGCACTGTGCGAGGTGTGCCTTGGCGCCCTGCTCTTCCACCAGTCGGCGCGTCTCGTCGAGGTCGGCGGGCGTTGCCGAGTCATACGGCACACCGGGCAGCGGGCCCGCCAGGTCGACGCCGATGATCTGCGCGCCCTCGCCGGCCAACCGGACCGCGTGCGCACGTCCCTGGCCGCGGGCCAGACCGGTCACGAACGCGACCTTGTTGTCGAGACGTCCCATGGTGCAACTCCTTTCGGGCGACATCGTCGCCGTTTTTCCTCGAACGTGAATCTACGATTCGCCCTTCAGGGGCAGACCCCGTTCGAGCAGGTCGATGGCGCGGAGCAGCGTGGCCAAGAGGTCGTCGTCGACAGGCTCGTCGTTGCCCTTCGCGAAGTGGAACATCATCCCGCCCGCGGCGGCGATGAAGACGCGTAGTCGGAAGTCGTCCGCCGGCACGCCCGTGTAGTCGGCGAAGAAGTCGGTCGCCTCGGAGATCGCACGATCGGACTCGATCTGATACGCCGTGCGCAGCACGGGTTCCGACTGGATCAGGTGCATCCGCGCCGAGTTGTTCGCCCACTCGTCTGAGGTGCCGATCCCGAAAAGGTCGGTGACCATCCGTCGCAGCAGGTCGAAGTGTCCGAGACCCGGTGGGATGGCTGCGATCGCCGCGTCACGGGCCTCCTCGAGATCATCGGAGATGACCACCTGTTCCTTGGACGCGAAGTACCGGAAGAACGTGGTGTGGGAGACCTCGGCTTCGCGCGCGATCTGTTCGACCGTGGTCTGCGTGTACCCCTGTTCGGCGAACAACGTCATCGCCGCGTCACGGATCGCCTTGCGGGTACGCATCTTGTTCTTCTCCCGCAAACCGGTCCGACGCCCCGGCGCATCCGCCGGGGTCGTCGTCGGTGTGGCCATGTCCCGCCCTTCCTCGAATCAGCTCGCCGAACCGACCAGCTCCTCCTTCGGCTTCTCGGGATCGGCGGATTCCAGACCGCGGTCGCGGACCGCCCCACCCTCGATGTCGAAGTTGAGCACGAGTCGATCCAACCACTTCGGCAGGCCCCAGGCGCGATCTCCGAGCAAAGCGATGATCGCCGGTACCACCATCATCCGAATGATGAAGGCATCGAAGAAGACCGCGATCGCCAACGCGAAGCCGAGCATCTTGGCCGTCGTGTCCGGGGAGAGCATGAACGCGGCGAACACGCTGATCATGATGATCGCAGCAGAGGTCACCACGCGTGCACCGTGCCGGTAGCCTGCCACGATCGCGTCCTTGGCGGACATGCCGTGGATGTATTCCTCACGCATTCGTGTCACCAAGAACACCTGATAGTCCATCGCCAGACCGAACACGACGCCGATCAGGAAGATGGGCAGGAACGACAGGATGGGTTTGGTGTGGTCGATGAGCCCGAACCACCCCTCCTGGAAGATCGCCACGGTCACACCGAACGTGGCGAGGACCGAGAAGATGAAGCCCAGCGTGCCGATCAGCGGGACCCAGATGGACCGGAACACCGCGATCATGATCAGGAACGCCAACCCGACGACCACCACGAGATACGGGATCAGTGCCTTGTCGAGCTTGGCCGACAGATCCGACATGATCGCGGTCTGTCCACCGACGTGGAGTTGGGCACCGGCCTGTTCGACGGTCGGCGTGTAGTCGCGGATCTCCTCCATCAGGTCGTGGGTGGCCGCGGCCGACGGCGAACTCGTCGGGGTGACCGAGATCAGCGCGGTGTCGGCACCGGTGTTCGGTTGCGGAGACCCGTTGCCCATCCAGGTGAGGGTGTTCGCATTGGCGACGTCGTCGAGCGTCCTGATGTGATCGACGGCCTGCTCTGCGGTGGCCGCGATGTCGCCGTTCTCGGTGTGCAGCACGACCAGCAGCGGACCGTTGATGCCCTCACCGAATCCGCGCTGCAGCAAAGTCTGAGCGGCGGCCTCGTCGTCGCTCGTCATCGACATGCCCAGTTCGAGTTTCGTCATCGGGATGGCCGCGAGGACCAGCACCAACAGACCACCGATGATGAACGGCACCGGACGCTTGACCACCGTGCGGCCGAACCGGACGCCGAGGGTGTCGGCGCTGTCGGATTCCTCGGCATGCTTGATCCACGGGATACGCGGCGCGAACGCGAATCGGCCGGTGGCGCCCAACAGTGCGGGGATCAGGGTCAGTGCGGCGAGGACCGCGACGAACACCGCGACGGCCGCGCCCATGCCCATCTGCGTGATGAGCGGGATACCGATGACCATGAGGGCCACCACCGCGATGATGACGGTCAGCCCGGCGAACACCACCGCGGAGCCTGCCGTGCCGACCGCTCTGCCTGCGGCGTCGGCGGCCGAACCACCACGTTTACGCTCGCTGCGGTACCGCGACACGATGAACAGCGCATAGTCGATCGACACCGCGATACCCAGCATCGTGACGATGCCGGTTGCCGTCTCGTTGACGCTGAGGACCTCCGCCGACAACGTCAACAGCATGATGGTGATCATGACGCCCATCAGGCCGGTGATCAGCGGGATGAATGCCGCCACCAGCGCCCCGAAGGCCACGATCATCACCACGAAAGCGACTGCGAAGCCGATCATCTCGGCCTTGCCGCCGGCCTCCATGACCTGCATCAGCGAGCCGGTGGCCTCGACCTGTAGCCCGTCACCGCTGTGTGCGGCGAGGATCGTCGTCAGCTGATCCTTCTCGTCGACGGTGAGGTCCATCGCCTCGATGTTCTGACGGACCTGGATCAGCCCGACCTTGCCGCCGTCACCGATGACCGACGACGCCATCGCCGGCTGCATCTGGGCGACCGTCAGAGGGTTGACGACCGTCTTGGCGTCGGAGAGTTCGGGAAGCTTGTGCAGGTCGGCCACCAGAGCGTCGATCTGCGCGGAGTGTGCGGCCAGTCCGTCGTCGGCCGCCACCAGCACGCTGGTCGACGCGCGTTCCTGCTGCTTCATGACATCCGGGAAGTACTGCTCCACCTGTTCGGTGGCGGTGCCCGAATCCGTGCCGGGAAGGCTGAAGTCCTTGGCGAACTTGGGGTTGAGCGCGCCCACGAGGCCAGACACCGCGATCGCGGCGATCAACCAGACCGCGATCATCCACCACTTGTGCCGGAAGGAGAACCTCCCGACTCGATACAGAAATGACGCCATGCTTCCCTCTCGGACGCTCTCGGAACGGCTGCGCGATAGGTCACCACAGCAAACTGTTAGTGACTACCACTTGTTACTGGATAACAGGAAATCTCCATCTTCGCCACGACGACCAGGCCATTCGTGATCGACCTCTCCCTCACTCCGTTCTGGTCGGCCAGATCATCGAACACCTGTTCGTACACAGGCGTATGCTCGGGGCATGCTCGCCGGCATCCAGGGATCACTCTTCGACCAGACCTCCGACACCGTGACCATCGGGGATCTCGGCGGTGCGATGCGCCGCCCGCTGGCGCAGGGGGCCTGGGTGGATCTGCGGCCCGGGTGGATCGCCGGCTCCGAATTGCTCTTCGACCGTCTGCGCACCCACGCGGCGTGGCGCTCCGAGCGGCGCCAGATGTACGACCGGGTCGTCGACGTGCCACGACTCGTCGCCAACTATCACGAGGCCGCCACGTTTCCCGATCCGCTGCTGGTCGAGGCCCGCAACCGGCTGACCGATCACTACCGCGGCGAACTGTCCGAGGGCTTCGCGACCGCTGGGCTGTGTCTGTACCGCGACGGGAACGACAGCGTTGCGTGGCACGGCGACCGCATCGGCCGCGGAGCCACGACCGACACGATGGTCGCGATCGTCTCCCTCGGTTCGCCCCGCCCCCTGCTGCTGCGCCCTCGCGGTGGCGGAACGTCGATGAGATTCGTCGTCGGCCCCGGCGACCTGCTGGTGATGGGCGGGAGCTGCCAGCGGACCTGGGAACACGCCGTGCCGAAGGTGCCCGGCGCCGGCCCGCGCATCAGCGTGCAGTTCCGTCCGCCCGGCGTCTGGTGACCCCACACCCCGTGATCGGCGTCACCATCCGGGCGAGGAGACTGCGTGATTTAATCCCTGTTGTCCTACCGCCCCGGGGTTGAGTCGAAAGAGAACCGTGAATCACAAGTCCATAGCTGTTGCTGTCCTGTCCGCTTCGTCGATCATCGCCGTCGCGGCGCCCGCATCGGCGAGTCCCCTGGACAGCCTGCTCGGCAGTTCGGGTAGCGCCTCCGGGTTCGGGAGTTCCTCGGGTGGCCTGACGAGTCTGTTCGACGCCGGCAGTTCGGCCCTGGGGTCCTCGAGCAGCAAACCCGAGCATTACGGCAAGCTCGGTCGCGACAACGCGCCCAACGGGGTGAAGTCGATCAATGTGTGGGCCTATGCGCCCAAGGCGAAGCCGATCTCGGCCAACGTGTATCCGAAGAACTCACAACTCGGCGTGAAGTGGAACTCCACCATCGACGCGGGACCGGTGGTCGACGGCAACGAGTGCACCATGAGCATCCGGATCACCGGGCCGAAGATCCCGGCGAAGGCCGCCCTGTTCAAGACCCGCGACTGCACATCTGTGCACACCTACATGTTGCGGGCCGCTGGTGGTTACTCGATCACCGTCACCGACGGGATCTCGGGCGCCTCGAACTCGATCACCTTCGACGTCCGATAGGCGCCCGAGCGGGCTCTCAGACCCGGAAGTCGATCTCGGTGAGCTTCTCCGACACCTGCCACAGTCCGTCGCGGACGGTGAGGTCGTCGGCGCGTTTGTTGTAGCCGGATTTGCCTGGCGCACCGTGCATTCCGAACATCTGGGTGGGCCCGTAGAAGGTTCCGTTCACCACGTCGGGCGAGGTCGCGGCGTAGAGGGTCGGCAGCGCCCCCTGGGTTGCCGACTGGGCCATCGGCGTCTTGTTGCCCAGCTTCATGAAGAAGTCCTCGACGGACTCCGAGCGGCCCTGCAATTCGGTTGCGGCATATCCGGGATGGGCGATCAACGACATCGTCGACGACCCGGCCGTCGACAGTCGCGCAGCGAGTTCCTTGCCGAACATCAGGTTGGCCATCTTCGAATCGCCGTAGGCGCGCCAGCGCCGGTACCGACGCTTCTCCCAGTTCAGGTCGTCGAGGTCGAGGCGACCGATCTGGTGCACACCCGACGACAGCGTGACGATCCGATCCGAGATCTTGGGCAACACCAGCGCGGTGAGCGCGAAATGACCGAGATGATTTGTACCCATCTGCATTTCGAAACCCTGCGCGGTCCGTCGCAACGGGATCGCCATCACGCCCGCGTTGTTGACCAACACGTCCGCGCCGGTGAACCCGTCGGCGAACGCGCGCACCGAGGACAGGTCGGCCAGGTCGAGTCGAGCAACGCTCGCGGCGCTGCCGATCTCCTTGGCCACGACGTCGGCCTTCGAGGTGTCGCGGCACGCCAGGATCACCTGGGCGCCTGCGCGTGCCAGCGCCTTTGCGGTCTCGGCACCCAACCCGCTGTTCGCTCCCGTGACCACCACGGTGCGACCCGCCTGACCCGGAATGTCCGCCGTCGACCAGCCACTCATGCTCACGCTCCCCTTCGTCGCCGAATGTCGCGATCCACGCTATTGACGCGGCGAGCGGCCGTCAACGGCCCCACAGGTGCAACGGCAACCGGATCAGACCTCCGAGCATCGTGCGCCGCGCAGGCCGCAGGAGTCCGGACAGCACTGCGGGAACGCCGGGTTGCGTGAGGTCTCGGGCCAGGGCGCTGGGGACGAAGACCTCGGTGGGGTCCCCATGCCCGCGCAGAGTCCGTGCGCCCACCGACTCCCAGTGGCCTGCCTCGTCGTCGGCGGCCTCGATCGCCGCGTCGGACGCGAACACCGGTACCTCCGATCGCTTGGCGAGTTCGGACAGCCGCGCGCATTCGTTCACCGGGTTGCCGATCACCGTGTATTCGTAGCGTCGCTCCGACCCGACGTTGCCCGCGAACGCCATCCCGAAAGAGACGCCGATCCCCCATCCGATCGGCAGTTCGCCGAGACGCACCGCGAGTTCACGGCCCGCGGCCAGGGCCGCCGCGGCCGGGTTGTCGACGGCCACCGGCACCCCGAACACCGCCAACGCCGCATCGCCCTCGAACTTGTTGACGAAGCCCGAGTGGCCGTCGACCACCTCGGCCACGATCGTGAAGAAGCGGTTGAGCAACGCCACGGTGTCGCGCGGATCCTGCTGCGCGGCAATCCTCGTCGACCCGGCGATGTCGACGAACAACACACCCACGAGGGCGTTGGTACCGTGCATACCCGCCCCACGCTCCATCGCGAGTTCGGCCACGGTGTCCCCCACGTGCTTGGCGAACAGCTCACGCATTCGCTCGCGTTCGTCGAGGCCCGACACCATCTCGTTGAAACCATGTTGCAGGACACCGAGTTCCGACGAGTCGTATACCGCGACCCGAACACTCAGATCGCCGCGGTCGACCCGTTCCACCGACCTACGGAGATCGATGAGCGGATCGGCGATCGCCCGGCCGATCAACACCACCACGCGGGCGCCCGCGGCGAGCCCGACGATGGCCAACACCACGGTGGTCCAGTCGATCGGTCCCCGCGCCGGCGGCAACATCCCCATCCAGCGCCCGCCGTTGATGATGAGCAGGCCGAGCATCGGCACCGCCGAGCTCACCGCCCAGACCGCGATCATCCGGGACCGCACCCCGTGCATCACGTGCCGGGCCGGATTGTCGTGTAGTGCAACGACGGCCAGGGGTCGCGCGGCACGCTCGGCGAACACGTAGGTGATACACGAGCTCGACAGACCGGCCAACGCGAAGGCCACCGCGACACCCACGACCGTCCGCGGTGTCAGCTCGCTCGCGGCCAGGGCGTAGGAGATGACCGCCAGTGTCCAGGCGATCAGGGTGGCGAACACCTGGGTCATCGGTATTCGTTGCACCGCTCGACGGCGGGACTGGTCGGCGGGCGTACCGTCGACGAACCATCTCAGCTGCGGTTTGAACAATGCCAGACCGAGGACCACGTTGATGACGGTCCCGACCACGATCGCGACGACCACCGCGGGGAAGTTCGGTGCCCGCACCGTGGTGTCGTAGCCGAGTTCGCCGCCGTCGAAGGCGAGTTGTACGAGCAGGAAGGTCTCGAGCCCGACGACGCTGTTGGTGATGCTGATTGCGAGCGCGGCCGCGGCGGTGGCCCATTTCGCCACGCGTGCACGTTCGGAGGTCGTCTCCAGCGAGGGCGGATGCCATTGCGGGGCCCGCAACCGGCCCCAGGCGGCGCCCCACCGCGCACGGAGTCCACGCCGCGACCCGTCTTCGGCTCTCGGGCGTCGGCGTGGTCGCACCATACGGCCACCTCCTGCCAGCACGCGTGTGGTCAGCCTACCGAAGCCGACGGTCGGCCCCACCCCATCGACCGGCAATCGACGCCGCGCAGACACGACAAAACGGGAGCCGGGCCGCGCTGATGTGCGCGACACCGACTCCCGTCGGGTCGACCGAGAACCCTCTCGGGTTCGTCGAGGCCGAATCAGGCAGGCTGGCCGGCCTCGATCTCGAGTGTGATGGTGACCTTGTCACCGACGACGACGCCGCCGCCCTCGAGAGGCATTTCGATGTCGATGCCGAAGTCCTTGCGGTTGAGCACGGTCTTCGCCTCGAAGCCCGCGACGGGACCGTTGCCCATACCCGGGTTCACACCGTTGAACTCCAGCTCGAGCTCGACGGGCTTGGTGACTCCCTTGAGGGTGAAATCACCGGTGAGTACGTAGTCGTCGCCCTTCGGCGCCACACCGGTCGACACGAAGGTCGCCTTGGGGAACTTCTCCGCGTCGAAGAAGTCGGCCGACTTGATGTGGCCGTCACGCTGCTCGTTGCCGGTCTCGATCGAGGTCACGTCGATCTCGGCCTGCACCGACGGGGTGCCGTCCTCGGCGACGGTGATGGTGCCGCTGAAGGTGTCGAACTTGCCGCGGACCTTGCTCACCATCAGATGCTTGACGGAGAAGTTGACGGTCGAATGGACGGGGTCGATGGTCCAGGTGCCGGCGGCGATCGGGGCGGTGACTGCAGCAGTCATGAATTCCTCCAGGTGATGGTCTGTGAGATATCGGTTCTCCCGTGGGCCGTATCGACCCAACACAAGCTTAAACGGACCGCGGTCCGATTCCATTCCCGGATGCGTGAAGATTTCTGAAATTTTTCACGACCACGCGAAAACCGGCTGCTCAAAGCCGTCGACGCGAGTGTCACGACCTCGCAGGACCACCTCCGCGAACTGGTAGATGACCGCTGCGGTGGGCGCGTGGACCAGTGCGCCGACGATGGGCAGCTGGATCACCGGCCGCGGGGATTGCGGGATCGTCAGGAAACGCGGCTCGACCATCAGCTCGTCGAAGGTGACGAAGAAGAGCTGCGCGACCTCGTCGGGGTTCGGTGTCGGCACCTGGTCGCCGTCGGCCCAGCAGACCACCGGCGTCATGACGAAGCCCGACCGTGTCGGATAGTCGTCGAGGATCCCCAGGACATCGTCGGCCGGCACCTGTACCCCGATCTCCTCGTGCAGCTCCCGCAGCGCCGCGGTCGGCTCGTCCTCACCTGGATCGAGTCGGCCACCCGGCAACGCGTACTGCGCGGCGTGCCGTCGCATCGTCGCGGGACGTTTGCACAGCCAGATGCCCTGCTGCCCGTCTCGCTGCGCGATGGTGATGGCGACGGCGGCCGGCCGGGTGGGGACATCCGCGTCCGGCGTGGCCACGCGACGTTCGAAGCCATCGAGTCGATGTCGGATCTGACTGCGCTCCAGTGTGATCACCTTCTCAGTTGACCACGATCGCGGCCGGCGGGCCGCGCCGGCACACCATCGTCGCGGCCGCCACGAGCCGGACCACCTGACGTCAGTCGTGGGCGAAACTGATGTTCGGCAGGATCTTGCCGAGCCATGCCGGACATGCCCAGGCGGCACGCCCGGCGAGCCGTAGCGCCACGGGCAGCAACACGAGGCGCACGAGGAAGGCATCCAGCAGCACCGCGACACCGAGGATCACCCCCATCTCCTTGGGCGGCAGCGGCCCCGAGAGCGCAAAGGTGAAGAACACCGCGACCATCACGCCACCGGCCGCGAAGATCACCCGTCCCGAGTGCGCGACGGCACCGACCATAGCCTCCCTCGGATCGCCGGAGCGCTCCCAGTGCTCCTTGGCCGACGACAGCAGGAACACCGTGTAGTCCATGGCGATCGCGAAGATCATCGCGAAGAAGAACACCGGCGCCCACGCGTCCAGGAAACCCTGCGACTCGAAACCGAAGATCTGGGCACCGATCCCGTCCTGGAAGACCAACCGCGCCACACCGAACGCGGCAGCCGTCGACAGCAGACTGACGACGGTGCCCAACAACGCGATCAGCGGGGCACGCAGCGCCACCAGGAGCAGCGCGAAGCCGAGCAACAACACCACGACGATCACCAACGGCGTCGACGAATCCAGCTGCCGTTTCAGATCGAGATTCTCCACGGCCGCGCCTCCCACCAGCGAGCCGTCGGGCAGATCGGCGCGCAGTCGGTCGACGGTGTCCGCGAGGTCCGGATCCGACGGATCGACCGTCGGCACCGCGGAGATCATGCCGAGGTCCTCTCCCGTGGTCGCGGCCACGGCAGGCATGGCGCCCGCGATTCCCTCGTCCTGCGCCACCACGCGTTGCGCCTCGGCGACGTGGCCGGCGGGCGTGATGATCTGCAGGGTGCCCGGGGCGCCGGGGCCGAACGCATCCTGGACATCGTCGTAGCCGACCCGGGCGCTCGCATCCGACGGCAACACCGTGATCGAGGGCATCGCCGTCTTCAGCCCGGCCAGTGGGATCGAGAGGGCCAGCAAGATGGCCAACGCTGCCGCACCCCAGGCGAACGGCCGTTTCCACAGGCGCTCACCCCAGCGCTCGAACAACGGCGACCGGTGCTGTGCGCGGCGTGCCCGGGGCAGCGCGAGCGCGTTGATCCGCTTGTCGAGCTTCACCAGCACCAACGGCAACAGCGTCAGCGTGGCGGCCAGCACGAACACGACCGAGAGCATGATCCCGCCCGCCATCGACCGGAACGAGGGCGACGGCACCAGCATCACCGCCGACAGCGAGACGAGCACGGTGACGCCGGAGAGCAGCACCGCCTTGCCCGCGGTGTTCATCGTCTGCGCAATCGCGTCGCGCGGCGTGAGATCGCGCCCCATCCGCGCTGCGCGGTACCGGACCACCAGCAGTAGCGCGTAGTCGATGCCCAACGCCAGGGAGAACATCATCGCGAAGTTCATCGCCCAGATCGAGACCGGCACGATCTCGTTGATCAGCACCAGCGACCCCGCGGAAGCGACCAGCCCGGCCAGTGTGAGCAGCAGCGGGAGCCCCGCCGCGACCAACGCCCCGAAGGCGATCACCAAGATCGCCAACGTGACCGGCCACGACAACATCTCGGAGGTCAGCATCGCCTTGAGGTTGGCTGCGTTGAAATCGGCCCACAGCATCGACGAACCGGTGGGGTTCACCGACACATCCGGCGTGGACAGAGCCCGCAGCGGATCCTTCAGATCGGTTGCGGCACGAACCATCTCATTGGTGTCCGCGCCTGCGCCGGCGAGCACGATCGCCGTCTTGCCGTCCTCACTGAGCGTCGCCCCGGGTTGCGGCGCGACCACGTCGGAGATCCGGGGGTCGGCGTGTAACTCGGTGGTGACCTCCGCGAGAATCCGCGGCCCCTCCCCCTCCGTGAGCGCGGCCCCGTTGCTGTGCACCACCACCTGGATCGCGTGACTGGCGTTGCCGCCGAAGTGTTCCTGGGCCACTTCACGGGCCGCGACGGATTGCGAACCGTCGGCCTGCCAGCCGGCACCCGAGAGATTCTTCTCCACGAACGGGGCGAAGATCCCCAGCCCGATGACGATGGCCACCCACGCAGCGGTCACCAGCTTGCCGTGTCGGGAGACCCACACGCCGAGGCGTCCCAGCGCACCGTGCCATGACGAGCCGGTCCGGCCCTCTCGAATCCTCTGTCGCTCGCCCGTGATGCTCGGCATTCGTCACTCCTCGTCGTTAACCCCCCAGGGGGATATCCGAACGCGAACCTAGCATCCCCCTGGGGGGTTGTGCAAAGATGGAGTGGAACCCCACGACGATCAGCAAGGAGGCTGACGATGACCGAGTTCACGATGAGTCGAACACTGGACGCTCCCTATCCGCAGGCGGTGGCGCGCGTCCGCGACGGCCTGGCGCAGGTCGGTTTCGGCGTACTCACCGAGATCGACATCGCGGCGACGCTCAAAGCGAAACTCGACGTGGATGTCGCGCCGAAGGTCATCCTCGGCGCGTGCCGCCCACAGCTCGCACACCAGGCGCTGCAGGCAGACCCCCGAGTCGCCGCACTCCTACCCTGCAACGTGGTGGTCAGCGCCGACGGCGACGGCGCCCTGGTGGAGGTCATGGACCCCGACGTGATGCCCGACCTCACCGGCACTGCCGAGATCACCGCAGTGGCAGCGCAGGCACGCGAACTGCTCGCCCAGATGCTCGACGGCCTCGACGGGGGCCGGGAGTGAAGATCGAGGAGGACGCCGCCAAGCCCATCGTGACGCGCCTCAAGCGCGCTCACGGGCACCTCGCCACCGTGATCCGGATGCTCGAGGAGGGACAGGACTGCGAGGACGTGCTCACGCAGCTGGCCGCCGTGAACAAGGCCCTCGGCCGCAGCGGCTACGCGCTGGTCGCGACCGGCCTACAACAGTGCATCGCCGAGGAGGGACCGGAAAACGTGGATCAGCAGAAACTGGAGAAGCTGTTCCTGGCGCTCGCGTGACGGGACCGGCCGGCGGCGAGACATGTCGCCGGCCGCGATCGGGGACTCATGCGTGAATCCCACTGCCGGGGCCGGGATCTCTCGGTGGCCAGGGCCGGGATCGAACCGGCGACCTTCCGCTTTTCAGGCGGACGCTCGTACCAACTGAGCTACCTGGCCGGACGGTGCCGGTATATACCGAAACCTCTGGCGACCCTGACGGGACTCGAACCCGCGACCTCCGCCGTGACAGGGCGGCGCGCTAACCAACTGCGCCACAGGGCCTTGCTGTGAAACTCCCCGTCGATCACCCGGGGCCGGATGAGCGTACCCCCCAGGGGATTCGATCTCCAACTCGAGGGTTTCGCTCCCTCGTTTCGTGTTCGCGCCACCGATCGGAGGAGCGAATACACAACTGAGGAGCGAACGAAATCCGATGACGCGAAGCGGTGCCCCCACCAGGGCTCGAACCTGGGACCTGCGGATTAAAAGTCCGTAGCTCTACCAACTGAGCTATAGGGGCAGGCGCCCTGTCGAGCAGGGCGTCGATGAGTTTACAGGCCCGTCCGGCCGATGTACGCCGACCCCGCCGTGTCGTGTCGAGACCTCCCCGCCACGATCTGGATACATGGTTTGACCAGCTGATTTGTGCAGCGGGAGAGCCGTGTCCTAAGCTAAGTCGGCTCCCAACGGAGAACCGGCCCCCTTCGTCTAGCGGCCTAGGACGCCGCCCTTTCAAGGCGGTAGCGCGGGTTCGAATCCCGTAGGGGGTACGCTTGCCCATCTCGGCCGATCACCGAGCACGGATGAGCACACAACAGAACATGGCCCTGTGGCGCAGTTGGTTAGCGCGCCGCCCTGTCACGGCGGAGGTCGCGGGTTCGAGTCCCGTCAGGGTCGCCAGAGGTTTCGGTATATACCGGCACCGTCCGGCCAGGTAGCTCAGTTGGTACGAGCGTCCGCCTGAAAAGCGGAAGGTCGCCGGTTCGATCCCGGCCCTGGCCACACCGAAAAGCCCCCGCTCACGCGGGGGCTTTCTCGTGTCGTGGGCCCACTGGCCACGCATGCGGACGCGACGGCGGCGTCACCGTGCGCGCAGCTGCTCCATCCAATCGGCGGGAACCCGTTCGCGCGGACCCGGAACCGACTGATCGTCGGGGTGTTCGGTCGGCGACGCGAGGGTCGGGCCGGTGAACCCCTCGTCGGTGCCGAAGTTCCAGAACCAGTCCTCTCCCGGTTCGTAGCTCTGGATGACCAGATGTCCGGTCTCCGCAGCATGGGCACGGGCATGCCGATTCAGTGAATCGTCGCAGCACCCGACATGCCCGCATTCGGCACAACGGCGAAGGTGGAACCACCACGAGCCCGCGGCCTCGCAGTCGAAGCAACCCGGACCGCTCGGCGCCACCGTCGTGTCGATGAATTGCTCGGACATCGTCTCCTCCATCAAGGGTTTCGGTCCCCGTCGACCCACCTGGCGCGGACATGCGACAGCGGTCAGGTCACCCACACCATTCGACACCGAGCCCCTGCCGTCAAGTCCTCGCGGTCGATCGATGACGCCGCGGCGCACCCGACACGCGGTGGCCGGCCCCCTCGGCGCGACGGTTCGGGGAGCCACCTGTCGCGGGCCGTGTTTGCCCGTAGGCCTGCGACCGTCGGCCTCAGAGGGGATGATTCACTCCATGAGGGTTGCGCTCTTCGCCACCTGTTTCAACGACACGATGTGGCCGAACACCCCGAAAGCCACGGTGCTGCTGCTCGAACGACTCGGCGTCGAGGTGGACTTCCCGTTGGCGCAGACCTGCTGCGGTCAGATGTTCACCAACACCGGATACGCCGACGAAGCCATTCCCGGTGTGCGACAGTTCGTCGACGTGTTCGCCGACTACGATGCGGTGGTCGCACCGTCGGGGTCGTGCGTCGGGTCCGTGCGGCATCAGCATCCCGATCTCGCCGACCGCAGCGGCGATCACGGATTGCGTTCGGCTGTCGACGAGTTGGTGCCCAGGGTGTACGAGCTGTCCGAGTTCCTGGTGGACGTACTCCGTATGTCCGACGTCGGCGCGTACTTCCCGCATCGGGTCACCTACCACCCGACGTGCCATTCGTTGCGAATGCTGCGGGTCGGTGAGAAACCGTTGACGCTGCTGCGCCATGTGAAAGGCATCGACCTCGTCGAGTTGCCCGCGGCCGAGGAGTGCTGCGGTTTCGGCGGCACGTTCGCGATGAAGAACGCCGACGTCTCCGTCGCGATGGGCGGCGACAAGATGGCCAACGTCAAGGAGACCAAAGCCGAAGTCCTTGTTGCCGGCGACAACTCGTGCCTCGCCCACATCGGCGGACTGCTGACGCGAGATCGCTCGGGCATCCGGACGATGCACCTCGCCGAGATCCTCGCCTCCACGGAAGGACAGCCGGCATGACCGCCCTCGACCACGGGCACCCGCACGTCGGCGTGACCTCGACGTTCGTCGGTATGCCCAAGTTCCCGGAGGCTGCCCGCACCGAACTCGCGAACACGACGCAGCGACGAAACCTCGCCCACGCCACCGGGATCATCCGGACCAAACGCGCAGGTGTGGTCGGCGAGCTGGACAACTGGGAGGAGCTGCGACTCGCCGCCGAGGCGATCAAGAACCGCACGCTTCATCACCTCGACGACCATCTCGTGCGCTTCGAGGAGAACGCGACCAAGGCCGGCGCGGTGGTGCATTGGGCCCGGGATGCCGAAGAGGCCAACCGGATCGTCGTCGACCTGGTCCGCGCAACCGGTTCCGACGAGGTGGTCAAGGTCAAGTCGATGGCCACCCAGGAAATCGAACTGAACGAAGCCCTCGAGGCAGCGGGAATCGACGCGTGGGAAACCGATCTCGCCGAACTCATCGTCCAACTCGGCGACGATTGGCCCAGCCATATCCTGGTGCCGGCGATCCACCGCAACCGCAGCGAGGTCCGCGAGATCTTCCTGCGCCGCATGAAGGAGGTCGGCCGTCCGGCGCCGGACGGCCTGACCGACGACCCCGAACGGCTTGCCGAAGCCGCCCGACTCCACCTGCGCGAGAAGTTCTTACGCGCCAGGGTCGGCATCTCCGGTGCCAATTTCGCCGTCGCCGACACCGGCAGCCTCGTCGTCGTCGAATCCGAGGGCAACGGTCGCATGTGCCTGACCCTTCCGGAGACCCTGATCTCGGTGGTCGGCATCGAGAAGATCCTGCCGACGTGGGCCGACCTCGAGGTGTTCTTGCAGGTCTTGCCCCGGTCGAGCACCGGGGAGCGGGAGAACCCGTATACCTCGGTCTGGACCGGCGTGACGCCGGGCGACGGTCCGCAGAACGTGCACATCGTCCTGTTGGACAACCACCGCACCGACGTGCTCGCAGACACGGTGGGTCGCGCCGCCCTCCGATGTATCCGCTGCTCGGCGTGCCTCAACGTGTGTCCGGTGTACGAGCGCGCAGGCGGACACGCCTACGGCTCGGTCTACCCGGGCCCGATCGGCGCGATCCTCACTCCGCAGTTACGCGGGACCACGTCAGCGGTGGATCGGTCACTGCCGTACGCGTCGAGTCTGTGCGGTGCCTGCTTCGACGTCTGCCCGGTTCGGATTCCGATCCCGGACCTGTTGGTGCACTTGCGAACCCGCGTCGTCGATGAACATCGGGGTGGCCTACCGTCCGCCGAGGCGGCCGCGATGAAGGCCGGTGCCTGGATGTTCGCCGACCATCGCCGTCTCGAAGCCGCACAGAAGGCCGCCACCACGAGTCATCGATTCTTCGGGCGCCGCACCACGATCGGAGCCATCCCCGGTCCACTGTCGGGTTGGAGTTCGGCGCGCGATATCCCGGTACCACCCGCAGAGACCTTCCGCGACTGGTGGAAACGGGAGCGCGGCAAGGACTCCGACGCGGCGGGAGGCGACCGGTGAGCGCGCGCGAGGAGATCCTGGGACGAGTCCGTTCGGCCCTCTCCGACGTCACCACGGCCGACGCACCGGTGGACTGGGACTACGGTCAGGCGGTCGGTACCGGCGACCTCGGGCTGGTGGACCGGTTCGCCGAGCGAGTGGCCGACTATCGGGCGGTGGTGTCGCGGTGTTCCCCCGACGAGCTCGCCGACCGCGTCGTGGCCACGGTGTCCGCCGTCGACGGCCCCGTCATCGCCGACGACGCGGTCCGCGACAGGCTGGGCGTCGACCTCCCCTGGATCGACGACGACGACCTGTCCCCCGCCCGGCTCGACGCGGTCGGCGCGGTGGTCACCACCGCCGCGGTGGGGATCGCCAACACGGGAACCATCGTCCTCGACCACGGCCCCGGGCAGGGCCGACGTGCGATCTCGCTGGTACCCGACCTGCACGTCTGCATCGTCGGGGCGGATCAGGTCGTCAGCGATGTCCCGGAAGCGATCGCCAGACTGATCGACACCGGCGCGCAGACCCGTCCGCAGACCTGGATCAGCGGCCCGTCGGCGACGAGTGACATCGAACTCGATCGTGTCGAGGGCGTGCACGGGCCGCGCACCCTGCACGTGCTCATCGTCGAGGCCTGACAGTTCTTCCCCCTGGTTTCTGATAGTCCCCCTCGTGCTCGCGGGGGACGATCAGAAACCAGGGGGAAGAAGCTCCGATGACGTCAGGTGGCGGAGTCGACGGCGGACACCTCGGTGACCGCATCGACCGCTTCGAGGAACGGCGGGATGAAGAACTGTGCACCGAGCACACAGCAGGCATGCCCGCCGTCGACCTCGAACCGGCGCGCACCGGGGATCCCGTCGAGGAGCAACTGTTGGCGTTCGGGTTCGACCACCTTGTCGCGGATGCTGACGACGACCGACGCCGGCACATCGACCTCGTTCAGCCAAGGGCGCGAATCGAATTCGCCGAGTTCGTCGCCGAATCGTCCCGCCTGCCACAGCGGGGTGGAGAAGAACTGACGCAACGCCCACACCGAGGTGTGCACGGACGTGTCGTCGAGACGACCGGTGCGTGGCCGTGGCAGCAGCTTGTTCAGGGCGGTCAGGATGCGTCCGGTGCGGTGCGACTGTGCGCGCAGCTCGGGGTTGTGCGTGCTGAAGAACGGGCCCGTCGAACACAGGACCAGCCCGGCCACCCGGTCCGGATGCCGCCGCCAGGTCAGCTGCGCGATACCGCCACCCATCGAGAAGCCCGCGGCCACGAACCGCTCGATACCGAGTTCGTCGGCGAGCGCCACCACGTCGTCGGCGCAGTCGTCGAGGGAGAAACCCTCCGAACGGATCCCCCGACCATGCCAACGCTGATCCATGGTGATCACCCGATAGTGCTTGTTCAGCTCCGGAACCACCGGATACCAGCACAGCAGACCGGTGGTCATCACCGAGTGGAGCAGGAACACCGCAGGCGCGTCCTTCGGCCCCGAGTCGGTGACGTAGGTCGCCCCGCGACCGGGCAGGTCGACCATCGATCCGGCGGGGACGTCACGGACGGGGTACGGACGCAGGACGTGGCCGAATCCACGTGCCACCCCGCGGGCAAACTGAGAACTCACGTGGTCAAGCGTACGGGGTAGTCCTTGAGAAAACCCTGTGGTCAGCGGTAGTCGATCACCATCCGACCCTCGATCTTGCCCTCTTCCAGACGGTTGAACACGTCGTTGATCTCGTCGAGGCGCATCGTTGTGACGGTGGGCTTGATCAGTCCTCGCGCATAGAAGTCCAACGCCTCGACCATGTCCTGGCGGGTCCCGACGATGGATCCGCGGATGGTGAGGCCCTTGAGGACGACGTCGAAGATCGGGGCCGGGAAGTCTCCGGGCGGCAGCCCGACGAACACGATCGTGCCGCCCCGCCGGGCCATGCCGATGGCCTGGCCGAAGGCCTGCGGGTGCACGGCCGTGACCAGCACACCGTGCGCGCCACCGGTCTGCTCCTGAATGGCCGCGGCGACGTCGGTGTCCTTCGCGTTGACGGTCACCTCGGCGCCCAGTTCACGAGCGAGTTCGAGCTTGTCGTCGCCGATGTCGACTGCGGCCACCCGCATGCCCATGGCCTTGGCGTACTGCACCGCGACATGGCCGAGTCCGCCGATACCGGAGATCACCATCCACTGACCGGGTTTGGTCTCGGAGACCTTGAGGCCCTTGTAGACGGTCACACCGGCGCACAGGATCGGTGCCACCTCGACCGGGTCCACGCCGTCGGGGACACGGGCGGCGAAACGCTGATCGACCAGCATGTACGTGCCGAACGACCCGTTGACCGAGTACCCGCCGTTCTGCTGCCTCTCGCACAGCGTCTCCCAGCCGGTGCGGCAGTATTCGCAGACCCCGCACGCCGACCACAGCCAGGCGTTGCCGACCTTGTCGCCGACGGCGACCTCGGTCACCTCCGGGCCGACGGCCACAACGGTGCCGTAACCCTCGTGTCCCGGGACGAACGGGGTCGTCGGTTTCACCGGCCAGTCGCCATGCGCGGCATGCAGGTCGGTGTGGCAGACACCGGACGTCTCGAGTTTCACCAACGCCTGCCCCGGTCCGGGGGTGGGCAATTCCAGTTCCGAGATGGTCAACGGTTCGCCGAACTCGGTCACCACCGCGGCCGTGAAGGTCTGATCGGTCATGTCTCACCTGTCCTGTCGAGGGTCGGTTATTACAGTCTCGGGCGTCCGCTCCCATGCCGAAGCGGTTTCGCGCGAAGGCCGTGGATCGTGCGGTCGGCGTAACCGTGACCGAGAACACCCCGGTGACCCAGGACACACGAAACGTGGGATGCTCGATACATGATCGACATCGCCCGCCCCAAGATCGAGGGGTCCGTCGCCGTCGGCGACGGCCGACGACGGATCGGATTCGCCGAGTTCGGCTCGGCCACCGGTCGCGCCGTCTTCTGGCTACACGGCACCCCCGGGGCCCGGCGGCAGATCCCGACCGAGGCGCGGGCGTTTGCGGCGCAGAACGGCTTCCGGATCATCGGGCTGGACCGGCCGGGCGTCGGATCGTCGACGCCGTATCACTACACGTGTGTGGCCGAGTTCGCCGCCGACCTCGCGGCCGTGGCCGATTCGCTCGGCATCGACGAGTTCGCGGTCATCGGTCTGTCCGGTGGCGGCCCGTACGCACTGGGCGTCGCGCACGCGTTCCCCGAACGGGTCGTGGTGGCCGGCGTGCTCGGTGGCGTCGCCCCGACGATCGGCCCCGACGCGATCCCGGGCGGCGCCATGCGGCTGGCCCGTGCGGCAGCCCCCGTTCTGCGGGTGGCCGGCGCACCCGTCGGCAAAGTGGTCAGTTCGGTCCTGAGCGTGGCTCGTCCGATCGCCGAACCCGCGATCAAGGTCTACGGCAGGCTGTCACCGCAGGGTGACCGGGAGTTGTTGGCGCGCCCGGAGTTCCGTGCGATGTTCCTCGACGATCTGCTGCACGGTGGATCGCGACGGATGGAGGCCCCGTTCTCCGACATCGTCGTCTTCTCGCACGACTGGGGTTTTCGTGTGCCCGACGTCTCCGTCCCGGTGCGGTGGTGGCACGGCGACCGCGACCACATCATCCCCTTCCAACACGGCGAACACATGGTCTCGCTGCTCCCCGACGCGAAGCTCTACACGATGCACGGCGAGAGTCATCTCGGCGCGCTCGGACTGTCGATCGAGATCATCACCGAGTTGATGTCGGTGTGGGATCAGCCCCGGCTCGCCCCTTCCACCGTCCTCTGACGAACCCGCCGACACACGGCCGGGTGAGGAGCCCTGCCGAGCGGGGCACCGCGGCGGGCTCGCTCGGGATGCCCTCGCTCAGGGTGCCGTCGTCGACAACCCGACCGCCAGGCCGAGAACGACGGCCATGATCAGCAGTTCCCCCACGGCCAACCGCACCGAGGTGGCCTCGGTGGCCCGATGCCGGGTCACCGACGGCACCCATCGAGCGCGGTGGCGGACGCCGAGCCCGATGAGCACGAGCAGGCCGGCCGCCTTGGCGATCAACACCCGTCCGTATCCGCTGCTCACCAACGCCCCGAGCCCGTCGAGTTCGATCAGACCGGCGACGACACCGGTGGCCGCGACGGTCGCCGCAGCCCACAACGCGCGTGCGGAGAACTCCGGCAGCGTCTGCGCCCAGCCGGATCGGCCGCGGACCGTCAGCACCATCGCGGCCGGTGTCCCGCACCACCACCCGGCGGCCAGAGCATGGGCACCGATCAGCACCGGTCCGAGGGCGTGAGTGCTCGGATGACCGGTGATGGACAGGGCGAGCAGACCGATCGCCGCGAGGATCGCGAAGATCTGGACCGGCGGATCGATTCGTCCGGCGATCTGCACACCCGCCAACCCCACGGTCAGGCCTGCCGCGACGAGCACGATCAGCTCCGGCGCGCCGGCACCGAGGGTCTCGACGAAGTCACCGACCCGTACCGATGTGGTCGACTCACCGACCTGATCCGCCGTTCGCATCCATGCGCTCACCAGGGTGGCGACGAACCAGAGACCGCCGGTCACCCCGATCGCGCGCACCGATGGCCGCGGACCGACCATCGGCAGCGCGCCCAGTCCGACGAGCAGCACGACGGCTCCCACCCCAACCGTCGACGGCACCGCCAGAGCCTCCGGACCGTCGGGGGCGGCGAGCACCCAACACAGACCGAGGCCACCGAACATCGCGACCAACGCACCCGGGAGCGCGAAAGCACGCAGTTGCTGTGCATTCGGCTCCCGGATGCCGGTCACCCCTATCCCCGACCGGGACGTCGGGTCAGCCAGAGCACCACACCGAGACCGCCCGCGAGTACCACCACGGCCAGCACGATGAACGGCCACAGCGGCGGCCCCGACCCGTCGCCGCCCGACGACGCCTCGACGGCCGGCCCCGGGGTACCGGTACCTGCGGTCGCGAGGTCGAAGGTGCGTCGGCCCTCGACAGGATGACCATCGGCAGAGGTCACCCGATAGTTCACGGTGTAGGTGCCTGTCGGGCCGAGATCGCGCAACGCGACGCTCAGCCGCGGCCCGTCGACCTGTGCCTCACCGTCTTGCCAATAGTGATCGTCGGGCCCCACCACGGTGAGCACCGCGAACGACTCCTGCAGCGGTTCGTTGAACGTGATCGTGACCCGTTGCGGACCGGTCTGCACCGTCGCCCCGTTGTCGGGATCGGATGCGACGACCCGCGAATGCGCCGACGCGATCGGGGCCAGCCAGCCGCCGATCAATCCGGTGAGCAGCAGACCGCCGACGATCGCGAGCATCGTGGTGCACGATCGGCGCACGCGATTGCGGCGGGTCGGCGTCGGTTCCGACGATGACGATCCGGATGGCATCGAGTCAGGCATCGTCGTCCTTACGGGTGGTGCGACTGCGTGTCAGGGCAGCAACTCCGAAGACCGCGCCGAGCGCTCCGACGACGAGTCCGATCCCGCCCAGCCATCGCGCCGCACCGTCGGCCGACGACGTGTCCGCCGCCTCCGCGGATGTCGCGGTGCTCTGTGTGCTGCTGCCGTGGTGGTCGGTTCCCTCCCCGGCAGGCAGGGTCAGTGTGGGCGCGGGGTGCTCCGGCTCCTCACCGTTGTCGCCCATCGGCTGCGACCAGTCCACCTTCTCACCGTCGGCGTAGGTCTGGCTGGCCGGCAGGGGCACCGAATCCTGTTCGGGGAACGGCCCACCGGAGATGCGGAATTGGGCGAACTCCCCCACCGGGACGCCTGGCGTGCCGGGCAGGGCGGTCCAGGTGATGGAGGTGACCTCCTCGGTGGCGGGGTCCTTGGCGACGGTCGTCTTCCACCCGGTCATCACCTCGGGCCGCGCCGACTTCAGCTTCGGCAACGTGACCGTCAGTTCGGTGGTAGCGGCGGTGTCGGATTCGTTCGGTACCACGAGGGTCACGACGCCGTAGCCGCCCTGGGTCACGGTGGGAGCATTCGCCGTGACGTGGGCAGACGCCGCACCGATGCCGGTCAGTGATGCGGCGGCCACCGCCGCGAGTGTCGCAGCGGACACGACTCCGCGGCGGATCAGGGTGTTGTGGTGCATGTTTCATGTCTCCATCTCGCGTCGCACGCGGTGCGCACGCGGTAGGCGCATCGGTCGTCCGGCGCGGACGGCACGGGATGCGTCGAAGCGGCCGACGATGTCGGCCAAGGGTCAGTGGGCCTCTGTGCAGAGGCATCGCACGAGCCGCCGAACGCGGCCGGGTGTCACCACGCAGGCCGTTCGGCGATTCGGTTCACCAGGACCCGACGGGCGGACCTCTCACCCCGACCCCGCCGGTGACGACGTCGCGCGGCAGGTGGGGAGCCACCCAGATGGTCTGGGGCGCCGACGGTACGGCCAGGACGGGAATCGGGACGACCGAACGGATCGTCGAGGTGATCGCCGCCAACACCGTGGCCGCCGCGACGATCAGCACTGCGCTCAGCGGGATCGCGACGAGGTGGGTGAACACCATGGGCGCAAAGCCGTCGTGGTGCATGCCGGAGTGGCCGATGCCCATGGACAGGTGCGCACCGATCTGCGCCAGAGTGAGAACGGCGGCGGCGTGCACCGTCGCACGACCCGCGGTACGTGCCTGCTGCCCGCCGACGACGTAGGCCACCAGGGCGCCGATGGCCGCGGTCAGCAGCATCCCGGCAGGTGCGGGCATCTCGCCGGCTCCCAGGCCGTGCGCACCGACGGCGACGACCGGCACCACGACACCGGCCGCGACACGCGTCAGCGCATCCGGCCGATGGTCACGCGACCCGGTGGTCATGTCGGTAATCGTAGGGTGATCGCGTGTATCACACCGCCACGCCCCCTGCGCCCACGTCGGCGCCGACCTCCGCCGAACGCATCCCGCCATGGGCTCAGACGATGATCAGCGCGCTGCTCACGCTCCTGACCCTGCCGTTCTACCTCGTCGATCCCGTCCCGCACCTGACGTTCGGGAGCTGGACGCACTACGTGGCGATGACCGCCCTGCAGATCTGCTTCGTCGTCGTGCTCGCGGTGTGGGGACGCGATACGCGCCGTCGGCTCGGGGCTGTCGCCCTCGCCGTCGGATTCCTCGTCCTGGAG
Organism: Gordonia sp. CPCC 206044; assembly: GCF_048537895.1. Taxonomy (NCBI): domain Bacteria; kingdom Bacillati; phylum Actinomycetota; class Actinomycetes; order Mycobacteriales; family Gordoniaceae; genus Gordonia; species Gordonia sp. CPCC 206044. The sequence goes on from NZ_JBCLVL010000007.1 coordinate 182,407, forward strand.
CGGATCGTCGCGCTGCCGGCCGTCGTCGAGTTCGTGCGCGGGCACCTGGGTCTGCCCCTGGTGAACGTCTCCGCCGGATTCATGCTCATCGCATGGATCGGCGGCTGGAGCGTCGCCCGCCGGCAGTCGCCGTATGCCGCGACCGCACTGATCGTCGTGGTCCCCTACATCGCCCTGGTCTCGGCCTTTCCCGGGAGCCTGCTCTATTCGACGGGCTCGGTGATCGGCTATTGGGCATCGCAGACCGCTGCGATCGTGATCGGGGTCGCGATAGTCTGGGCCGCCGATGTCATCGCCCGGGCGACTGGCGCACGTCGCTCGACGACACCGGTCGGATTCCCAACCGGTGTCGCCCCGTACCCGTATCCGCCGCATCCCGGGTGGCAACCGCATCCCCCTGCCCAGATGCAGCCGTATGGTGCTCACCAGACGAATCCCGGGTGGCAGCAGCCGGCCAATCCCGGCCCTCAGCCCGGGTTCGGACCGTCCCCCGCCATGCCGCATCCCGGACCGCCGCCCATGCCACCGCAGCAGGCCGTCGATCCTTCCGCGCCGCAACCGTATCCTCCGCAACCTCCACGGTGAACCGAGTCGACCCGCACCCGGCACTGAGACGACGAGCATCGGCAGTGCAGTGCTGACGGCTCAGTTCCCGCTGCGTCGCAACGTGACCCGATAGGTGTAATGCTCGGGCAGGAAGTGGCTCACGGCCAGCTCGACGACGCTACCGTCGGCATCGCTGTAGAGGCGATCGACGCGCAACATCGAGTGCCCCACCGGGCAGTCGAGTTGTGCCGCGACCTCGGCATCGGCCGAGGCCACCGTGATCGATTGCGCGGCTTCGACGATGGGCCGGCGAAGATGTGGCTCCAGCAGTCCGATCATCGTGTGGGTGCTACTCGCGCCGGCGGCCACATCGGGACTGTCCATCACCAGCCTGGCCACCGCCTCGGGCCACCACACCGTCGTCAACACGAACGGCGTGCCGTCGTGGTACCGACGAAATGCCATGCGGTACACCAGGTCGGTGTCCAACCGCAGCCGTCCGGCGGCGTCGAGATCCACCTGACGTCGCGGCGGTGAGACCACTTCCATCGTGGTGTCGGCCGACAGGTTCATCAGGTCCTCGATGGACCCCAGCTGACGCAGGTAGCGGCCCGACCCCTCGGTGGCGAAGGTGCCGCGGCCGGGCACACGGTAGACCGCCCCTTCGGCGACGAGATCCTGGAAAGCCCGGCGCACCGTCTGCCGACTCAGACCGAACTCCTCGGACAACTCCGATTCCGTCGGCAGCCGGACGCCGCCCCGGTACCGCCCCTCGGCGATGCGGGCACGCAGCGTCGCCGCGAGTGCCCGGTAGGCGGGTTCGGTGAGGTCGCGCGATGTCATCGTGGAAATCCTATCGGGCCACGGGATTCCGGCCGGTCAGATACCGCCGCGCGACACCAGTTGGGCGGCGATCACGTTGCGCTGGATCTCGTTGGTGCCCTCGCCGACGATCATCAGCGGCGCGTCGCGGAAGTACCGTTCGACGTCGAACTCCGTGGAGTACCCGTAGCCGCCGTGGATACGCACCGCGTTGAGCGCTATCTCCATCGCCGCCTCGGAGGCGTACAGCTTGGCCATGCCGGCCTCCATGTCGCACCGCTCCCCCTGGTCGTACTTCTCGGCGGCGTGCCAGGTGAGTTGGCGGGCAGCGGTCAGCTTGGTCGCCATGTCGGCCAGATAATTGCCGATGGACTGGTGCTTCCAGATCGGCTGGCCGAACGACTCCCGCTGCTGCGCATACGCAAGCGAGTCCTCGAGCGCCGCCGTGGCGACGCCGAGCGCACGGCACGCGACCTGAATCCGTCCGGTCTCCAGGCCTTTCATCATCTGCCCGAATCCCTTGCCGGGGGTCGTGCCCAGGATCGCCGACTGCGCAACGCGATACCCGTCGAAGGACAATTCACACGATTCCACGCCCTTGTACCCGAGCTTGGGGAGATCACGCGACACGGTCAGACCCGGTCCGTGCTCGCAGAGCACGATGGAGATCCCGCGATGTCGCGGTTGCGCCTTGGGATCGGTCTTGCACAACAGCGCAATCAGACCGGACTTGCGTGCGTTGGAGATCCAGGTCTTGGACCCGCTGATCACGAAATCGTCGCCGTCGGCCTTCGCCACGGTGGACATGCCCTGCAGGTCGGAACCGCCGCCTGGCTCGGTCAGCGCCATGGTCGCCCGCATCTCCCCCGTCGCCAGCCGAGGCAGGTACGCGCGCTTCTGTTCCTCGGTGCCGAACAGCGTCAACAGTTTCGCCACCACGGTGTGTCCGCCCATGGCGCCGGCCAGGCTCATCCAGCCGCGCGCCAACTCCTGGGTGACCTGCGCATAGCACGGCATCGACACCGGCGAACCGCCGTACTCCTCGGGTACGGCGAGCCCGTAGATGCCGATCTGCTTCATCTGCTCGATCCACTTCTCCGGGTACTCGTTGGCATGCTCGACCTCTTGCACTGTCGGCTTCACGTCCCGGTCGATGAACGCACGGACGGTCTCGACAAGGAACGACTCTTCGGCGTTCAGGCTGCTCATGGACCCACCTCACCAGGGATCAAGACATTTGTCATGGATTTGTACGGCCATATTCGTCGCCCGAGCCGTGACCTGTCAAGCGAGCTTTCGCAACACGTCGGATTCTGATAGGAGTCTTCTGTAGCGATTTGGCCGCACATTTGGCCGGACATGAATCAAGGGATGTCATGGCAGTACTGAGACGACGGGCCGTGCTTGTTGCACCGGCTTCCGACGACCGCAAGGCACGCAAGGCTCTCGCATCGGGCGCCGACGAGGTGGTGCTCGACCTCGAGGACGCCGTCACCCCCGAGAACAAGGACTCCGCGCGCGACGCCGCGAGCGCCCTGGTCGCCGAGTTCGGCGCCGACCGCGCGGTCTCGATCCGGATCAATGCATTCGGCACCCCATGGGTCGAGGCCGACCTCGCCGCGTGCGCGGCGATGGGGACCGCGTTGGCCTCGGCCGTGCTCCCCAAGGCGGAATCGTCCGGACAGCTGACCGAGGCCGACCGACTCCTCGGCGACGCACCCGCCCGGTTGCAGATCCTGGTCGAGACACCGATCGGCATCCGCGACATCGCAGCGATATGCACCTCCACCGATCGTCTGGACACGGTGATCATCGGCTATGCGGATCTCGGTGCGACACTGGGACGTTCGTCGTCGGCACCGCGGTCGACATGGCATTCGATCCAGGACACGGTGTTGCTGGCGGCTCGCGCCGCGGGCGTCGGGGTGGTCGACGGACCTCATCTGACCATCGCCGACGATGACGGCTTCTGGGAGGCCAAGACCTGGGTACGCGACCTCGGCTTCGACGGCACGTGGGTCATCCATCCCGCCCAGATCGACTCCGCGAAGACGATTTTCACACCGGACCCGGATTCTGTCGAGGATGCCCGCCGGGTGTTGACAGCCCTCGAAGAAGCGGCTCGTCGAGGCGACGGAGCCGCGAAACTCGACGGCCGGATGCTCGACGAGGCTCTCGCGGTGTCCGCGCGGCGTGTCCTGTCGAAGGTGGATCCGGCATGAGTGACACCGTGATCCGAGTCGGTGGCCCGTATTTCGACGAGCTCGTCGTGGGGCAACGATTCGACGACGCACCGTCGGTGACCATCACCTCCGGGCTGGCCGCCACCCATCAGGCGATCATCGGCGATCGTATGCGGTTGCCGCTGGACACCGCCCTGTCGCAGCGTGTCACGCGTCGACCCGAACCACCCGCCCATCCCGCGCTGGTGACCGACCTCGCCATCGGCCAGTCGACGTTGGCCACCCACCACGTCAAGGCCAACCTCTTCTACCGCGGTCTCCATCTGCTCAGCAGCCCGCACATCGGTGACACCCTCACCACCACAACAGAAGTCGTCGGCCTGAAGGAGAACTCGTCCAAGCCGGGACGTGCGCCCACCGGTCTCGTTGCCCTGCACGTGGTCACCGTCGACCAGAACGGCACACCAATCCTCGACTTCCATCGGTGCGCGATGCTCCCGCTGAGTCCGCACGCCGATCCCGGGCGCGTCCGGCACGCCGACGATCTGACGTCCATCGGGACGAGCACGGTCGAGTTCGAACCCGTGCTCCCCGACTGGGATCTGTACACCTATCGCAACACCGTTCCCGGACAGCACTTCTCCGAGGAGCTCGAGGGCAACGTCTACAACTCGAGCGGCGACGTCGTGTCGTCCGCGCCCGAACTCGCGCGTCTGACCCTCAACATCGCGGCCACCCACCACGACGAGCGCGTCGGCGCGGACGGGCGATTGGTGTACGGCGGTCACACCATCGGCCTGGCGCTGGCCCAGGCCAACCGTGCGCTGCCCAACATCGTCACCGTGCTCGGCTGGGAGTCGTGTGATCACACCGGACCGGTACACGAAGGTGACACGCTGACGAGCGAACTCACCGTCGAGCGAGCCACCGGGCTGGCTTCGGGCGGCATTCTGGACCTTCGCTCGATCGTCATCGCCCACGAACCCAGCGGGTCACCGCGCCCCGTCCTCGACTGGCGTTTTCGCGCCCTGATGGCATAGCCGGAACAGGAACACATCACCGTGACCACCACACAGAAGCCCTTGGCAGGTCTCCGCATCGTCGAGGTGTCGAGCTTCATCGCGTCACCCTTGGCCGGACTGACCCTGGCACAGCTCGGCGCCGACGTCATCCGGATCGACCCGATCGGCGGTGCCGCCGACGTCAACCGCTGGCCGGTCACCGCCGATGGCGAGTCCATCTATTGGACGGGTCTCAACAGAGGCAAGCAATCGATCACCGCAGACCTGCGCAGCGAGTCCGGCCAGTCACTCGTCCAACGACTGGTGACCGAACCCGGCGCAGGCGGAGGCATCCTGCTGACCAACCAGGCCGGTCGGTCCTGGATGAGTCACGAGACGTTGTCGGCGCTGAGGTCCGATGTGATCACCTGCGAGGTGCTCGGCCGCACCGACGGCACACCCGGCGTCGACTACACGGTCAACGCCGGCCTCGGCTTCCCCGCGATCACCGGCCCCGTCGACCACGGCGGCACGGTGAATCACGTCCTGCCCGCTTGGGATGTGACATGCGGACTCTATGCGGCCCTTGCCATCTCGGCGGCGGTCCGTCGCCGGGAGACCACCGGTACGGGCGCACACATCACATTGCCGCTCGAGGACACCGCACTCGCCATCGCCGGAACCCTCGGCTATCTGACCGAACCGCAGGTGAACGGGCACGGCAGGCAGGGCACCGGGAACGACGTCTACGGCACCTATGGCACGGATTTCGGTACGTCGGACGGCGGTCGCGTCATGATCGTCGCACTCACCCCTCGGCATTTCCGCGACCTCGTCGAGCTCACCGGGGTTCGCGAAGCCGTCGACGCGGTGGCCGCGGCCCTGGGCGCCGACTTCACCCGCGAGGACGATCGATTCACCCACCGGGCAGTGCTCACCGCACTGTTCGAGCCGTGGTTCGCCTCCCGCACGACCGCGGATGTCACTGCGGCACTGTCGACAACGTCGGTCCTGTGGGAGCGGTATCGCAGTTTCGACGACGTCGTGGGCGACGGTGTGCTCGCCGGGAATCCGTTGTTCGCCGAACTCGATCAGCCAGGTATCGGTCGTTACCTCGCCGCAGGCATGCCCGCCGCCTTCGACGGCGAACACTTCCGCACCGGCCCCGCCCCCGACCTCGGCGCCGACACTCCCACGTAGTCCGCCGAAGCCCCGCCCCGGCTCAGGGTTCGAGTCCGAGCTCCTGCAGGATCGCCTCGGTGTGTTCGCCCAGCGCGGGCACCGGTCCCATCGCCAGTTCGACGTCGGCGAAGGTCATCGGCGGCAGCACGGCGCGGATCGGGCCGACCTCGGTGTCCACATCGCGCCAACGGTTCCGCTCATGCAGCTGAGGATGTTCGACGACACCCGCCAGGTCTCGAACCTCTGCGGCGGGAACGCCTGCAGCGGAGAGCCTTTCGTCGAGTTCCGCGGTGGTGAACCGCTTCGTCTCCGCGGCCACCGCGGCGTCCACCTCGGCACGGCACCGCACCCGTTCGATGTTGGTGGCATACCGGTCGTCGGCGGCGAGGTCGGGTCGCTCGAGCACATCGGCCGCCAGGACTTTCCAGCCACGGTCGTTCTGGACGCCGATGAGGATCTCACCGTCGCTGGTGGGGTACCGGTCGTACGGCACGATCGCCGCATGACCGACCCCGGACCGGGCGATCTGCCGATTCCCGTAGAGCCGCATGTACATCGGGTGGCCCATCCATTCCACGGTGGCGTCGAACATCGACACCGAGACCGCCGCGCCCACACCGGTGATGCCGCGGCGGACGAGGGCGGAGAGCACGGAGGTCAGGGCGTACATGCCGGCCGCGATGTCCGAGGTGGGGATGCCGGTCTTGGCCGCTTCGTCGGCGGTGCCGGTCACCGAGATGAGCCCCGACTCCGCCTGCACCAGCATGTCGTAGGCCTTGCGTCCCCGGTACGGCCCGTCGTCGCCGTACCCCGACATGTCCACGACGATGAGTTCCGGATGTCCGTCGCGCAATTCGTCGGCGCCGAAGCCCAGTCGTGCGGCCGCCCCCGGCGCGAGGTTCTGCAGGAAGACGTCGGCCTGCGCGATCAGGCGGGTGGCGACGTCGCGACCGTGCGCACTCTTCATGTCGAGCGCCAACGACTCCTTGCCCCGGTTGAGCCACACGAAATGCGACGCCATACCGCGCACCGCGTCGTCGTAGTCGCGGGCGAAGTCGCCTTCACCGACACGCTCGATCTTGATGACACGAGCGCCCAGATCGGCGAGGTGTCGGGTGGCCAGAGGTGCGGCCACGGCCTGTTCGAGCGCCACGACGGTCACACCTGCGAGTGGCAGGGCAGCAGGGTCAGAATCCACCGGAACACGATCACCCGAGCTCACGTGTGCCGTCAACGACCAGGACCTCTCGGCGCCATAGGCAGTTCCTCATCCGGTCAGAGCCGGACCGACATTGAACCGGGATGCCCGGCATGATCAAGTGGAAGTTGAGATCCGCAACTTCTCGGGTCTGCACAGGCGGGGCGTCACGCCCTGGACGGAGGTGAGATGACCGCGACAATCGAGGTCACCGGACATGAGCAGCGGGAGGCCTGGGCGCAGAAAGTGCTCCCCCCGGTCGAAGAGGTCCGACCCGGCCTGTGGTCGATCCCCGTCCCGATGCCGAACAGTCCACTGCGCTACGTGCTCATCTACGCGCTGGCATTGCCGGACGGGCTGGCCCTGATCGACACCGGCTGGAACACCGACGAGTCCTGGCGAACCCTGGTCGACGGCATCCATGCGACCGGCCACGACGTCTCCGACGTCAAGCATGTCTCGGTGACCCATCTGCATCCCGATCACTTCGGCTTGGTGCCCCGTCTGCTGGAGCACGCCGACCCGGTGATCGCCATGCATCAGTTCGATGCACGCCATCTGCACCATCACACCGAGGACGAGATCGACCGCCAGATGGCGCAGTCGCATCGCGAACTCGAACAGCTCGGGTGTCCCACCGATGTCCCCGACAAGGGCATCCGCTCGTTCTCCCGGCTGCCGGACGGCCGGACGATGGACGTCGAGCTCGACAACGGTCAGCCGCTGAATCTGCCGGGGTGGAACGTGCGCGCCCTGTGGACACCGGGGCACACCGCCGGACATCTCTGCTTTGTCGACGAGGACGCGGGCGTGATCTTCACCGGGGACCATCTCCTCCCCCGGATCAGCCCGAACATCTCGACCAATCCGTTCCAGGAGAGCAACCCGCTCGCCGACTACCTGGTGTCGCTGGCGAACACCGAGCATCTGCCCGATCTGGAAGCGCTGCCCTCGCACGAGTATCGCTTCCGCGGGCTGTCCGACCGTGTCACCGCCCTACTCGGCCATCACGAGGAACGGCTCGACGAGATCACCGCGGCCGTGGCCGCGGATCCGGAGAGCACCGCGTGGGAGATCACCCGCTCGGTCACCTGGTCGCGGCCGTTCTCCGAGCTGTCTGTCGACCTCAGCCGCATGGCGGCGCGCGAGACCAACGCCCATCTCGTCGTGCTGCACCAGCGCGGCGTGCTCACCCCGACCGAAGGCGTGCCGACCCGATGGTCGGTCACCCCGAAGGACTCCACCACCGCTGCAGACAGGAGCGCCCGATGAGCGCTGTGCTCACCGAGTTCGCCGACGGCGTCGCCGTCATCACCATCAATCGCCCGGAGGCACGGAACGCCGTCAACCGCGAGGTCGCCGAGGGGATCGCCGCCGCGGTCGACGAACTCGACGCACGCGACGACATCACCGTCGGAATCCTCACCGGTGCGGGCGGGACGTTCTGCTCGGGCATGGATCTCAAGGCGTTCACCAAGGGAGAACGACCGAACGTCGAGGGTCGAGGTTTCGGTGGTCTGGTCGAGGCCCCGCCGGCCAAGCCGCTGATCGCCGCGGTCGAGGGCTGGGCCCTGGCAGGCGGATGCGAGTTGGCGTTGACCGCCGACCTGATCGTCGCCGCCCGTGACTCGAAGTTCGGGATCCCCGAGGTCAAGCGTGGTCTGGCGGCAGCCGCCGGTGGTCTGCAACGTCTGCCGAAGATCCTCCCGTATCAGCTGGCGATGGAGCTGGCGCTGACCGGCGATCCTCTTCCTGCCGAGCGGGCCCACCAGTACGGGCTGGTCAACCGGCTCGCCGAGCCGGGCGGCGCACTCGATGCAGCTCGCGAACTCGCGGGCACCATCGCGGCCAACGGTCCGCTGGCCGTGCGCGCCACCAAACAGGTGGTGTCGATGTCGATCCGGTACACCGACGCCGATCTGTTCACCGCGCAGTGGCAACACCTGGGACCGGTGTTCGCCTCCGAGGATGCCCAGGAAGGTGCGAAGGCCTTCGCGGAGAAGCGCGCTCCGCGGTGGACCGGTAAGTGATCTGCGAAGTCGGTGGTTGCGGCCGCTGAGCGCTCCGTACGATCTTGAGCGTGGACCTGCACCTCGTCACCTATTTCGTTGCGGTCGTCGATCACGGCGGGATCACCCGGGCTGCGCAGTCGCTCTACATCTCGCAGCCGTCGTTGTCGCAGGCCATCCGCACCCTGGAACGTCGGCTCGGGGTGACGCTGTTCGATCGCACCGGCCGCAGACTCGAACTCACCGAGGCCGGCCGCAAACTCGATGTCGCCGCCCGACGCATCCTCGCCGACGTCGATCGTGCCAAGGCGAAGGTCGACGCAGTCCGTGAGTTGCGCTCCGGACGCGTCGACATCGTCACCTACGCCGCCTTCAGCATCGACCCGTTGATCGACATGATCCGCGCGTTCCGCGAACGGTTCCCCCGTGTCGCGGCCCGCGTCGTCGCCGCCGACGGACCCAACGGGGTCCTCGCCGCGCTACGTCGTGGGGATGCCGAGGTCGGGCTGATGGACACCGAGGCCGAGCATGCGACGTTCACCGCCATCGGCCTCGGCACACAGGAGCTCGTCCTGGCGGCCCCACCCGAGTTGGCCGACGACCTCACCGAGCCGGTGCCCCGCGCGGCCGTGCGATCGGTACCTCTCGTCCTCGACGTCGGCGACCCCGGATTGGCGGTCGCCATCGACGATCTCGTCGACGCCGACACCTCCAATGTCGTCGTCGACTGCGCCCATCCGACGGCCACCTGGGATCTGGTCGAACGAGGCATCGGCGCGACGATCGCACCCCGCCTCGTCGCCGAGCAGCAGATGCCCGGTGCGCTGCGCTATGCGATCGACCCGCCGCTGTCGCGGTCGTTCGGGCTCGTCCTCCGATCCGGACAGCCGTCTCCTGCCGCGATGGCGTTCGTCGCGGTGGCCAAATCCCATGTCGGGATTCCCGCCGGGCAAACCGATTTCGGGGCGTGGTGACGATGGAACTCCGACAGGTCGAATACTTTCTCGCGGTCGCCGACCACGAGGGCATCGGTGGCGCCGCCGCCGCTCTCGGTGTTGCGCAACCGACTGTGTCCCAAGCACTCCGGGCGCTCGAACGGGAACTCGGCGTGCAGCTCTTCCATCGCATCGGCCGCGGGATGGTGCTCAGCTCCGCCGGCCGCACGATGGTCGGTCCGGCGCGCCAGATCGTGCGCGACGTCGGCGCCGTCGAGGGCATGTTGGCCGCCGCGTCCGACGAACTGACCGGACGGCTGGACATCCTGGCGTCGGCGTCCACCACGAGCGCGCCGATCGTCGACCTCGTGGCACGCTTCCGCCGCGAGAATCCCGGCGTCACGGTGCGTTTCGGCGAACTGCGTGACGAGACACTGGCGGCGTCGGTGATCGAGGACGGCCACTGCGAGTTCGTCGCCGCCCATCTGCCGATCGCGGGCGACGACCTGGAGGTCATCGTGCTGGGCGAGCAGGAGTACGTGCTGCTCTACCCGCCGGGCACCGACGTCCCCGAGGGGCCCATCCGGCTCGAGGAGCTTCCGTCGGTCCCGATGGTGTTCGTGCCGCGCGGCCAGTCGGTCGCCGACGAGATCGAGGAGGCGATCCGGGTCGCGGGCGCCCGCCCGCCGCTTGCCGTGTTGTCGGAGCACCGAGACGAACGTCTGCCCATGGTGCTGGCCGGGATCGGTGGCACGATGCTGGAGCGGTCGATGGCCGAGGCCGTCGCCGACCGCGCCGTGCTCCGCACGGTGGAACCCCGATTCGTGCGGCCGTTCGCGCTCGCATTCGATCCGAGCAGTCTGTCGGCCGTCGGACAGGCGTTCGTCGACCTGATCCGCGCCACCGTCGAACCCCCGCCCACAGGAATCTGATTCCCGCCGAGGGCAACCAGATTCACGCCCACAGCAACCACCACCCCGCTGACAGCAACCAAATTCACTTCCACAGCAACCGGATTCGCGCCGACGGCACCATGGTCCGCTGTGACGGCAGTCCCCACCCACACGACGACGCCCACCGTCGAACGTGTTCCGACGGTGGGCGTGGTGCACCGGTGGGTCAGTGCATCAGTCGACGCGTTCGAACACCGCGGCCAACCCCTGCCCGCCTCCGATGCACATCGTCTCCAGTCCGTAGCGCACCTCGCGGCGCTGCATCTCGCGAGCCAGCGAGGCCAGCATGCGACCGCCGGTCGCGCCGACCGGATGCCCCAACGAGATCCCCGAACCGTGCCCATTGGTGCGGTCGAAGTCGCCGCCTGCACCGAATCGCCCGAACCCCCACTCACGGGTCACCGCCAGCGCCTGCGCCGCGAACGCCTCGTTGAGTTCGATCAGATCGATGTCAGCAAGTGTCAGCCCGGCCTTGCCCAACGCCTTCTCCGTGGCCGGCACCGGACCGATGCCCATGGTGCGCGGAGCCACGCCCGCCAACCCCCACGACACCAGCCGGACCAGCGGCCGTAGCCCCGCACGTTCGGCCGCCTCCGGTGTAGTGACGATGCACATGGACGCGGCGTCGTTCTGTCCGCTCGCGTTGCCCGCGGTGACCGTGGCCTGCGCATCGGCCTTGCCCATGATCGGCTTCAACTTGGCCAGCGATTCCACCGAGACGTCGGGACGCGGATGCTCGTCGGTGTCGATGATCTGCTCGCCGGCCTTTCCGGGCACGGCCACCGGGATGATCTCGTCGGCGAGCACACCGTCCTTCTGCGCGCGCACGGCCCGCAGATGTGATTCGACGGCCAGCTCGTCCTGTTCGGCACGCGAGATCTCGTACTCCTTGCGGAGATTCTCGGCGGTCTCGATCATGCCGCCCGGCACCGGATAGTTCTTGCCTCCGGCCGTCGACCGCGCCCGAACCAAGCTGTCGTGCATGGCTATCCCGGTTCGCGCGCCACCCCACCGCATGTCGGTGGAGTAGAACGACGCGTTGCTCATCGACTCGGTGCCGCCGGCCACGACGATGTCGTTGTCCCCGGAGGACTCCTGATAGGCGGCCTGGATGACGGCCTGCAGCCCCGAACCGCACCGGCGGTCGATGTGCATGCCCGGCACAGTGATCGGCAGTCCGGCATCGAGCGCCACGACCCGACCGATCGCCGGCGCCTCGCTGTTACCGTTGCAGTGTCCGAGGATCACGTCTTCCACCGATTCGGGGGCCACCCCGGTGCGCTCCATCAACCCACGCAGCGCGGCCACCCCGAGGTCGACAGCGGTCAAGCTCTTGAACATGCCACCGTAGCGACCGATGGGGGTCCGGACGGGTTCACAGACGACGACGTCTCGCAGAACGCGATCTTTCATTGCAGGCCTTTCGTATTCGATGATCGGATGGTGTGGCGGTTCCGGTCACATGAAGCGGCCGCCGGTCACCTCGAGGACCGTGCCCGTCATGTACGACGACATGTCCGACGCCAGGAACAGGGCCACCGATGCGACCTCGTCGACCTCACCGGCGCGCTGCAGCGGGATCTCGGCCATCTTCTGATCCCACGCCTTCTGCGGCATCGCCTCGGTCATCGCCGACCGGATGAGGCCGGGCTGGATGGCGTTGACCCGAACACCGTGGTGCGCCATCTCTTTCCCGGCTGCCTTGGTCATGCCGACGATGCCCGCCTTGGCGGCCGAGTAATTGGTCTGACCGACCATCCCGACTTTTCCGGACAGCGACGAGATGTTCACGATGGCACCACGTTTCGCTTCGCGCATGATCGCCGCGGCCTTTCGTGTGCCATTCCAGGTGCCCTTGAGATGCACGGAGATGACGAGGTCGAAGTCCTCCTCGGTCATGGTGCGCATGGTCGCGTCGCGGGTGATGCCTGCGTTGTTGACCATGACATCCAGGGAGCCGAACCCGTCGATCGCCGCGGCCAGCAGCGCATCCACGTCCGACGCCTCGACGACGTTGCATCGCACCGCCCGTGCCACCTCGGCGCCACCGAGTGCGTCGACGGCCGCCTCGGCCGCCTCGAGGTTGAGATCACCGATCACCACTCGCGCACCGGCCTCGACGAAACTCTGCGCTATCGCGAACCCGATGCCTTGGGCGGCACCGGTGATGACGGCGGTACGTCCGTCGAGCAGTGGGGTGGTCTGGAGTGTCGGCATGATGGGAAATATCCTCTCGTACGGAGTCTCGATGCCGAATCTACGGCGCAAATCGCCTGTGAACCATGCCGTTGCCATACGGAACGGCTAACGGAGGATGCCGGAGTTCGTATTGGACACCAGACCCCATCGATCGCAGAGTGAACCCATGACAGGTGCCACAACCACATCGCAGGTGAGTCCGGAGGACTTCGCCGACATCCTCAGCCAGACACGCGAGTTCGTCCGCGACAAGGTCGTCCCACGTGAGCAGGAGATCCTCGACACGGACGCGATTCCGGACGACATCCGCCAGGCCGCCAAGGACATGGGCCTCTTCGGGTATGCGATCCCCCAGGAATGGGGCGGTCTCGGCCTCGATCTGACCCAGGACGTCGAGCTGGCGATGGAATTGGGCTACACCTCGTTGGCACTTCGATCGATGTTCGGCACCAACAACGGCATCGCCGGGCAGGTCCTGGTGGGCTTCGGGACCGACGAACAGAAGTCGACGTGGCTGGAGAAGATCGCATCCGGTGAGGTCGTGGCATCGTTTGCCCTCACCGAGCCCGGCGCGGGCTCGGATCCGGCCGGCCTGCGCACCAAGGCTGCCCGAGACGGTTCCGACTGGGTGATCACCGGTGAGAAGCGATTCATCACCAACGCCCCGCTCGCCGACCTGTTCGTCGTGTTCGCGCGCACGCGGCCCGCCGACTCCGACGGCACCGGCATCGCGGTCTTCCTGGTTCCCGCGGACACCGCCGGCATCACCGTCGGGACCAAGGATCGCAAGATGGGCCAGGAGGGCGCATGGACCTCCGACGTCCATTTCGACGACGTGCGGGTGCCGTCGTCGGCGCTGGTCGGCGGCAACGAGGACGTCGGATACCGGGCGGCCATGACCTCCCTGGCCCGCGGTCGGGTGCACATCGCCGCTCTGTCGGTGGGTACCGCGCAGCGCGCACTCGACGAATCGGTCTCCTGGGCCGCCACCGCCACCCAGGGCGGTACCGCGATCGGCGAGTTCCAGCTGGTCCAAGCGATGCTCGCGGATCAGCAGACCGGGGTGATGGCAGGCCGCGCGCTGGTGCGTGACGCGGCCCGCGCCTGGGTGGACGAGACCGACCGGCGCATCGCACCGTCGGCGGCCAAGTTGTTCTGCACCGAGATGGTCGGCAAAGTCGCCGACCTCGCCGTCCAGGTCCACGGCGGCAGCGGGTACATGCGCGACGTTCCTGTCGAGCGGATCTACCGCGACGTGCGACTGCTCCGCCTCTACGAGGGCACCAGCGAGATCCAGCGCCTCATCGTCGGGCGAAATCTCGTCAAACGCGCCCAGCGGGGCTGACGGCGTCGGCTGGATCTCGATACGCGGCCTCGCTGCGCTCGGACGCTACTCGATCGGCAGGGAAAGACCATCATCCGCCGGTCGAGTAGGCACCGAGGCGCCAGCCGAGGAACCGTATCGAGACCAACGCGCACAAGAGATCTCGATACGCGACCTCGCTACGCTCGGACGCTACTCGATCAACAGAAATGAGCCACCCCAGCGGGAAAGACCATCCCACCGCTGGTCGAGTAGGCACCGAGGCGCCAGCCGAGGAACCGTATCGAGACCAACGCGCACAAGAGATCTCGATACGCGACCTCGCTACGCTCGGACGCTACTCGATCAACAGAAATGAGCCACCCCAGCGGGAAAAGCCATCATCCGCTGGTCGAGTAGGCACCGAGGCGCCAGCCGAGGAGCCGTATCGAGACCCACACACACGAGGCCGCGTATCGAGACCGGCCAGATCAGCCGGCCGCCAAGCGTTCCCGGAGCGCGACCTTCTGGATCTTGCCCGCAGCAGAGGTGGGCAGGGCGTCGACGATGAACACGTCGCGAATCTTCTTGTACGGCAACACCTGCTCGGCGACAAAAGCCTGGACGACCTCGGGGTCGACGACATGTCCGGGCTTCGGCACCAGGAACGCGACCGGCTCCTGCCCCACGCTGCCCGCCTCCCGGGCGACCACGGCGGCCGAACCGACATCGGGGTGGGTCACCAGGATCTCTTCGAGCTCACGCGGATAGACGTTGTAGCCCTTGTAGATCAGCATGTCCTTGGCACGATCACAGATGTAGAGGTAACCGTCGTCGTCACGGAAGGCGATGTCACCGGTGTCCAGCCAACCGTCGACGTACTGCACCGCAGTGATCTCCGGATGGTTCAGATAGCCATCGGTGACCTGCGGACCGCGCACCCACAACTCGCCGCGTTCCCCGGCCCCGAGGACCACACCGGGCTCATCGACCGAACGGATCTGCACCTCGGTGTCGTACGTCGGCACCCCCACACTGCCCAAACGGTATTCGCCACCATCGGTCAGCGGCGCCGACGACACGAGGCAGGTCGCCTCGGTCAGTCCGTAACCTTCGACCACCGAACCGGACGGGAACGCGGCTTCGAGATGTTCGAGTGTCACGCGATCGATGGGCGCCGCCCCCGACGACACGACGCGCACCGACGACAGGTCGCGCACGGCCACGTCCGGATGTGTCGCGAGCGCATGCCACATGGCCGGGCTCCCGGTCACGTATGTCGCGCGATGCCGCTCGACGAGTTCCAGCATCCGGCCGGGCTCGAACCGCCCGGCCAGCACCTGCGTGGCACCGCACAACAGCAGGAACGACATGTTGATCAGGGCGTGCGCGTGGAACAGTGGGGACACCACCACGGTGGCCGCCTCGCCGGGCACCACGCCGCGCGCATCGGCGCCGTCACGTTTCTCCAGATGCACCAGACCGTCGTCGCCGACGACCACGGAATGTCCGGCCCGCCATCCGATCATCTGGGTGACGTTGGCGATCACGTTGCGGTGCAGCACGCGAACACCTTTGGACACCCCCGTGGTGCCACCGGTGAAGGCGAGATGCGCGACGTCCTCGGAGGTCACCGCCACCGCGGGCGCGGTGGTCCGACCCGCGACGAACGCGTCGAGGGTTCGGGTGCCGGGCACCGGGTCGGGTGAGTCGACCACCACGATGGTGCGCAACGCCGTCTCCTCGACCGCTTCCACCAGGCGGACCGCCTGATCCACCTGGGTGAAAGCCGCGACCGCACCCGTCTCCACGATCTGCCTGCGCAGTCCGGGCACCGGCTGCAACGGATTGACCAGGGTCACTGTGGCGCCCGCTCGCAGCGAACCGTAGTAGGCGACCACGAACTCGATGCTGTTGGACAGACGTAGCAGCACCACATCACGGTCGGCGACGCCGGCATCGCGCAGTGCCGCGGCCACCGCGGCCGATCGCGTGTCGAGATCGGCGTAGGTGATGGTCCGGTCACCGTCGACCACTGCCGCACGATTCCGATACAGCTTCGCCATACTCGGCGCCAACACGGCCATGGTGACGGCCGGGTAGTCGAGAACGGTTGCCGTGTCGGCAGTCATCGTGGTTCTGCTCTCTCCCGCACTCACCGCGGGGCCATACGGATCGCGCCGTCGAGGCGGATCGTCTCACCGTTGAGATACGCGTTTTCCAGCATCGACACCGCCAGTTGACCGAACTCCGACGGCTTGCCGAGTCGAGATGGATTCGGGATGCTGGCCGCCAACGACTCCCGCACGTCCTCTCGCAGACGCCCGAGTAGCGGCGTGTCCATGGTGCCGGGGGCGATCGTGTTGACGCGGATGTGCTTGCTGGCCAGGTCCCGCGCACCGACGATCGTCATCCCGACGATGCCCGCCTTGGAGGCGCTGTAGTTGATCTGACCGATCTGTCCCTCGAAGGCGGCGACCGACGCGGTCATCACGATCGCACCGCGCTCACCGTCGATCTCGTCGAGCCGGGCCATGCGTTCGGCCCCCAGCGACAACGCGTGGAACGACCCCACCAGGTTCAGTCGGATGACGAACTCGAAATCCTCTGCGGAACCTGCTCGCCCCTCCTTGTCGAGGATGCGCATGCGGCGTCCCGCGCCCGCACAGTGCACCAGGCCTCGCAGCCCGCCACGCGCGTCGGCGACATCGAGTGCGGCAGCGAATTGTTCGCGGTCGGTGATGTCTGCGGGTGCAAACGAGGCGGCCGCACCGAGCTCGTCGGCGACAGCCGAACCGTCGGACGTGGGCAGGTCGATCAGGGTGACGTTGCCACCGGCGTCGATCACCCGACGCGCGGTCGCGAGCCCCAGTCCGGACGCACCGCCGGTGATCGCCACGGACATTCCCTTGAGTTCCATTGTTGTGTTCCCTTGTTGCTCAGACGAGTTCGACGATGGTTGCGTTTGCCATACCACCGGCCTCGCACATCGACTGCAAACCGAATCGGATCGAGTTGTCGCGCATGTGATGAATCAGTCGGGTCATCAGGATGGCACCGGACCCACCCAGCGGATGACCGACCGCGATCGCACCGCCGAGCGGGTTCACCCGATCGGGATCGGCACCGGTCTCGATCTGCCACGCGAGCGGCACCGGCGCGAACGCCTCGTTGATCTCGAATGCGCCAATGTCGTCGATGCTGAGGCCGGATCGCTTGAGCGCCTTGGCCGTCGCCGCGATCGGTCCGGTCAACATGATCACCGGGTCGTCGGCGGCCACGGTCACGGTGTGCACCCGCGCGATGGGTGTCAACCCGTGTTCGGCTGCCATCTCACTCGTCATCACCAACAGTGCGCCCGCCCCGTCGGAGATCTGCGAGGCGTTGCCTGCGTGGATGACCCCGTCGTCGGCGAACGCAGGCTTGAGCGCGCCCATCGACTCGAGGGTGCCGCCGCGCCGGATGCCCTCGTCTCCTTCGAGGACACCCGTGATGGGCGCGAGCTGCCCGTCGAATGCTCCGGCGTCGGACGCGGTGGCCGCGAGTTCGTGTGAACGCAAGGAGAATTCGTCGAGCACCGTCCGGGTCAGACCCCACTTGTCGGCCATCATCTCGGCGCCGACCCCCTGGCTGAACCGATCCACTCCGTACCGGTCGAGGACCGTCGGCGGCTGGCTCTCCCCATTGGGCGCAGCACTACCCATCGGGACTCGACTCATCGACTCCACACCGCCGGCCACGACGATGTCCTGTTGACCGGAGACCACCGCGGCGGCGGCCATGCTCAGGGCCTGCTGGCTGGAGCCGCACGCCCGAGTGACCGTGGTACCGGGCACCGATTCGGGCCACCCGGCGGCCAGCACCGCCGTGCGCGCCACATTCCCGGCCTGCTCACCGGCCTGGCTGACGCACCCCCAGACCACATCGTCGACGAGCGTCGGGTCGATGCCGGTGCGCTCGACGAGCGCTTCGAGCACGTGCGCCGAGAGGTCTGCGGGGTGGATTCCGGACAGGGCGCCGCGACGACGCCCGATCGGGGTGCGGACGGCGTCGACGATCACTGCATCACGCATGGGTCTTTCCTTCTGGTCGTGAGCGATAACGGACTGGCGGTGTGTTCATCGCCCCTCTTGATTCCTCCATGAAGGGGGTTGGATCACAAGTTGTTTCACGCTCACGGTCGGATAGCCGCGGCCTATGGCGGGTCATCTTCCGGCCTCGGATTCACCGCGGACGGCGCCTCGGACCAGGACCTTGTCGCGTTCCGGGTCGCACAGGACGAGCGCGATCACCGCACACACCGCCGCGACGATGCCGAGGATATGGAACGCGCTCGCGTACCCCTGCGCCGGCGTGGACGCGGCGTCGACGATGACGCCGGTGGCATAGGGCGCCACCAGCCCGCCGATCGCCATGATGGCCAGGAAGACACCCAACGTCCCGGCCGTCTGGCGCGGCGGGCAGATCTCCGACACCGCGGCGTTTAGCAGCGGGAACACCACCGATGCGAACCCATAGCCGACCGACACGACGAGAACCGCCACGACCGGCGTGGAGACCGAGGGCAGTGTGCACAGCAGGACGCCGCTGATGAGCACCCCCACCGCGGGCACCACCACACGCACCCGGCGCGACGTGGTGCCCCGGGCGATGAGACGGTCCCCCGTGATCGACGTGATCAGCATCAGCGCCAGCCCGACCAACGACGGGAAGGCGAACATCGACCCGGATTCCAGCCGGCTGTAGCCGAGCCCCTTCTCGAAGTACGACGGCAGCCACGTCAGCACCACGGTGACCAGGGCATAGACACTCATCACCAGCAGTGCACCCCCGACGAATGTCCGGGAGCCGAGAATCCGCACCCACGGCACCGCCGGTTCTTCGGTGCTCGACGCCGTGGACGAGGCGGAGGCAGCCTTCCCACCGGCGATGTAGGGGCCGTCTGTCCACGTGACGAGCCAGACGACACACCACAGGGCGCCGGCGATCGCCAGGGCCAAGAGCGCGGCGCGCCACCCCAAGCTGACGGTGATCAGCGCGAGAACCGGTGCGACTGCGATCTTCGCGATCGATGCAGCACCCGCGAGCAGCGCACCCGGCAGCGCCCGTCGGGCCGGCGGATGCCACGAGTACGCGGCGGTGTGCAACAGCGCCGAACTCGGTCCCTCGGCCAGACCGAGGAACAATCGGCTGGCGATCAGCACCCCGAACGCGGCGACCGCGATCAGCGGCAACATCGCGACCGCCCAACACAGCGCCAGCACCATCAGCGCCCAGCGGAGGGTCAGCCAGCGGTTGAGGGCGCCTGCGAAGAAGCCGCCGATCGTGAAGGTCAGGAAGAACAGACTGCCGACCAGACCGATCTGCGACGACCGCAGACCGAGTTCGTCGGCCAACGGTTGCGCGATGATCCCGAGTACGGCCTTGTCGGCGTAGTTGACGACGTAGAGGGCAACCAGAAGAGACGTCAGACCCCAAGCGCGACGGCGTGATCCGGACGCACTGGGATCGGTCGGGACCGTGAGGTCCCCGGTCGCCGCCCTGGCGGCGGCACGGATGGACGGCATGATGCTCCTTGAAGGAGGAGGGGCGGGAAGAGGGATGCGGACCGGGATCGACGTGCCCTGGATCACACGCGTTCGATTGAACGTCGCGCCGCGAACGCGAGCAATGCCCGATACGCGAATCGACAGACTGCGTTTACCTATGCATCGTCGGGGTGGGTGATGCCACCTCACATCATTGGCTGGCGCTATCGCAGCATTAGTCGATCGTGTCGTTCCGTCGCGGCCCCGCGCGCGGCATGCTGGGAGTGTTCACCTCGACACCGTTCGTGCTCCCCTGCGGGCGCACACCGACTTCCGACGAGAGAGGCCCCATGACCCGCCTCGCACAGACTCTCGGTCTGACCGAGATCCAGACCGAGATCCTGGCGAACGTTCGCGCGTTCGTCGACAAACAGATCATCCCGAACGCCCAGGAACTCGAGCACTCCGACACCTATCCGACGGAGATCGTCGACGGTATGCGCGAGATGGGACTGTTCGGCCTGATGATCCCCGAGGAGTACGGCGGGCTCGGCGAGTCACTGCTCACCTACGCACTGTGCGTCGAGGAACTCGCTCGCGGCTGGATGAGCGTGTCCGGCGTCATCAACACCCACTTCATCGTCGCCTACATGCTCCGTCAGCACGGCACCGACGAACAGAAGAAGCGCTTCCTGCCGCGTATGGCAACCGGTGAGGTCCGTGGCGCGTTCTCGATGTCCGAACCCGAACTCGGCTCCGACGTCGCCGCCATCAAGACCACCGCCAAGCGTGACGCCGACGGCGGCTACACCATCAACGGCCAGAAGATGTGGCTCACCAACGGCGCCACGTCGACGCTCGTCGCGGCACTGGTGCGCACCGAGGAAGGCCACGAGAAGCCGCACAAGAACCTCACCACCTTCCTCGTGGAGAAGCCTGCGGGTTTCGGTGAAGTCGTTCCGGGCGTGACCATTCCGGGCAAGATCGACAAGATGGGCTACAAGGGTATCGACACCACCGAGCTCATCTTCGACGGCTATCGCTCCTCGGCCGACGACATACTCGGCGGCACACCCGGATTCGGCTTCGGCCAGATGATGGACGGTGTCGAGGTGGGCCGCGTCAACGTGTCGGCGCGCGCCTGCGGAATCGCCCAGCGGGCGTTCGAGCTCGCCGTCCGATATGCCCAGCAGCGCACCACGTTCGGCAAGCCGATCGCCGAGCATCAGGCGGTGGCGTTCAGCCTCGCCGAGATGGCAACCAAGGTGGAGGCCGCTCACCTGATGATGGTCAACGCGGCGCGTCTCAAGGATTCCGGCGAGCGCAACGACGTCGCCGCAGGTATGTCGAAGTACCTGTGCAGCGAATACTGCGCCGAGGTCACCCAGGCCAGCTTCCGCATCCACGGTGGCTACGGCTACTCCAAGGAATTCGAGATCGAACGCCTGATGCGCGAGGCACCGTTCCTGCTGATCGGTGAGGGCACCAGCGAGATCCAGAAACAGATCATCAGCAAGGGTCTCCTGCGCGAGTACCGCGAGAACTGATCTGCCGGTCGTCGAGACAACGACACCGCCACCGACACAGGGAGAAAAACCATGCAGCGCACCGTGTTCACCGACGATCACGAGGCCTTCCGCACGACCATCCGGGACTTCATCGCCAAAGAGGTGTCGCCCCAGTACCACGAATGGGAGAAGCAGGGTCATCCGCCACGTGAGTTCTACAACCGGCTCGGCGAACTCGGTGTTCTCGGGATCGAGGCGCCCGAGCAGTACGGTGGCGGCGGCGTAACCGATTTCACGTATTCGCTGGTCATCGCGGAAGAGACGTCCGCGGCCGGCGTGACGTTCGGCAGCTACTCGGTGCACTCGAACCTGATCCTCCCCTATCTGATGGAGCACGCCACCGAGGAGCAGAAACAGCGCTGGCTGCCCGGATTCTGTTCCGGTGACATCATGTTCGCCATCGCCATGACCGAGCCGGGCACCGGCTCCGACCTGGCGAACATCGCCACCACCGCCAAGTTGTCCGAGGACGGCAGCCATTACGTGCTCGACGGCGCCAAGACCTTCATCACCGGCGGCGCGCTGGCCGACCGGGTCCTGGTGGTCTGCCGGACCGCACCGTACGACGCCGCCGATCGACGGGCCGGGCTGTCGATCCTCGTCGTCGACACCGCATCAGAGGGTTTCGCCGTCGGACGCAAGCTCGAGAAAATCGGACTCAAGGCGTCCGACACGGCGGAATTGTCGTTCAGCTCGGTCAAGGTGCCCGTCACCGACCGTCTCGGTGACGAGGGCGCCGGGTTCTCCTACCTCACCCACAACCTCGCGCAGGAGCGTCTGACGATCGCGATCGGCGCCTCGGCGACCGCGGCCGCCGCAGTGCAGCACGCGCTTGCCTACACGAGGGAACGCGACGTGTTCGGCAAGCCGGTGGCCTCGTTTCAGAACACCAAGTTCGTTCTCGCCGAGTGTTCGGCGGACGTGGAGGCCATCCGGCAGTTCGTCGACCGCGCACTCGAGTTGCACAACGCCGGTGAGCTGACCGTGCCTGATGCCGCCCGCGTGAAGCTGTTCGCCACCGAGACGGCCGGGCGGGTCATCGACAAGTGCCTGCAGTTACACGGCGGCTACGGCTACATCCTCGAATACCCCATCGCGCGCTTGTACGCCGACACCCGGGTCTCGCGCATCTACGGCGGGACCAACGAGGTGATGAAGACGATCATCGCGAAGGATCTGGGACTCTAGCGCGCCCCCGCGGCGCGGTGACGGACCGGTGCGGACGGCAACGCCGCGAGACCGAGGCGTAATAGGCTCGGAGGCGTGTCGATTTACCAGCATGGGTTTGCACGCGTCACCGGGGCCGTCCCGGTCGTCTCGATCGCGGACCCGGTCCGCAACGCCGAACGCACGATCGAGCTGCTCCGCCGGGCCGCCGACGACGGGGCCGCCCTCGTCGTGTTCCCGGAACTCGGATTGTGCGGCTACAGCATCGACGATCTGGTCCAGCAGGATGCCCTGCTCGACGCATGCCTCATCGGGCTGCAGAGCATCGTCGAGGCCAGCAAGGGGTTACGGCCCCTGGTCGCGGTCGGCCTGCCGCTCGTGGTGGGCGACGGTCTGTACAACTGCGCCGCCGTGGTCCACGACGGCGAGGTCCTGGGCGTGGTGCCCAAGTCGTATCTGCCCAACTACCGCGAGTTCTACGAGCAGCGCTACTTCGCCGCCGCCCGCGATGCCGCGGTGACCACGGCGACGGTGCTGGGCACCGAGGTCCCGTTCGGTCCCGACCTGATCTTCGAGGCCGTCGACCTGCCTGATTTCCGGGTGCACGTGGAGATCTGCGAGGACGGCTGGGTGCCGATCCCGCCGAGCACGTGGGCCTCGTTGGCGGGCGCCACGATGCTGGTCAACCTGTCCGGTAGCCCGGTCACGGTCGGCAAGGAGTCATATCGGAAATCCTTGTGCACCAGCCATTCCGCACGCTGCGTCGCCGCACACATCTACGTCGCCGCGGGATTCGGCGAGTCCACGACCGACCTCGCGTGGGACGGCGATGCCCTCATCACCGAGAACGGCACGCTGCTCGCACGGACCGATCCGTTCACGATGACCGAGCAGACGATCACCGCGGACATCGACCTCGACCGGCTGCGTTCCGAACGTACCCGCATGATCAGTCTGCGCGATCAGGTCGGAGACTTCGCCGATGACCTGAAGCCGCTGCGCCGCATCCGGTTCCACCTCGGCCACACCGACAACGTGGACGACGAGCTGCGGCGTCGGGTGCCCCGGTTCCCGTTCGTGCCCGCCGACGCCGCCGACCGTGACATCCGATGCCGCGAGGTCGGCAACATCCAGGTGCAGGGCCTGGCCGCGCGGCTGCGCTCCACCGGTATCGACAAGATCGTCATCGGAGTGTCCGGCGGCCTCGACTCCACTCTCGCACTGCTCGTCGCCGTCGACACGTTCGACCGCCTCGGGCTGCCCCGCGAGAACATCCTCGCCTACACGATGCCCGGATTCGCCACCGGCACAGCCACATTGCGCCGTGCGCACATCCTGATGGACTCGCTCGGGGTGTCGGGTACCGAACTCGACATCCGACCTTCCTGCGAGCAGATGCTCGCCGATCTCGACCACCCGTATTCCCGTGGCGAGAAGGTCTACGACGTCACCTTCGAGAACGTGCAGGCCGGGGAACGGACATCTCACCTGTTCCGATTGGCCAACCACCATGGCGGCATCGTGTTGGGTACCGGCGACCTGTCGGAACTCGCGCTGGGTTGGTGCACCTACGGTGTCGGTGACCAGATGTCGCACTACAACGTGAACTCGTCGGTGCCGAAGACCCTGATCCAGCATCTGATCCGCTGGATGATCTCCACCAGCGCGTACTCGCAGGAGACCACCGACGTTCTCGCGGAGATCCTCGACGACGTCATCTCCCCCGAATTGGTCCCGGCAGGCGACGATGGGGAGGTCCAGAGCACCGAGGGCACCGTCGGCCCGTACGAGCTGCACGACTTCTTCCTGTACCACCTGACCCGGTTCGGTCACCGCCCCGCCAAGATCGCCTACCTAGCATCGTTCGCGTGGGGCGACCGCGATCGCGGCGCGTGGTCGGATCTCATCACCGTGCAGCGTCGCAACCAGTACGACCGAGCCACCATCGAGAGTTGGCTCGGCGTGTTCCTGAAACGCTTCATGAGCAGTCAGTTCAAACGCTCGGCGATGCCCAACGGCCCCAAGGTCGGTTCCGGCGGTTCACTATCGCCCCGCGGCGACTGGCGCTCCCCCTCGGACGCGAGCGCACGAACCTGGCTCGACGCACTCTGACGCCCGCAGCTCACCCCCACACGAGACACGGCCGCCGAGAGCAACCGATGACGCACGCGAACGACAATCGCCCTAGTCGCACGCCTCGAGTAGTTGTTTGAGTTCTTCGTCGAAGGCACGTGCGATGGCCCACACGTCGGGCGCTTGGTCGGTGCACGAGAGGATGCCGACGTTGAGGTGACCGTCGGCGGAGAACACCGTGATGTTGAGGCCCAGGCCGTGGAAGATCGGGCCGAGCGGGTAGACGGCGGTGACCCGTGCACCGAGGAAGTACATCGGGAAGTCGGGTCCGGCGACATTGGAGATGAGCGCGTTGAAGATCGGTGGGTGCCGCAGCGACAACCGCTTGTCGCCGTAGACCTTCATCATGGTGGCCATGGTGGTGCCCGGGGCGAACTGCGCCCAGGCGCGCAACATGTTGGCGTCGATGTCGGCGTGATGCGCCTTGGACTTGCGGGCCAGTTCGGCTGCCGTCTCCACTCGCTCCACGGGATCGGCGAGATCGGTGGGCAGCAGGGTGAACATCCCGGTCACCTTGTTGGTGCCGCCGGTGACCAGTGCGCTCTCGTCGGCTCCGTGCACAGACACCGGGACCATGCCGACCAGCGGTTGTTCCGGGAGTTCGTCGTGTTCGATCAGGTAGGAGCGCAACGCACCGCCGGTCATCGCCAGCACCACGTCGTTGATCTTGACCCCGAAGCGGTTCTTGACGCGCTTGATGTCGTCGAGCGACAACTGAGTGAGCGCGATGGAACGGTGCGGACTGATCGGAGCGTTGAATCGCGTCCGCGGCGCCTGGAACGGTGCGGGCATCGCAGTGTCGGCCCGTGATCGCTGCAGCCAGCCGATCGGCACGCGGACGGTGTCGGGGATCAACCGCGCCAGGGCGATCGGGCGCTGGATCAGATAGTTGACGGCGCCGGTGACGGCCATCGTCGTCCGCGACGATCCGCCCGCGGTCTCCTGGACCCGGTCCGGGTCGAGATCGGGCGCCTCGGGTGTGAGCGTGCACATCTGGGCGAGCAGCTCGGCGCTCGTCACCCCGTCGACGCCCGCGTGATGGATGCGCAGCATGGCCGCGACCTTGCCGTCGGCCATGCCCTCGATGACCCACAATTCCCAGAGCGGTTTGCCCCGGTCGAGGGTCTGTCCCGCCAGATGGCCGCACAGGTCGGCCATCTCGGCCTCGCCCCCGGGCGCCGGTACGGCCACGCGGTGGACGTGACGCTGGATGTCGAAATCGTCGTCCTCGATCCACACCGGGTGGTCGATGTTGAGCAGTGAATTGTCGAGTTTGCGACGGAATGCCGGCATGCCCGCGATCCGGCGTTCGAGTTCGTCACGCAGTTTGGTGAAGGTGTATCCGCCCGGCACGGTGCTCGGATCGATCTCGAGGATCCCGATCACGTGCATGAGTTGCGAGCGCGTCTCCAGGTACAGAAAAGATGCGTCGAGTCCACTGAGCCGCTGCATTGCGCCACCAATCTCGTTCCCGCCGCCGCCTCCGGCGGACGTCACCCAGCGGATGCCCGTTCCCCCGTCGGCACCCTTGCCACAATCATGCCGGAAGGATGAGGCGCGTCGGGCCGATCGGCGTACGTTGGCCCACATGCACCACCACCTGAACGTGGATCGACGTGATGTGGCCGGTGTTCCGGTCAGTGCGAACCCGGTGTTCACCCGTCCGGGTGAGGCCAGCGATTTCCCCCGCTTCGAGATGCCTGCGCAACCGTCGCTGCCCGAGACGGCCTATCAGATCGTGCGCGACGAGATGATGCTCGACGGCAACGCCCGGCAGAATCTCGCCACCTTCGTCGGCACCTGGATGGACGATCATGCCAACCGCCTCTATCTGGAGGCCGCCGACAAGAACATGATCGACAAGGACGAGTACCCGCAGACGGCTGCCATCGAGACCCGTTGCTGGACAATACTTGCCGACCTGTGGAATGCGCCGGACCCGACCTCGGCGATCGGTACGTCGACGATCGGTTCGTCGGAGGCCGCGATGCTCGGCGGACTCGCGCTCAAACGCCGATGGGCCGAGCGACGCAAGGCCGACGGCGGCACCGTCGGAACCCCGAACCTGATCATGTCGTCTGCGGTGCAGGTCTGCTGGGAGAAGTTCTGCAACTATTTCGAGATCGAGCCCCGCTATGTGCCGGTCACCGAGGAGCATCCGGTTCTCGACGGACACGACCTGGCGTCCTATGTCGACGAGAACACGATCGGTGTCGTGGCGATCATGGGTGTCACCTACACGGGCGCCTACGAACCGGTCACCGAGATCGCCGCGGCCCTCGACGAGGTCCAGAGCAAGACCGGTCTCGACATCCCGATCCACATCGACGGCGCGTCGGGCGCGGCCATCGCGCCGTTCCTGCAGCCCGATCTCGACTGGGATTTCCGGGTGCCGCGGGTCGCGTCGATCAACATGTCCGGCCACAAGTACGGACTCGTCTACCCGGGGATCGGTTGGGTGGTGTGGCGTGACGCCGCGTTGCTGCCGGAAAGCCTGGTGTTCCGGGTCAGTTATCTCGGCGGCAACATGCCGACCTTTGCGCTCAACTTCTCCCGACCGGGCGCGCAGGTGCTGCTGCAGTACTACCAATTCCTGCGGCTGGGCTTCGAGGGTTATCGCGCGGTCCAACAGAACTGTCAGGACGTCGCCACATATCTGTCGTCGAAGATCGGCGCGATGAAGCAGTTCACCCTGCGCAGCGCCGGCACCGACATCCCGGTCTTCGCCTGGCAGCTGACCCCGGGGCACACCGACAACTGGAATCTCTATCACCTGTCGGCACAGCTGCGCGAACACGGCTGGCTGGTCCCCGCCTACCCGCTGCCCGACAACCTGGGCGACCAGATCGTCCAGCGGATCGTGGTGCGTAACGGCCTCTCGCACGATCTGGCCGCCAACCTCATCCGCGACCTGCGTGAGTGCGTCGAGTATCTGGACAGTCTCGACGGTCCGATGCCCGCGCCACGGGTGACCGACGCGTTCCACCATTGAGCCGCAGAACTAGAACTTGTTCTAGTAGGCTCTGCTCTCGATGAGCACCTTCACACACGCCGAACTCGACACGGCCTTCGCCGACTTCCAGCGCACCGTCGCCGAGATCGCCGTCAGTCGCGACTGGGACCGATACGCCGACATGTTCACCGTCGACGCCGACTACATCGAGCACGCACTGGGCACGATGTCCGGCCGTGACGAGATCCGCGCCTGGATCTGGAAGACGATGACGACCTTCCCGGGCAGCCACATGACCGCGTTCCCGTCGCTGTGGCACGTCGTCGACGCCCCGACCGGCCGCGTGATCTGCGAAGTCGACAACCCGATGCGCGATCCCGGCGACGGATCGCTCATCACCGCCACGAATCTCACCATCCTCACCTATGCGGGCGACGGGCTGTGGCAGTGCGAAGAAGACGTCTACAACCCCCTGGAGTTCGGGCAGGCCGCCATGAAGTGGTGTCAGAAGGCCGCGTCACTGGGTAGCCTTGATGATGCTGCGGCCCGATGGATGGAGACCACGGGGGCGATGTTCACCCGGCGCTGATGCCGCACGAACACGGTGACCGACGACACCCGTCGAGGACGTAACGGGAGAACGTCACGGTTACGATTCCGTAGGTACGGGCTTGGGTCGATTCCCCCGAGTGCCGTACGCTGGACCACTGATCATCCATGCCGGACACCGCCCATCGTCCCGACCGGCATGACATGCCGAGCACCGTTCGGAGGAACACAAATGGCACGCGAGCTGACCCAACTCGAGCTCCTCAAAGAGCTTGCGCCCGTCGCCGAGGACAACGTCAATCGCCACCTGAAGACCGCCAAGGACTGGAATCCGCACGACTATGTGCCGTGGGACGAGGGCAAGAACTACGCGGCACTCGGCGGTTCCGACTGGGATCCGGAACAGTCGCGACTCGACGAGGTCGCCAAGGCGGCGATGGTCACCAACCTGCTCACCGAGGACAACCTGCCCTCCTATCACCGGGTCATTGCCGAGAACTTCTCGATGGATTCGGCGTGGGGCCACTGGGTGGGCCGCTGGACCGCCGAGGAGAACCGCCACGGCATCGTGATGCGCGACTACCTCGTGGTGACCCGCGGCGTGGACCCGGTCGCCCTCGAAGAGGCGCGGATGATCCACATGACCAATGGCTACGACCCGATGCTCGCCGCCGCCGGACGCGTCGAGGAACTCGAAGAGCACGCCGACGAACTGGGCATCCTGCACTCCGTCGCCTACGTCACCTTCCAGGAGCTGGCCACCCGTGTCAGCCATCGCAACACCGGCAAGGCGTGCAACGACCCGATCGCCGACCGGATGCTGCAGCGCATCGCCGCAGACGAGAACCTGCACATGATCTTCTACCGCAACATCTGCGGCGCGGGCATGGACATCAGCCCCGACCAGACGCTGCGTGCGGTGACCGACATCGTCACCAACTTCCAGATGCCGGGCGCCGGTATGCCGAACTTCCGTCGCAACGGCGTCCTGATGGCCAAGCACGGCATCTACGACCTCCGTCAGCACCTCGAGGAGGTCATCATGCCGGTGCTGCGCAAGTGGAAGGTCTTCGAGCGCGACGATTTCAGCAGCGAAGGCGAGCGGACCCGCGAAGAGCTGGCCGCCTTCCTCGAGCAGCTCGAGAAGGACACCATCCGCTTCGAGGAGATGCGCGACCGTTCGCTCGCCCGCGAAGCCAAGAAGCGAGAGCAGCGGGCATCCTGAGCACCACACTCGACACCAGCCGACCGGCGTCCTCAGCACCAACCGAGGGCGCCGGTTCGGCGTCTGCGCTGCAGGCCTCGGGAATCGCCAAGCGCGCCTTGCGCATCGGCCCGTTCGAACTCGCCAGCCCGGTGGTCCTCGCCCCGATGGCCGGTGTCACCAACGTCGCCTTCCGCACCCTGTGTCGCGAGCTCGAACTGGCCCGCACCGGCACGGTCTCCGGACTGTACGTGTGCGAGATGGTCACCGCCCGTGCGCTCGTCGAGCGGCACCCGGTCACCATGCACATGACCACCTTCGGGCCCGACGAGAACCCGCGGTCGATGCAGCTCTACACCGTCGACCCCGAGAACACCTACGCGGCCGCCAAGATGATCGTCGACGAGGACCTCGCCGACCACATCGACATGAACTTCGGCTGCCCGGTCCCCAAGGTGACCCGCAAGGGCGGCGGTTCGGCAATTCCCTTCAAGCGCAAGCTTTTCCGGCGTATCGTCGCAGCCGCCGTCAAGGCCACCGAAGGCACCGACATCCCGGTCACGGTGAAGTTCCGCATCGGCATCGACGACGACCACCACACACACCTCGACGCCGGGCGCATCGCTGCCGAGGAGGGCGCACAGGCGGTTGCCCTGCATGCCCGCACCGCATCGCAGCGATACTCGGGCACCGCCGACTGGGACGAGATCGCCCGACTCAAGGAGCACGTGACCGATGTCCCGGTGCTCGGCAACGGAGACATCTTCGAACCCGCCGACGCCGTGGAGATGATGCGTCGCACCGGCTGCGACGGCGTCGTGATCGGCCGCGGCTGCCTGGGCCGGCCCTGGTTGTTCGCCGAGCTGTCGGCCGAACTGAACGGTCTCGAGCCGCCACCCCCGCCGAATCTCGGCGGTGTGGCGGAAATCATCGTCCGGCACGGCCAACTCCTCGCCGACCATCACGGTGAGAACAAGGGCATGCGTGAGATGCGCAAGCATGTCGCCTGGTACCTGCGTGGGTTCCCGGCCGGTTCGGATCTGCGGAATCGACTCGCCCTGGTCAGCACCCTCGATGAGCTGGGCGAACTGGTGCACAGCCTGCCCGCCGACGCCGCGTTTCCCGAGGACGGTCACGGCCCGCGCGGTCGGCAGGGTTCACCGGCCAAGGTCGCACTGCCCGAAGGATGGCTCGACGACCCCGACGAGGACGTCGTCCCCGTGGGCGCCGAGATCATGCATTCCGGCGGCTGACCTCGAATTCTTCACCGGCCACGCAGTGGCTGAGACATCTTCTCAGGTGCGATCAGTAATATGTCCCGAAGGCCCCGCGACCTGCGGGGCCCTGTCATGGTGCGCCGCGGCAGCCCAAACGCGCGGCGCTGCACACGTTCTTGGGTCAAGGGGATCAGCAGTTGAGTCGTAGGACATCCGGACCGGGCAACCCGCCCGACGAGGGCGGAAAGCCCCGTCGGAGTCGGCGTGCGGGCCGCTCCGGCGGCGCCAACGACTTCAGGGAGCGCTACGGCGAAGCCCGCCCCAACGACATCCCGGCGCACGGCTCGCTGCACGAACCGCGCGCCAGCGACCGCTACGTCCGAGGCCGCACCCGGCTCACCGTCCGTGAGCTGATGGAACAGATGAATGCCGGTGACCCCGGCACCGGCGCACAGCCGGCTGGGCAGCCTCCCGCCGACGAGAACCCCACCGCGGTTCATCGACTCGACGACCTGCAGGCATTCCCCGGCGGTAACGACGTCACCCAGAAGATCCCGACGGTCCGCCCCGGCGCACCGATTGGCGACGTCGGGGTGGACCTCTCCGACGACGCCACGCGGGCGCGGGCCACCGAGGAGTCGCGTGGCCAGGCGCCGGGCACCGGCCCGATCCCGACCACGACCGACCCGTCGGCGCCGCCGCTGCAGCGCACACCCGACCTCTCCGACACGATCCCGCCCCGCTCGCGGCCGCTGCATGTGCCGGGGCCGCAGGAGCGCCGCCGCAATCTGACCCGCAACGCCACCGTCGGCGGGCGTGTCCTGGTCGCGGTCGCCTGCGTGATGGCACTCGTCGGCACCGGATTCGTGTGGGGATATCTGCAGTCCTGGGACGGGAACTGGAAGACCATCAACGCGGTCAACCCGGAAGACTCCAACATCCGCAAGAAGGATGCGCAGTACGGCGACGAGAACTACCTCATCGTCGGCACCGACACCCGCTCGGGCCAGAACTCCAAGGTGGGTGCGGGTACCACCGCCGACGCCGAGGGCGCGCGGTCGGACACCGTCATCCTGGTCAACATCCCGGCCAATCGCAGCCGCGTCGTCGCGGTCTCGTTCCCGCGTGACCTGCAGGTCGACCGACCGGATTGCCAGACCTGGGACAACGCCAAGGGCAGTTACGGAACCGACCTGCCGGGAGCGTCCGGGGTCAAGCTCAACAGCGTCTACGCCGACGGCGGACCGAAGTGCCTCGTCTCGATGATCACCCAGATGAGCGGGCTGAACATCAACCACTTCATCGCCATGGACTTCGTCGGCTTCGAGAAGGTCGTGAAGGCCGTCGGCGGGGTGCAGGTCTGTTCTCCCACGCCGCTCTACGACTACGAACTCGGACAGGTGCTGCGTAAGGGGGGCACGCAGAAGCTCACCGGCAAACGCGCGCTGAACTACGTGCGGGCCCGCAACATCGCTTCGGAGGGCAACGGCGACTACGGCCGAATCAAGCGCCAGCAGCTCTTCATGTCGTCGCTGCTGCGTTCGACGCTGTCGGGCAACGTGTTGTCCAACCCGAACAAGCTGAACAGCATCGTCAACACCTTCATCCAGTACAGCTTCGTCGACGGCGTCGACACCCAGTCACTGCTCAGACTCGCGGAGTCGATGCAGGGTATCGAGGCCGGCCGGGTCACGTTCCTGACCATCCCGACGTCGGGGACCTCGACCGACGGGCTCAACAACGAGATCCCCCGCACCGACGACATCGACAACATCTTCAACGCGATCATCGACGACCAGCAGTTGCCCGGTGAGAAGGCCAAGCAGAAGGCCGCCGGGTCGTCGAGCAAGAAGTCGTCGTCCTCATCCAGCAGCGCGGCGGGCTCCAGCAGTTCACCCGCGACGCCGAGCCGGGTGTCGGCCACCGCGCAGTCCCCCGGCAACGTCGGCGTCCGCGTCCTCAACGGGAGCGGCAGCAGCGGGATTGCTGCCCAGGTCTCCGACCAGTTGGTGCCGCTCGGCTTCGACGTGCGTGGCGTCGGCGATGCCTCGGAGAACCGCGACGACACGGTGATCCGCTACGGCGTGGGCGAGCAGGATTCGGCAGCCACACTGGCCGAGATGTTCCCCGGCGCATCGATCCAGCTAGACCGCACGGTGAAGTCCGGCGTCGAGGTGATCGTGGGCCGCGACTACGACGGTTCGATCGGGTCCACGCCCGATGTCGGCGCCACGCTCTCGGTGTCCCAGCTGCCCGCGTCGACCAGTTCGTCGGCATTGCCCAACGATCTCGCGGTCACCAACGCGGGTGACACCACCTGCTCCTGACCTGCGACGACGTCCGGATCGGACAAACCAGACGGAAAGCACCATCCGTTCACAGGCTGTTCACCGCGGCCAATCCGGGTTGGGTGGCCAGGCCACGTATCCTGGACGGTATGCGTACCGCCTACCAGGAGCAGCTCGACGCGCTCAATTCCATCCTCGGTGAGATGTGCGATCTCGCCGGCGCGGCCATGGCCCGGGCCACCCAGGCCCTGCTGCAGGCCGATCTCGCCATCGCCGAGGAGGTCATCAGCGACAACGATCGCATGAGTGCGCTCTCCTCGCGCGCCGAAGAGCAGGCCTTCGCCCTGCTCGCACTGCAGGCGCCGGTCGCAGGTGACCTCCGCGGCGTGGTCAGCGCCTTCCAGATCGTCGCCGATGTCGATCGGATGGGTGCGCTCGCCCTGCACGTCGCCAAGGTCGCGCGCCGTCGACACCCGGCCAAGGCACTCCCCGAGGAGGTCAACGGGTACTTCGCGGAGATGGGTCGACTCGCCGTGCAACTGGCCGCGACCGCGCGCGAGGTGCTGACCACGCAGAATCCGAAGGACGCGATCCGTCTGCAGGAGGACGACGATGCGATGGACGACCTGCACCGCCATCTGTTCACCGTCCTGATGGACCGCAACTGGACCCACGGTGTCGCAGCGGCCGTCGACGTGACGCTGCTGGGCCGCTACTACGAGCGCTTCGCCGACCACGCGGTCCTCATCGGCCGTCGAGTCGTGTTCCAGGCCACCGGGCAGACGCCCGAGCAGTTCCTCGAGGTGTCCTGACCTCCCCTCCCCGGACATCTCGAGTCCTCAGGCCCGACCCGGATTCTCCCCGGGTCGGGCCTGAGTGATTCAGGTCACCGTCACCGAGGCGCCGAAATGATCCTCACGTGGCGCCCGTACAGATTTCGTGGGCCGCCGGAGGCGGCGTTAGGGTGGCCGAATGGCCCACCATCATCCGGCGGAATCAGACTTCCAGCTCCGCGTCGGCGCTCCCGCGAGCGGCGATTTCCAGATGGTTCCGGACCACGACCCCGAGGTCTCCGAGGCGGCCGCCAGGGCCGCACATCGTCGACAGATCCTGACGTACGGCGGCGTCACGCTCGTCCTGATCGCGCTGCTGATCATCCTCGTCGCGAGCATGTGACGACAAACGCCGCGAACCGGATTCGGTTCGCGGCGTTCTATTCGGTCAGGCGCGTTCGTGGTGTCGGACGATCAGCCGAAGCGGCCGGAGATGTAGTCCTCGGTCTCCTGCTTGGTCGGGTTCGAGAACATCGTCTCGGTATCGCTGATCTCCACCAACTGTCCCGGCTGCCCGACACCCTCGAGGTTGAAGAAGGCGGTCTGATCGCTCACACGGGCCGCCTGCTGCATGTTGTGTGTGACGATGACGATTGTGTAGTCCTTCTTGAGCTCCTGCATCAGGTCCTCGATCGCCAATGTCGAGATGGGGTCGAGGGCCGAGCACGGCTCGTCCATCAGCAGCACGTCCGGCGACACCGCGATGGCGCGGGCGATGCACAGTCGCTGCTGCTGGCCACCGGACAGGCCGCCGCCCGGCTTGTCGAGACGGTCCTTGACCTCCTCCCAGAGGTTGGCACCGCGGAGGCTGCGCTCACACACCTCGTTGAGCTGCGTCTTGTTGCGAATGCCCTGGAGTTTCAGACCGGCCACCACGTTGTCACGAATCGACATGGTGGGGAACGGGTTCGGACGCTGGAACACCATTCCGATGGTGGCCCGCACGCTGGTGGGGTTGATCCCCTTGGCGTAGATGTCCTCGCCGTCGAGCAGCACGTTGCCCACCACGTAGGCACCCGGGATCTCCTCGTGCATGCGGTTGAGGGTGCGCAGGACCGTGGACTTGCCGCAGCCCGACGGCCCGATGAAGGCGGTGATGCTCCGCGGCGAGACGCCGAGTGTCACGTCTTTGACGGCGTGGAACTTCGAGTAGTAGACGTTCAGGTCTTTGATGTCGAGGCGCTTGGCCATGGGTCTTACCTTTGCTGGCTGGTGATCGTGCGGGCTTATTTGGTCTTCGGGGCCAGGAACTTCGACAGCAACGCGGCCAGGATGTTGAGCACCGCGATGATGATGATCAGCGTCAGGGCCGCGCCCCAGTAGTAGAACGACGACGCCGGCTGGCTGGCCGCCCACATGTCCTTGATGAACAGCGGCAGCGAGTTCATCCCGCCCTCGAACGGATTGGTCTTGACCTGCGAACTGGCGGGTCCGGCGAGGATCAGCACCGGTGCCGTCTCACCCATCACACGTGCGATCGCGAGGAAGATGCCCGAGAGCATGCCCGACAATGCGGTCGGGATCACGATGCGCAGAATGGTCTTCCATTTCGCGATGCCCAGCGCATACGAGGCCTCACGCAGTTCGTCGGGAACGAGCTTGAGCATCTCCTCGGTGGAACGCACCACCACCGGGACCATCAGCAGGATCAGCGCGAGACTCACCATGAACGCACTCTGACCGAAGCCGAGGCCGATGACGAACACGGTGAAGATGAACATCGTCGCGACGATCGACGGCACACCGGCCAGGATGTCGACCATGAAGCTGACCGGCTTGGCCAACTTGGTGGTCGGGTACTCCACCAGCATGATCGCCGTCATCACCGCGATCGGCACCGAGATCACCGTCGCGACGAGGACCTGGATCAGTGAGCCGATGATCGCCTGGGAGATACCGGCACCGAACATCGTGGTGGTGTCGACGGCATAGGCGTTGCCGAACCACCAGTTCGGGTCGGTGATCGCCGGGAAGCCGTTGACGATGACCGTCCCCAACAGCCAGACCAGCGGCACCACACCGAGCAGAAAGCAGCAGGCGAAGACGACCATCGCGAAATGGTTGCGCAGCCGTCGGCCCAGGGAGATGTTGCGGAACGCGGTGACCGAACTCTTGACCGGTCCACCGGTCTCTTCCACGGTGACGGTCATCCGTTCACCTTTCCACCGGCGACCGAGCGGGCGATCGCGTTGACCACGAAGGTCAGGACGAACAGGACCAGACCGGCGGCGATGTAGGCACCGGCAGCGTCCTCGCTGCCGACGAACTCGCCGACGTCACGGGCGATCTTCGAGGCGAACGTGTCGCCGCCCTCGAACAGCGACCACTTGAGCTTGCCGACCGCGGTGCTCAGGATGATCATCACCGCGATGGTCTCGCCGAGTGCACGCCCCAGGGCGAGCATCGAGGCCGCGACGATGCCGGAGCGGCTGTACGGGAAGGAGGTCATTCGGATGACCTCCCACTTGGTCGCTCCCAGTGCCTGCGCGGCTTCCTTCTGACCGCTCGGGGTCTGGCGCAGGACCTCACGTGTGATGGACGTGATGATCGGCAGCATCATGATCGCCAGGACGATGCCTGCGATGAAGATCGTGCCGCCGCCCGAGATCGATGTGTGTCCCTGGGCGAAGAGGAAGAACCAACCGAAGGTGTCGTTGAGCCACACTGCGAACGGGTCGATGACCGGCGCCAGGATGTAGATACCCCAGAGACCGAAGATGATCGACGGCACCGCGGCGAGCAGATCGATCACCGCGGCCAGCGGACGGGAGATCTGGCTGGGTGCGTACTCGACGAGGAACACCGCGATGCCGATGGCGATCGGGGTCGCGAGGACGAGGGCGAACACCGACGACAGGACGGTGGCGCGGAACAGTTCCCAGACGCCGAACGCGGCCGTGCCGTCAGCGAAGTTGTCCGCGTCGACGGACCACTGCGATGAGAAGAGGAAGTTCGCGTTGTTCTTGGTGAGCGCCGGGATGGCATCCACCAGAAGCGAGACGCCGATGGCTGCGATGAGGATGATGACGAGCAGACCGGTGCCGCGCGCCAGATAGGAGAAGATCCGGTCTCCCACCTCGCCGCGGGTGCTTCTCAGTCCGGGGTGGAGCTGTTCGTCGATCTCGTCGCGGTCCTCGGGTGTGAGGTCCGAATACTGGTCAAGCTCGTCGGTCTGTGGACCAGGACCGGGCGGGGTATCCGCCCGGTCCTGGCCGACGCCGGTGGGGTCATCCACGGACATGATCTCGATTGCTGTAGGTGCTGATTGTTACTGGAGGGCGTCGATCGAAGCCTGCAGCTTCGTCTGGAAGTCGGCCGGCAGCGGGATGTACCCGGCGTTGGTCAACTCCTGGCCCTGGTTCTGCGGATCGGAAGCGACCTTCAGGAACGTCTTGACGCCCTCACCGGTCGCGGTGTCCGCATACTTCGAGCATACGATCGAATAGGTCGCCAGCACGATCGGGTACGCCCCGGCCTGGGTCGGCTTGTAGAACGACGAGGTGTCGATGACCATGTTGTGGTCGGTGTCGCCGTTCACCAGCTTGGCCGATTCGATGGTCTTGCCGCCGGACTCTGCGGTCAGCGCGACGCCTTGTTTGTCCTGATCGGTGATGATCTTGGCCATCGACAAAGAGTTGGACTGCGCGTACGCCCACTCGACGTAGGCGATCGAGCCATTGGTCGGCTTCACCGCGGCACCCACCCCGGGGTTGCCCTGCTTGCCCTCGCCGACACCGCCGGTGAACGACTTGCCCTCACCCTTGTCCCAACCGCCGGCAGCGGTCAGGTACTTCTGGAAGTTGTCGGTGGTGCCGGAACTGTCGGCACGGTAGATGACCGAGATGGGCAGGTCCGGCAGCGTGGTGCCCTCGTTCTCGGCAGCGATGGCGGGGTCGTTCCAGTTCTTGATCTGGCCGCTGAAGATCTTCGACAGTGTCGGCGC
This sequence comes from Gordonia sp. CPCC 206044, assembly GCF_048537895.1. NCBI lineage: Bacteria > Bacillati > Actinomycetota > Actinomycetes > Mycobacteriales > Gordoniaceae > Gordonia > Gordonia sp. CPCC 206044. The sequence continues at coordinate 220,121 of NZ_JBCLVL010000007.1, forward strand.
CGAGAGTGCCAGATCGCCGACGCCCGGCACGTTGTAGGCCACCGCGATCGGGCCGAAGACCAGGGGCAGCTGCCAGGCATCGGATGCGCAGCGCTTCTGGGCGGCGGGGATCTCGGACTCCTTCAGCGGCGAGTCCGACCCGCCGAAGTCCGTCAATCCCTGGTTGAAGTCGGACACACCCTGCCCGGACCCGCCGCCACCGTAGGCGAGCTCGAAGCCGGGGCAGGTCTTGGCGAACGACGTCGAGAAGATCTTCATCGCGTTGGCCTGAGCGGTCGAGCCGCTCGCCTTCAGCGACTGCTTACCCGCACACTGCACGTCGGCGACCTTGGATGCCGGCGCAGCACTCTCGGTCCCCTTGTCCGCATTGCTGCTGCAGGCGCCGAGGACCAGTGCGGACGCGGCCGCCATCGATGCAACGACTACACCGGAACGACTCAGTTTCAACGGACTTTCCTCCATGCTCAGATAGCGGCGTGTCGACAGCGCGACATCGCCCGGTCGCACTGACCCTAGGGAGCCCTGGTGGACGGACCCCTCCGCCGAGGTGAACAGAAGATGAATTGGGGCATGGCGGACATGCGAGCGAGATCACCTTGCGCATCGACGACCGATCAGGCCATATGCGGCAGTCCGGCGGCGGGGCCGTCGACGGGTGGTCCTATAGTGAGGTGAGCCTACCTTCACTTCGGTGGGCGGACCGATACGAACTTCGGGATCTGCACGGGCACCAACGCTGCGACAGAGCACCCGCAAGCCCATTTCCCGAAGGGGGCCGTCATGACGGAGCGCTGTCAGGTCGCGATCATCGGTGCGGGTCCGGCCGGACTCGCCCTGGGCCACATGCTCCATCTACAGGGCATCGACTCGGTGATCCTCGAGCGGCAGTCCGAATCCCATGTGCGCTCCCGCGTTCGGGCCGGCGTTCTCGAACAGACCACCGTCGACCTGCTCACCGACATCGGAGTGGCCGAGCGGCTCCGTCGGGAAGCACTGGTGCACAACGGTTTCTATCTTCGTTTCGACCGCACCACCCATCACCTCGACTTCCACCGACATTCGGGAAGGCACGCCTACGTGTACGGCCAGGCCGAGGTGGTCGCCGACCTGATCGATGCCCGCAAGGCGACCGGCCGTCCACTGATCTTCGACGCCGACGACGTCACGATCGCCGACATCGACACCGACCGCCCCGTCGTCGAGTACACCGATGTCGACGGACGCCGCCGACGCATCGAGGCCGAGGCGGTGGCCGGCTGCGACGGATCACACGGCGTGAGTCGCACCATGATGCCCTCCGATACCCGAATCCTGGTGCGCTCCCACCCCTTCGCATGGCTCGGCATCCTGGCGCACACCCGGCCGGTCACCGAGGAGGGCATGTACAGCGCGCATCCCGACGGCCTGTCGGTGCACAGCATGCGCGGCCCCCGGTTGAGCCGTCAGTACCTCCAGGTCCCCGCCGAGACCGACCTCGACGCCTGGACCGACGAACGCATCTGGCGAGAACTGCGGCGCCGCAGCCAGTCCGACGATCACCCACCGCTCGAGACCGGCGAGATCATCGAGAAGAGCCTCGCCCCTCTGCGCAGTGTCGTCACCGACCGGATGCAGACCGGGTCGCTGTATCTCCTCGGCGATGCCGCCCACATCGTGCCACCTACCGGAGCCAAAGGCCTCAACCTCGCGATCTCCGACGCCTGCGCCCTGTCGTATGCCCTCGGACGACGCCACCGCACCGGCGATCGTTCTGCGTTGACCTCCTACACCGACACGGTGTTGCCACGCATCTGGCAGGCACAGTCGTTCTCCTGGCGACTCACATCGGTGCTGCACCGATTCGGCGAGGACCCCTACGACTGGGAACTGCGCCGGGCCCGCCTCACGCGATGGACCCAGTCCCCGTCCGAACAGCAGGCCCTCGGCGAGGTGTACCTCGGACTACCGTTTCCGACGCCATGGCGGTTCGACGGATGACCTGGTCAAGCGACCGATCAGCGTCGGGACGAAGCGACGCCCCGGGTTGGAAGAGATGTAAAGGGTAGGCTACCCTCATTCGTAGTCCACGCTCAGCTTTCGGCTTCGTCGCCCTCCGCTGCGAGGGCGATGACCGATCGGAGACGACTGATGTTCGACAATCTCGGTGGACGCCGACATTCCTTGTCCGGTAAGCAGCTTCGTCTTTCCCGGATCTTCGCCGCAACCACTCGCCGAGCACTGGTCGTGCCGATCGACCACTCCGTGACCGTCGGCCCGCTCGGTTCATCCGACCACGCCGACAACACCGCCGAACTCCTCGCCCGAGCCGGTGCCGACGCCCTGATCGTGCACAAGGGGCGGGCCCGCACCATCGATCCGTGGCGGTTCGGTTCGCTCGGACTCATCATGCATCTCTCCGCGGGCACCAACCTGAGCATCGACCGCACCGGCAAGGTGCTCGTCGGGTCGGTCGAGGAATGCCTCGGACTCGGCGCCGACGCGGTCAGCGTGCACGTCAACGTCGGATCCGCCTCGGAGCCACAGCAACTGGCCGATCTCGGCAACGTGGCCACCGAGTGTGGTCGCCTCGGTGTCCCCCTTCTCGCGATGATGTACGCCCGGGGGCCGGAGATCGGCGACGATGCGACCTCCGTTCGCACGCTGGCGCACCTGGCAGCCATCGCGACCGACCTCGGTGCCGACCTGGTGAAGCTCGACTATGCAGGCAGCCCCGAACAGATGAACGAGGTCGTCGACAGCTGCCCCCTCCCCCTCCTGGTCGCGGGCGGACCGGTCGCCGACAGCGACGACGACGCGGTCGCGTTCGGGTTGGAGGTCGCCTCGTCACGGGTGGCCGGGCTGAGCTTCGGTCGGCAGATCTTCGGTGCCGAACAGCCGCACCGTGTCGCGGCTGCCCTCGCCGAGCACCTCCACGCCGGCACCGGACCGCCACGTTCGCTGACGTCGGCACCGACACTCGAGTTGGCCTGATCCGACCGACTCCCCTGACCCACGCCACGGCGTATCCCGACAAGCCCCAGTTCATCTTGCACCCCAGTTCCGTTCGCACCCAAGGACAATCATGAGCAGTTCCACCGACATCGTGACCGACGACATCACCCCGTTGGCCGCCGCCGACACCCAGCGTGACGGGCACTTCGCCTGGATCGATCTGCGTGCGGTACCCGCCGCCCTCCGCGATGCCGTCGTGCAGTCGGCCATCCATCATCGGATCGACGGCATCGTCTCCGACGATGCCGGGTTGCTCGCCGACCTGCCCCCGACGATCCGCCGCGTGCTCACCCTCACGAACCGCGACGAGATCGTGGACACCGCGGCTGTCGACATCGTGCTGACCGAGAACGGCGCACCACCGCTCGACGTCGCCGCCACCGTGGAGAACGGTGTGCACGTGGTGGTGTCTGATGCCGACACCCTGCGTGACGCCTGCGAGGCGGTGCGCCGGGTGGCCTGGACGGTGCTGACGTTCACCGATCCGACCAAGATCCCGTTGGAGATCGTCATCGCCGCGGCCGAGAACTCCGGTGGCCGCACCATCACCGTCGTCAACGACATCGAGGACGCCGAGATCGTCAAGCTCGTCCTCGAACACGGTTCGGACGGGCTGTTGCTCTCCCCGCAGAGCGCCGACGACGTCGCAACCCTCGCCGAGGTGATCTCGCCATCCGCGGACCGGATGGACCTCACCGAGCTGACCGTCACCAAGGTCGAACACATCGGCATGGGCGAGCGCGCCTGCATCGACACGTGCTCGCTGCTGGAGAAGGACGAGGGCTGTCTGATCGGCTCCTTCTCGACCGGAATGTTCCTGTCCTGCAGCGAAACCCACCCGCTGCCGTATATGCCGACCCGACCGTTCCGATGGAATGCCGGGGCGGTGCACTCCTATGTTCTGGTGCCGGGCAACCGTACGCGGTACGTCAGCGAACTGCAGGCCGGCCAACCGATCCTGGCCGTACGGTCCGACGGCTCGGTCCGTGAGGTCCGCATCGGCCGCGTGAAGATCGAACGTCGCCCGCTGATCTCGGTCACCGCGACCACCGAGGACGGCCGCACCGTCAACGTGATCGCCCAGGACGACTGGCACGTCCGACTCCTGGGACCGGGCGGCTCGGTGAACAACGTGACCGACCTGACACCCGGTGACCGCCTCCTCGGATACGCTCCGAGCGAATCGCGCCATGTGGGACTGCCGATCACCGAGTTCTGCGACGAACGGTGAGCGCCGCCGACGACTCGGCGACTCGTTCTCCGCGGGTGCTCTGGTACATCAACCCCACCGACGGTGAGGTGCCATGGGAGCCCACACAGCGGGTCGCTCCGACCTTCGAGGTGATCCGCGAGCAGGCCCGGACACTCGACCGGCTCGGCTACTATGGCGCGCTCACCACCGCGCGAGAAGCGATCTCCCTCGTCGGCGACACCGAACGTCTGCGTTTCCTGATCCCCGAGTACCCCGGGGTGAAACCGCCGGTGCTGCTGGCCGAGGAGGCGCAGGTCTTCGACCAGTACTCGGACGGGCGGCTGATCTACAACCAGGTCAACGGTGCCGACCCGGTCCTGCATCGGTACGGCCGGTTCGCCTCCAAGCAGGAGCGCTACCGGATGTCCGCAGAGTTCTGGACCCAGGTCAAGAAGCTGTATCTCGACGACGACTCCGCTTTCGACGGCGAATTCTTTTCCTACGGACCGCGTTACAAGCCCCCGATCCCCGGCCCCCGGCAACCCGGGGGCATCGAGGTCTGGGGTACCGGCGCCTCCCCGGAGGGCATCGACCATGCGGCCGAGGTGCTCGACGTCTATCTGTCGTTCATGTCCGAACCGTCGGCGTTGGCTGCGCTGTTCGATCGGGTCCGCGCCGCGGCGGCGGGGCGTGGCCGCACCCTGACGTTCGGTGTCCTGGCCAGCGTCATCGTCAGAGAGACCGACGACGAGGCGTGGGAGCGCTTCGAATCGCAGTTGTCACGGACTCGACCGGAAACCGTGCTGGCCACCGCCGATCGCAACCTGCGCAGCTTCGGTTTTCCGGGACTCGACGAGATCGGCAGCGACGACCCCCTCGTCCAGGGACGGATCGACGCGTTGCGGGCGGGCCGCCTGCCGGGGCGTGAGTTCCTGGAGTTCGCACCGAACATGGCGGCCGGGTTGACCACGTGGACCGCGGCCGAACCGCCGTTCGACATCGCCGGGAAAGGCACCGGCACCTACTTCGTCGGCAGTCCCGAGAACGTCGCGAACGCCATGTCCGCGGTCGCCGACCAAGCGGGCGTGGACATCTGGATTCTGTCCGGTTGGCCGCTGGCCGCCGAGGCCGAGATCACCGCCGAGCTGCTGTTGCCCCTGCTGCAGCAACCATCGACGGCCCGGGCGCCCCGACCGCCCTCAGCCGATCCGCACGGTCGCGATCACTCCGTGGTGGTCTGACCCGCTCAGGTCCACCCGGCGAAACGACGTCGGCGTCGGGCCGCCGCGGGTGAGGATCCGGTCGAGCGCCAGCAGCGGCGGGTGCCGGCGACCGGCCGGGTAGGTCGCGACGATGCCTGCGCCGAGATGTTCGGCGGCATCGACGAGCTGCGGCGCTCCCGCCCGCCCGGAATCGTGGAGCAGGGTGCGGAACCGGCGGTGATCGAAAGTCGAATTGATGTCGGCCCCGACGACGAGCGGCATCTCGTCCGCTGACAGGACCGCCGCGATCCGGTCGAGTTCGGCACCCCATCGCCACGCCGGCTCCGGGTAGGGCGGGATCGGATGCAGCGCATACACACGCCACCGTCGTCCGTCGGGCTCCATCACGTCCGCGCGCACATTGGACAACGTGAGGCCGCCGAGCGCCGTACCGTTGCGCAGCGGATATCGGGAGTAGATCCCGGCTCCTGCACCACCGGCACGGGGCCGTAGATATGCATGGCGCAGTAATGCCCCGAGGCCGGCTCGCTGCAGTCCGGCAACGGCTTCATCGGTGAGTTCGACGACGGTGAGCACGTCGACGTGCTCGGACCGGACCCGCTCCACGAGCGCTGTCGGATCAGCTTGTCCCAGACGGAGATTGGCCTGCATCACCGCGCGGTCGGATTCCGAAACCTCCTCGGACACACCGCGATACAGAGGCATCTGGGTGCCAAGGCCCGCCGCCGTGACGATGACGGCGACCACGAGCGCGATCCACGCACGCCCCACGGCGAACGCCACGACGGCGAACAGGCCCACCGACACCAGTACGGGCGTGAACGCCGCCAACCGTGCCGCGAGATCGCCTGTCGACCCCGAGAGGTGCGCCGCGGTGCCGGTTGCCGCGACCGCCACGCAGAACCATCCGAGGGTCAACAGGATCGGGCGCACGCACCCGATCCTGTCACGGTGTGTCCCCGGCCGTCGGGCGGCGTGGGCCACGGCCGTGGGCGATCAGCTCAGCCGTAGGCGACGTCGATCGCGTACCGCCCGAACCCGAGGTGCTCGTAAGTGCGCAGGGCGGCCGTGTTGTCGCCCTCGACGTAGAGTTCCACCTCTGCCATGCCGCGCCGGAGGAGGTGGTGCAGGCCGGCCAGTGTCAGCAGCCGCCCCAGCCCACGCCCCTGGGCGGCCGGATCGACGCCCACGATGTAGACCTCGCCGAGATCCGCATCATGAACCTTGGTCCAGTGAAATCCCAAGAGATGACCCGGATCTGCGGCATCGAATGCCAGGAACAGACCGTCCGCGTCGAACCAGTCGGCACCCACGCGTTCGACGATCTGGTCGGCCGACCACCCACCCTGCTCCGGATGCCAGTCGAACGCGGCGTTGTTCACCCGCAGGATCTCCGCATCGTCGGCGGGACCGGCATAGGTGCGCAGCACGATGCCGTCGGGCACCTCGAGTGGCGGCAGCGACGGTGCGTCTGGTCCCACGGGCCGCCGCAGTTGCAGCAATTCGCGACGACGTTCGAGTCCGAGTCGCCCGGCCAGCGCGATCGCACCCGGTAGATCACCGTGCGCCCACGCCCGCGGCGACGGGTCGGCGACGAGGTCGCGTGCCACCGACAACGCCGTGGTGAGCAAGGCCCGCCCCGCGCCCCGACGACGAAGCGCGGGGTCGACGACCGCCTCGATCATCGCCGGTTCACCGTCGCGACCGATCAGCACATTGGCATAACCTGCATCCGAGAAGACATGCCGCACATCGGAACCGGCGGCCGCGTCGATGGCCGCAACAGACTGTTCCGACAACGGTGCCACACCGTCGGCCTCCGTCGCGGCACGCCGCACCCGGTGCGCGAACGCAGCCACGTCGTCGGGGAGAACCGATGCGACCTGCGTCGTCGGTTCCACCGGATCAGTTCCCGTTCGTGCTGGCACTGAGCTCCTCACCGTACGGGCCCTCGAGGTCGTCGGGCCCGAAACCCTCGATGTCGTCGCGCGAGTTGTCGGTGCTCGCGCCTCGGCCGCGGCCCGGTCGGACCGCCTTGTACCCGACGTTACGGACCGTGCCGATCAACGATTCGTGCTCGCTGCCCAGCTTTGCCCGCAGCCGTCGTACGTGGACGTCGACGGTGCGCGTGCCACCGAAGAAGTCGTACCCCCAGACCTCTTGGAGCAGTTGCGCTCTCGTGAACACCCGCCCGGCATTCTGGGCCAGGTACTTGAGGAGTTCGAACTCCTTGTAGGTCAGGTCGAGCGGCCTGCCGCGCAGTCGCGCGGTGTAGGTGCCCTCGTCGATGACCAACTCCCCCAACGTCACCTTGCCGCTGGCCTCCTCGGAGGTCGTCCCGCGTGTACGGACGACCAGGAGGCGCAGGCGCGCGTCGAGTTCCGCAGGCCCGGTGCCGGGCAGCAGGAACTCGTCGAGACCCCAGTCGGCGTTCACCGCAACCAACCCGCCCTCGGTCAACACCGCTGCCACCGGCACCGACGACCCGGTGCTGCCGAGCAGTCGACACAACCCGCGTGCCGCGGCGAGATCGGTGCGTGCGTCGACGATCGCGACATCCGCGTTTCCGGCCTCCATCAACGAGGAGACCTCGGTCGGCGCGACCCGAACGGTGTGCGCGAGCAACGACAACGACGGGAGGACCGAGTCCGGGTTGGGGTCTGCGGTCAGCAGCAAGAGATCCATGAATCACTCCGATCTCGTCGTTCCCCACCATGCCCATAGAACATGCGCCGGCCGCCCCGTTGCGGTCTTTCGACACAACCCGCGCACCGGCCACCGATTGTGTACAACGGCTTACCGCCGTGTGCGCGATAGATGACAGAATAGCGCCAATGTCGGGTTTCGCTGTTAACAAGACGGCCGGGAGCGACCGTCGACACGCGTCCCGATCAGCCCCGCAACGTCGTCATCGCGGTCGCCGCGCCCTGGGCGTGGCGATCGTTGTCGTGATCTTGTTCACGATCTGTGCGTTCGTCGCCGACACGGTCGTGGCCATGCGGTCCGAGCACCGGCTGTCCCGGTCACTGGTGACGGCCGACGAGCTCCCGTACGACCCCGAGGTCACCATCAGCGGGTTTCCGTTCATCGGCCACGCCCGCACCGGCGACTTCGCGGGTGCGACGATCACGGCCCGCGGGGTGCCGGTCGACTGCCCACCACCGGGCGGCTGCCATGCCGAACTCGGCGCAACCCTCGGTTCGTTCTCGGTGCCCGACGGATTCCGAATCCAACCACGTGACGTGATGCACACATCGTCGGTGCACGCCTACACGCGGCTCGACTCGGTGAATCTGGGCCGGATGCTCGAGATCCCCGACCTCACCGTGAACACTCCCGCACCCGAGGGAAAGGCCGGTGGCGGGGGGCCAGGCGACGGCCTGTTGAGTCGCGAGAGCGGGGTCCTGCTGACCGGCACCGTGGCGCTCGGGCCCGTTCCGAACGACACCGACCTCCCGCCATCGGCGTCGCGATACCCGGGTCCGAAGGTGAGGGTCAGTGTGTCCGCGGATCTCTCCGTCGTCGACGGACGGCTGCGCATCGTCGCGACGGATTTCTACCGCGGCCCCGAAGAGCATTCCGATGCACAGGTAGCCGACGAGCTGCGCGCCGACGTCCTGTCCCGGTTCGACGTCACTCTCCCGGCCCTGCCGATGCCCTGGGACATCACCGGATCGACCGCGCACAGCGAGGGCAGCGACATCCTGATCGAAGGCGAATCCGGTGCTTCCGACCTGCGCCCCGTCGACTTCTGACCCCCTGTCGTCGGCGGTGTGACGATGTCGACGAGGGCGAGGTTGGGTGGCAACCGTGTGCTGTGTACCCTCGTCACCATGCAACTGCGCCGTGAGTTCATGCTCACCCGCCGCCGTGCGATCGACTTCTGTCGGATCGCCAACTGTTGCTGTCGTTAGACGGTGAGCGTGGCGCCCGTGACGGCGCGTTCACCGACACGATGGCGGCCGGTGCAGTTTCTCTGCATATCTGACATCCCACGTCTGATACGGACGATTCGTCGGTGAGACATCCGAACCGGTGAATCACGCGGTCGACATCATGTTCTTCTCCTGTCGAATATCTCCATCCCTTCTCCACATCCATCCGGAAGGACAACTCCATGGCACGTTCCGACGTCCTGGTCAGCGCCGATTGGGCTGAACAGAACCTGCACACCGACAAGGTCGTCTTCGTCGAGGTCGACGAGGACACCTCGGCCTACGATGGCGGTCACATCGAGGGCGCGGTCAAGCTCGACTGGAAGACCGATCTGCAGGATCAGGTTCGCCGCGACTTCGTCAACGCCGAGCAGTTCTCCAAGCTGCTGTCCGAGCGTGGCATCGCCAACGACGACACCGTGGTCCTCTACGGCGGCAACAACAACTGGTTCGCGGCCTACGCGTACTGGTACTTCAAGCTGTACGGGCACAATGACGTCAAACTGCTCGACGGTGGCCGCAAGAAGTGGGAGCTCGACGGTCGTCCGTTGTCCACCGACGCCGTCAGCCGCCCCGCGACCGACTACAAGGCCGCCGAGCCCGATGTCTCCATCCGCGCCTTCCGCGACGAGGTCGTCGACGCCATCGGCGCCAAGAACCTCGTCGACGTGCGCAGCCCTGACGAGTTCAGCGGCAAGATCCTCGCGCCTGCCCACCTCCCCCAGGAGCAGAGCCAGCGTCCCGGCCACATCCCCGGCGCCATCAACGTGCCGTGGAGCAAGGCCGCCAACGAGGACGGCACCTTCAAGAGCGACGAGGATCTCGCCGCGATCTACGGTGAGGCCGGCCTCGACGGCTCGAAGGACACCATCGCCTACTGCCGCATCGGCGAGCGCTCGAGCCACACCTGGTTCGTGCTGAAGGAACTGCTCGGCCACCAGAACGTGAAGAACTACGACGGCAGCTGGACCGAGTACGGTTCGCTGGTCGGCGTCCCGGTCGAGCTCGGAGAAGGAAAGTAATCATGTGCGCTGCACCCAAGCAGGGACAGAAGTTGCCCGCGGGCGTCGACGTGGAAAAGGAGACCGTGCTCACCGGCACCGTCAACGACTCGTCGGGTGCCCCGGTGGCCGGGGCGTTCGTCCGGCTGCTGGACTCGACCGGTGAGTTCACCGCCGAGGTCGTGGCCTCCCCCACCGGCGACTTCCGCTTCTTCGCCGCCCCCGGCACCTGGACGCTGCGCGCCCTGTCGTCGGTGGGCAACGGTGATGTGACCGTGTCGCCCGAAGGACCGGGCGTTCACGAGCACGACATCGTCGTCTCGAAGTAGATCCTCCGGATCAGCAGGCCCCGGTCACCGTTCGGTGACCGGGGCCTGCTGTCGTCTCCCGGGTCGTCCGCACACGATCGTCGCTGCATGTGCGACCGAGGTGGGGGCGGCGACAACGGGTCCCGGGCCGGCTCGTTCAAGGACTCCCGGTCGTGATCGCAGATCGCCGCGCGGTAGACTCGCCACGTGGTCCTCTTCTTCGAAATCTTGCTGGGTCTCGCCTCGGTCCTGATCGTTTGGTTCGGTCTGTACGTCCTCTACCGGTTGATCACCGACGAGTCGTGACCGACTCTGCGGACAGCCCGGACGGCGCAGCGCGTCGTTCCGGTGACGAAGCGATCAGTCAGGCCGCCGAACGCGCCCGCGAGACCGCCGACCGCAATCTCCCCGAGTGGGGCGAGTTGCCGCTGCCCGCGGACACCGCAAACCTCCGCCAGGGCGCCGACCTGGATTCCGGACTCCTCGCGCTCCTGCCGATGGTCGGTGTCTGGCGAGGCGAGGGTGAAGCCAACGACCCGGAGACCGGCGAGGATTACCACTTCGCCCAACAGATCATCATCAGCCACGACGGCCAGAACTTCCTCAACTGGCAGTCCCGGTCCTGGGTCATCGACGACGACGGAGCATTCGTCCGCCCGGACCTTCGGGAGACCGGCTTCTGGCGCATCGGCCTCGACGACACCATCGAACTTCTCCTCGCCCATGCCGAGGGATCGGTCGAACTCTTCTACGGCAGCCCGCTGACCCAGACCTCGTGGGAACTGGCCACCGACGTGGTGATCAAGTCCGATTCGGGCAGGCGCACCGGCGGCGCCAAACGGCTGTACGGGATCGTCGAGGACGGTGACCTCGCCTACGTCGAGGAACGAGTCGACGCCGACGGCGATCTCACTCCGCGACTGTCCGCGAAATTGCGCCGCTACGCCGGCTGAACGTCCACGGTGAGCGGACGCACGGCTCGCCGCCGACGCGAGCGCCGTCAGCTCACGGCCGACGACGCCACCGCCGCCGATCCGACCACGCCAGATACAGATTCTTCTTCGGCACGGCGCTGTAGACGACGGTTCCCAGCATGATCACCACCGATCCGAAATTCGTTGCGGTACCGGGCGTTCCGATGGTCCCGGGGTCGAGGGAACCGGAACTGTCCACCGTTGCCGCGTGTCCCGGCACACTGTCCACACGTCGTCCGACGATCGAGAACACCTGTCCGGTCGGCGCATCCGCACGCACCGGGAAGGCCATTCGACCCCGCGGGGCCACCTCCGCCACGGCGCGGTCGGCGGTCCCGTTGTACAGCACGGCGATCGGCTCGTCGCCGGTGTTGCGGATCGTCAGGGTCTGCGCACCGGCCCGATACTGATAGGTCACCCCGGCTTCCTCGGCGTCGAGGTGGATCTGTTCCGGGTAGCCGCAGTCCCAGTCGGCACTCCACGGCGTCAGGTAGTTGTGGTCGAGGTAGGTCCGGCGGCTCGGGATCGGCACGGCGCTCGGCATCGATCGGCCGGACGCGAACCACATCACCCCGAGCAGCGTGGGGCACGAATCCGTGCGCCTCGCCTGGACGTAGCACACCGAGTCCCCCGGTGCGATGGGCACGGATTCGCCCGGGCCTGCCACCACGAAGTCCAACGGGCCGTCGGCTCCGACGGTGAGCACCGCGATCTCCTCATCGCCCCGGTTGTGGATCGCCACCTCGCCGTCGACGACGGTGTGGTGGACCCCGCGTGAGAGCGGGTCCACGAAGACGAACGACGGTCCGCTCTCGGTTCCGAAGTCGACGTCGCCGGGCGTCCAGAACCTGTCGTCCGGATCGACTGTGGTCCAGTCGATCTCCCCGGCGCACGGCCCGTCGAGCAGGAACCGCGGCTCGCCGTGATCGGGAGCGTCGTCGACGATCTGGCCGACCAGGACCGGCCGGTGACCGATACGTTCGGACTGCACGATGTGGAAGTCGGCATCGGGCAGGTCGACGTCGCCACCGGCAGGTACGTGGGTGAACTCGGCGTCTTCGGTGTCTCTGGTCTTCGTCGAGAGCACCGCCAGGTCCCGCGCGCCGCGATTGTGCAGGACCAGATGGCCGGATCCCGGTGTCCTCGAATATGTCAGGCCGCTGACGTGGCCGGACAGCCAGTCGGCCGCGCCGTCGTTGGTCCATTCGGGATCGTCGGCGGTGAGGAAACGCTCCCGGACGCCGTGGTCGACGGGATCGTCGATCTCGCGATGGGTCAGCGCCAGCGGCATCCGCGGCAGGTTCGACGTATCGTCGTCGGACGCCGGTCGTGCGTGTGTGACGGTCATGTCGGGGCTCCTAGCCGAGTGGATCTGTCCTGCACGGTTCGGGTCGGCCCGTGTTCGCGACGAGCCGGTTCGATCGGTGATCCCGATCGACTTACATCAAGTTCACGTCACGACCACGTCTCGATCACGAGTAGTGGACTACCTGATTACGCGATCGGCCCGGCGGTGATCGCCGTTACATCCGTCGAGGTGCCCTCATCCACCGGCTCCGGACATGGAACGGCCCCCGCGCCACCCCGTGAAGGGGCCGAGCCGACCGGACATCGGGTCGGGGCACGAGGGCCGGGTGGCCATCTGGGATTCGCCGGCACGTCAGCGGTGCAGGTGAATACCACCGTTCCGCACTAGCGGATGGTCACCTCACGTGTCCAAGAGTCATACAACTTCGAACCACCTCCTTCCTCGTGTACGGACGAAGATACGCCTGCCCGGCACCGGCCGCCAACGGTTTTCTCAGGCCGACGCCCCGACACCGACCTCCAGGACCGCACAGCTACTCGAGATCGACGAAACATCCTGTGCAACAAGCTGATGCGTCACCACGACAACGGTCTTGTGCGGTCCGAACCATCCGTCGTCACGACTCAGGATCCGCCGAAGTATCGCCGCAGCATCGGCGTCGTCGAGGTGTTCGGTCGGCTCGTCGAGCAGCACCACCGGAGCCGGATGCAACAGCGCCCGGGCGAGCAGCAACCGGCGGCGTTGACCGCCGCTCACCGCGTCGGCTCCGCCGGTCAGTTCGGTGTGCAGCCCGTCGGGTAGCGAATGCACCCAGTCGGCGAGACCGACCACCCGCAGCGCGTCGAGCACCTCGGACTCGGTCGCGTCACCCCGCGCGACCAACAGATTCTCGGCCACCGTGGTGGAGAAGAGGTGTCCCTCCTCGGAGAAGTAGCAGACCGCCGATCTCGGGTCCACCCGATCATCGTCGTCGCGACACTCGACGGTGCCGTGTCGCGGCTCGAGTAAACCGCCGAGGGTCAGCAACAGTGTCGATTTGCCGGAACCGCTGGGGCCGACGACCACCAAGCGACCGCCGGGCGGCAGTCGAAAGGACTCCCCTTCGGCCGGGCCGAGCTCCGGGCCGGCCGGATGGCCCCATCGCAGTTCGTCGGCCACCAGCGTCACCGGCCCACGATGAATGGGCCGGTCCAGCGGGCCCGATCCGTCGTCCTCGTCCGGATCACCGTCTGGTGTGGCGTACCGGGCCGGGCCCGCCCCGTCGACGAGCGCGAGAACCCGCGCGGCGCTCTGCCTGCTGCGCTCGAGCTGGATACCTGCCTCGGTGAGCGGAGCGGTCGACTCGAACGACGACAGCGGCAGCAGGATCAGCACGCCGAGGATCATCGGCGTGAGCCCTTCTCCCGAGGCGACGTCGGCCAACGATCCCGGCGTCGACGACGCCAGATGGATGCCGACGAGGCACGCGGCCAACAGCGACATCCCCATCGCCAAGGGTGTCGCAGCGGCAGCCGACGCCTGATGGCGCAGTCCGCGGTCGGCAGCCGACAGCGCATCCGCATCTGCCCGCGACGCCGTCGCCAACACGTGCTCACGACGACGGGCGACGGTCAGCTCGGGACCGTGCCAGAGCGCGGCGAGGGTCGCCTCCGTGACACGCGTGGACGCGCCCGCGGCGTCGGCGATCGTGCGCGCCGAGCCGCGCGCGGCCAGCCAGGGCGCGACGACCGCACTGACCACCAGGGCGCCGGCGAGGACCACCGCCGCCCACCACGACACCAGAGCCATGATGACCACGGCGGCCATACCGGTCACCGCGCCCACGGCGATCGGGATGACACCACGGATCAGCGCATTGCCGATCTCGTCGATGTCGTCGCCGGTTCGGGCCAACAGGTCTCCCCGTCGCAGCGTCACCGAATAACCCGGCGCACCGTCGGCGAGCCTGCGGTACACACGTTCGCGCGCCGTCGCCATGGCACCCAACGCCAGACGGTGGGTCGCCAGCCGTTCCAGGTAGCGGAAGACGCCGCGGGAGATACCCAGCGCACGCACCGCCGTGATCGCCACCGACAGGTAGAGGACCGGCGGCATCTGCCAGGCACGGGTGATCAACCAGGCCGACAGTGCCGCGAGGCCGAGCGCCGACAACGCGCCACACACCCCGAGCAGGATCGCCCACGCCACCGGCCGGCCGCGTAACCCGAGAAGCCCGACGGCGCGCCACAGCGGATCGTCGATGACTCGTGTCCTGCCGATCATGTCCCATCTCCCCCGGCGAGGTCGATGATCGCGTCGGCGAAGGTCCGGGCGATCGGATGGTGCGCGACCACCAGGACGGTGTCGCCGGCGCGGGCGCGCTCGGCCAGGACCGTCAACACCGCAGATGCCGACCGTTGGTCCAGATGCGCGACCGGTTCGTCGAGCAACAGCAGCGGCGACGGCGAGCCCAGAACCCGGGTCAACGCCAGGCGCTGTCGCTGGCCCGCCGACAACCCGACGCCCCCGGCTCCGAGCACCGTGTCCAAACCGTGGGGCAGGGTCTCCAGGACCTCGTCGAAACCCGTTGCCGTACAGGCATGTCGAAACGAGTGCGGGTCGAGTGAGCCGAACAACGCCAAGTTCTCCGCAACGGTCCCGGGCACCATGACGGGCTGCTGCGGGAGCCACGCGATCTGCTCGTGAAACGGTCCCGGATCGAGTTCGGCCACCGAGACCGATCCGATCAACACCGACCCCTCGTCCGGACGGATCAACCCCATGACGGCCATCAGCGTGGTCGACTTACCGCCCCCGTTCGGGCCGGTCAGAACCGTCAGGGAACCCGCTTCGACAGTGCCGTTCAGGTGGTGCGGCGCCCAACCGTCGCGACCGTGGACGCCGACGTCGAGAAGCGTGATCGGTTGTCCCGCAATCGACTCTGTTCGCCTGCCCACTGCCCCGTCGGGTTCGTCGTCGCCCGATTCGATGAGATCGATCACCTCGCCCGCTGCGGCGACACCGTCGGCGGCGTTGTGGAACTGAGCACCCACCTGCCGCAACGGCAGATACGCCTCGGGCGCCAGGATGAGGGCCAACACACCGGCGTACAGACTCATCTCGCCGTACACCAGTCGCAGACCGATCCCCACGGCGACCAGTGCGACGCACAGGGTGGCGAGCAGTTCGAGAACCGCACCCGACAGGAAGGCGATCCGCAATGCCGACATGGTGCTGCGTTGATGCGCGCGACCCAGCGCCGCGACACGTTGCGCCGGACCGCGCGAACGACCGAGGGCCCGCAGTGTGGGCAGGCCGGCGATCAGGTCGAGCAACTGGGCGTTCAGTCGGCTCATCGTGGCGAGCTTCTCGTCGGTGCGGTCGCGGGTCATCAGACCGATCAACACCATGAACAACGGGATCAGTGGCAGCGTGATCACGATGGCGAGCGCCGACGGCCAGTCCGTCAGACCGATGACGACGATCATGGTCGGGGTCACCATGACCGAGACGATCAGCGCGGGTAGGTAACCCGACAGGTAGGGCCCCAGGCTGTCGAGTCCCCGCAGCAGAACCGTGCTCGCGTGCTCCCGTCGGGCGAGCAGGTCTCGCGGCGAGGTGCGGTGCGGATCGGTCAGGGTGTCGGTGGCCTGTGCTCGCAGTTGGGCGATCACCCGGGCCGAGGCGCGGTGCGCGTAGCGGTCGTGCAGGTACGTCAACACCACGCGGGCCGCGACCGCGGCCACGAGAACCCACACGTGCACCTGTTGGGCCTGCCACGACCGTCGGCCCGGATCGACGACGAGTTCGGAGAGGATCGAGGCGACCATCGCGGCGGTCACGATGATCGTCGTGGTCACCGCGACGGCGAGCACGGCCGTGACGATCACATGGGTTCGACCTGCCGACGAGTAGCGGAGCAGGCGAGGGTCGATCGGTCCCGTGCGCCGCCGCGGCGACGTCGCACCACCGCTGACCGATTCCGTGCGCAGTGTCGTCGCCGGCCCCGATGGCCCCGTCATTCAGGCACGCGCAGCGACGGCAACCCGCTGGGTTCGGGAATCTGGTCGACCGAGATGCGCTTGCGGAACACCCAGTAGCTCCAGCCCTGATAGAGCATCACCACCGGGGTGATGAGCACCGCCGCCCAGGTCATGATGGTCAGTGTGTAGTGGCTCGACGACGTGTTGTCGATGGTCAGGTTGAACGCCGAATCCGTCGACGACGGAAGAACATTCGGATACAGCACCGAGAACAACGTGGCCACCGTGCCGCCGATGGCGATCGACGTGGCCGCGAAGGCGATGCCCTCTCGCCGGAGCTGGGTGGCGATCACCATCACCACCGCGGCCACCGCGGCGATCAGGACCGGGATCCACGTCCACCCGTTGCCATGGGCGAACTGGGTCCACAACAGGAAGGCCGCCGCGACCACCAGGGTCGGGATGGCCAGCAGGGACGCGATTCTCATCGCATCCTTCTTCAGGACTCCAGAGGTCTTGAGCCCGAGGAACACTGCCCCGTGGGTGAGGAAGGCGAGCAGGGTGGTCAACCCGCCCAGCAACGCGTACGGGTTGAGCAGATTGAAGAAGCCACCGGTGTACTGGGCGTCCGCATCGATCGGGATGCCCCGGATCACGTTGGCGAACGCGACACCCCACAGGATCGCCGGAATCCACGAGCCGAGGCCGATCCCGATGTCGGCCCACATCCGCCATCTCGGGTTGTTGATCTTGCCGCGCCACTCGATCGCGCACACCCGGGTGATGAGCCCGATCAGGATGAGGAACAGCGGCAGATAGAACGCCGTGAACATCGTTGCGTACCAACCGCCGAACGCGGCGAACAGTGCGGCGCCCGCGGTGATCAGCCACACCTCGTTGCCGTCCCACACCGGCCCGATCGTGTTGAGGATCGCACGACGACGCTTGTCCGGGTCGGCGAGGTCCGCGGTGGGGGCCACGTCGGCGTCCCCACCGGTGTGACGACGCCCGAGGAACGGCATCAGCATGCCCACCCCGAAGTCGAAACCCTCGAGCACGAAGTACCCGACGAACAGCACCGCGATGATCAGAAACCAGAACTCCTGCAGTCCCATGTCTCGGCTCCTCAGTACGCGAACGAGAGTTGTTTGGGCTCATCGGAATCGTCGGGCGACGGCTCGTCGGGTGGCACGGCGTCGTAGGTGGCCGGCCCCTCGATGACATATCGTCGCTGCAACATGAACCACACGACGCCGAGCGCCCCGTAGAGCAACGTGAAGCCGATCAGTGTCACCCAGACCGTCGCCGCCACGTGGTTGGAGACGCCGTCCTGCACCAACATGTGAATCCGCAACGGGTCCAGGTTGTTCTGCCAGTTGGGTGCCACCACCCAGGGTTGGCGGCCCATCTCGGTGAAGATCCAGCCAGAGCTGTTTGCCAGGAACGGGGTCGGGATCAGCCACAGCGCTATCAGCCCGACCTTTCGGGAGGTGACCACCCGCTTCCTACGGGTCAGCCACAGGCCACCGAGTGCGATCACCGCCGAGCCGAGAGCCCAGGTGATCATGGCGCGGAAGCTCCAGTAGGTGACGAACAGATTGGGCGCGAAGTTCTGCTCGGGCATGTTCAGCGCCGCCGCATACTGGTCCTGCAGTTGGTTCACACCCTGCACGGTGCTGTGGATGTCCCGATTGGCCAAGAACGACAACATGTTCGGTATCTCGATGACCGTGTGGATGTTGTCGCAGTTGTTCTGTCGGCCGACACTGAGCACCGAGAAGCCTGCGCCGGTCTCGGTGTTGCACAACGATTCCGCCGACGCCATCTTCATCGGCTGCTGCTCGAACATGATCTCGGCCTGGATGTCTCCGGTGATGAACAGGGCGACCCCGGACACCATCGTCACCCACAGCGCGAACCGGGTCACCGGACGCCACAGCTTCGAGGCATCCCTCTCGAGATCCTCGGGTGTCGCGTCGATGTGACTCGGCGCGGTCGCCTTGGGCATCTCGGAGGCGTCTCCGGTCTCGATCGCCTCCCGGAGTTTCTTCGCGCGCCACGAGTTCCGCGCCATCCACCAGATGCCGATCGCCGCGACGAAGGTCCCCGCGGTGAGTAACGCCCCGGCTATCACGTGGGGGAATGCCGCCAGCGTCGTGCTGTTGGTGAGCACCGCCCAGAAGTTGTTCATCGCCGGGCGATCTCGCGAGTCGTCCCAGGTCACACCCACCGGATGTTGCATCCACGAGTTGGCGGCGATGATGAAGTAGGCCGATGCGTTCACACCGATGGCCGTCAACCAGATGCAGGCCAGGTGGATTCGGCGCGGCAGCCTGCCCCAGCCGAAGATCCACAGACCGATGAACGTCGACTCGAGGAAGAACGCGACCAGCCCCTCGAAGGCGAGCGGCGCGCCGAACACGTCGGCGACGTATCGGCTGTATTCACTCCAGTTCATGCCGAACTGGAACTCCTGCACGATGCCGGTGGCCACCCCGAGGGCGAAGTTGATCAAGAACAGTTTCCCGAAGAACTTCGTCGCGCGAAGCCACTGTTCGTTCCCGGTCACGTGCCAGACCGTCTGCATGACGGCGATCATCGGCGCGAGACCGATGGTCAACGGAACCAGGATGAAGTGATAGACGGTGGTGATCCCGAATTGCCATCGGGAAACATCGAGAGCGTCCATGTCGCCTCTATCGGAGTCGGTGCACCGGGCTGCGATGCACGGCCGGAGTGGGACCTTCGTGAAGCCGATATCGAATTTGGTGACTACTACGGGCCGTAGTAGGAATGCCCGACCAACGCTACGCTGCGCCGATCACTCGAACAAGGCCCCCGACGGCCTCTGGCCACACGTCGCACCAGGATGAAATTGTGAACTGCGCCTCGCCCGTTCGACGACCGGCGCGACGTCACCGGGTCAGACGGACAACGCTTTCATTCTGAGTCAACCCCAACGGCTCGATTCACCAAATCGGCGAAATCGTCATCATTGCGCGACCCCGCCAGGACGTGACCGTTGAGCGAGGTCACCCGCGCGGCCAGCGCGACACTACTGACCAGCCAGACCGAATCCGCGGCTATCAGGTCGGCACGGGTCAGGACCTCGGCACGAGTCGTCCATCCCTCGGCGGCCGCCAACTCGTAGATCGCCCGGTGGGTGGTGCCCGGAAGGATGCCGATCTCGACAGGCGGGGTGACGAGGGTACGACCGGTGACCGCGATGACGGTCGATCGTGGGCCCTCGAGCACGGCCCCCTCGCTGCTCAGATAGATGACGTCGTCGTATCCCCGCTCGGCGGCGTGCCTCAGGGCGGCCATGTTGGTCGCGTAGCTGAGGGTCTTGGCACCGAGCAACTGCCAGGGTGCATGCCCGGCCAGCTCGACGGAGTAGCCACGCTCCAACGTCACCACCGAGATGCCGTGTGTGCGCGCCCGGGCCACGCGGTCGGCCACCGGCCCGACCATGACGTACCCGGTCGGCCCGGCCTCCGGAGCCGACTCGCGGCCCCGCGAACACACAAGCCGCATCCATGCCTCACGGCCTGCGCCGATCTCGCCCCACTGCTTCTCCGCGATCGAGATCGCCTCGCGCCAGGCAGCACGGTCCGGCTGCGGCAGGTCCATCATGTGCGCACTGCGTTCGAATCGGTCGAGGTGCGCGTCCACACCCCGCGCGCGGTCCGAACGCACCAGCAACGTTTCGAAGATCCCGTCCCCACGGATCGCCGCGAGGTCGTCGGCATACAGGAAGGGCCGGTCGGGATCGTGCACCGTACCGTCGAGGGCCACCAGGATCTGCTCCATGGCAGCAGGCTATGACACATCGGCCGTGATCCGTTACGGGCCACGCCCCGAGATGGCCCGTAGAATCGCAATGTGACCGCGTCACCGATCCTGACCAGGTATTCCAGCCAAGGCGCCGTCGCCGGACCGCAGACCGACGAGTCCGGCACCGACGTCGCCTGGCATTACGGCGATCCCCTCGGGGAGCAACGAACGGCCCAGCGGGCCGCGGTCATCATCGACCGCTCCGACCGCGCCGTGCTCGAACTTCCCGGACCGGAGCGGCTGAGTTGGCTGCACACGATCTCCAGCCAGCACGTCGCATCCCTGCCGGACCGCACCAGTGCCGAAAACCTCTCCCTCGACGTCAACGGACGGATCGAGGAACACTTCGTACTGACCGATCTCGACGGCGTCACCTGGATCGACTGTGAAGGGTTCCGGGGCGCCCCGCTGCTCTCGTTCCTCACCAAAATGGTCTTCTGGGCGAAGGTCGAGCCCGCTGCCCGCCCGGACATGACCGTGGTGACGCTGATCGGCCCCGATGTGACGAGCGGGCCGATCGCCGAGTTGCTCGAGCTCCCCCACGACGCCCCGGTCTATTCGGCAGGTGATCTGCCCGAACTCCACCACGACGACGAGCCGATCGGCTTCTGGCGCATCATGCCGCCGATCGGCGACGGCGCACACACCCCGGTCGTCGACCTGGTGCTCCCCGCATCGGCCGCCGAGACCTGGTGGTCGCAGCTGGTCGAGGCCGGCGCACGCATGGCAGGCACCTGGGCATACGACGCTCTGCGCGTGGCCGCCCTGCGACCGCGACTGGGCGTCGACACCGACGACCGCACCATCCCGCACGAGGTGAACTGGATCGGCGAACCGTCGGAGTTCGGGGCCGTTCACCTGGACAAGGGTTGCTACCGCGGCCAGGAAACGGTCGCCCGTGTGCACAATCTCGGAAAATCACCGCGCCGCCTGGTGCTGTTGCACCTCGACGGGAGTTCCGAAGAGCGCCCGGCGCCCGGTGATCCGGTCACGCTCGGCGGTCGGGCCGTCGGGCGGGTGGGCACGGTCGTCGATCACCACGAACTCGGTCCCATCGCACTGGCCCTCGTGAAGCGGTCCGTCGGCGCCGACGTCGAGCTCGTCGTCGACGGCGACCACCCCACCTCGGCGCGCATCGATCCGGATTCGATCCGAACCGACGAGCGCGTGCAGGCCGGCCGGGCCGCCATCGACCGGTTACGACACGGTGGGACCACCGAGGCGTGAGTACCCGGAGCGTGCCGTCGGGCACGGTACTCGCGGTCTGCTCTGCCGACACCGACGTGGTACTCGACGGTGTCGGCCCGAGCGGGATCGACAAGCGTCCGCACGACCACCGAGTCGCCGTCGGCCCGCTCGGATTGACCACCGACCACGTCTGCGACACCAAACACCACGGCGGCACCGACCAGGCCGTCTACGCCTACAGCGAACGTGAGGCGCGCCGCTGGTCCACCGAACTCGGCCGCGACCTCCCCTTCGGGTGGTTCGGCGAGAACCTGCGCATCGACGGGATGCCGATCACCGACGCCGTCGTCGGCGAGCGATGGGCCGTCGGCGACGACGGGCTGGTCCTGGAGACGACGATCCCGCGCACCCCCTGCCGGACCTTCGCCGAGTGGGCCGAGGAACCACAGTGGATCAAACGATTCCTCGCCCGCGCCGACACGGGCGCCTACCTGCGTGTTCTGTCGCCGGGCACAGTCGGGGCCGGCGATCGGGTGGTCGTCACCGATCGCCCCGATCACGGCGTGCTGGTGCGCCATCTCCTCGCCGGGGTCGACGCCGACGCCGACGCACTGACGCGCCTGCTCTCCGACACACAGATCCCACCCAAGGTGCTGCGCGAAGCATCCCGAAAACTCGCCAGGGCCTGAGGCGTAACCGCCCCGGAACCTGCACCGAAGGACTCACCTGCCGGCTGTGCGGCAGGGCGATCCGCATTATCCGGATGAGCGCGCTAGACTGGTTCCCACGACAGAATCATTACTAAAGAACGGGGCCGCCAAGTGTTTGGCCGCCCCGTCATTGTGCGAGGGGGTCCCAACATGGGCCGCGGCCGGGCGAAAGCGAAGCAGACGAAGGTAGCTCGTCAGCTGAAGTACTCCACTCCCAACACCGATTTCGAGAGCCTGCAGCGGGAGCTCTCCGGGTCGAATGACTCGGACGACCGCCGGGATCCGGTGGACGAGTGGACCGACGAGGACGAGTGGCGCCGAGCCTGACGCCTTCCGACGTCTTCGTCACCCTCAACACCGCGCACCACTTTCGGTGCACATCCACGTAAACCACGCCTGAACGTTCAGCCATGGCCTCTGTCCTCCATGGCAGGACGTTCAGGTGTGGTTTCGTGTCGTGTTCATGCCGGGCCGACGTATGACGTAATTCATGCCGGGCGGGGCGTGAGAGAGCGCAGCCGAGTACCACGCATCGACTCGAACGAGATCCGATCGGACGGCGTGGCTCTCGCGTACTCGAGACCGTGACAATGCGACGACACACTGGGAAGAGTGGCCACTCCCCCGTCTCGTCGGCGAGAACTCAGAAGCGCGGGTGATCCCCGGTCATCGACACACGGGGCAGGTCGGCGTTCTTGGGTTCCGCCGAACGTTTGACGGCCCCGAGGACCCAGTTGTCCACGTGTCGGGCAGTGAGCACCGCCTGTGCGCGCTCGGTGTCTTCCGGTGCGACCACCGCGATCATGCCGACGCCCATGTTGAAGGTCCGCTCCATCTCTTCCCGAGACACCCGGCCGCGTTGTGCGATCAACGCGAACACCGGTGCAGGGGTCCAGGTTCCGCGTTCCAGTTCGGCCACCAGACCGGACGGGATCACGCGTGAGAGGTTCTCCGCCAGTCCGCCGCCGGTGATGTGCGCGAACGTGCGCACGTCGGTCTCCGCGGCCAGCGCCAGGCAGTCCCGGGCGTAGATCCGCGTCGGTTCGAGCAGCTCCTCACCGAGGGTGCGACCGAACTCCTCGACGTGTCCCTCGAGATCCATGTGGCCCCACTCCAGGAGCACCTTGCGGGCCAGTGAGTAACCGTTGGAGTGCAGCCCCGAGGAGCCCATCGCGATGATGACGTCGCCGGGGCGGACCCGCTCCGGCGACAGCAGTTGGTCGGCCTCGACCACACCGACCGCGGTGGCCGACAGGTCGTAGTGGTCGGCGTCCATCAGGCCGGGGTGTTCGGCGGTCTCACCGCCGAGCAGCGCGCAGCCCGCCTCCACACAGCCGTCGGCGATCCCGGCGACGATCTGCGCGACGGTCTCCGGCACCACCTTGCCGACCGCGATGTAATCCTGCAGGAACAACGGTTCGGCACCGCACACGACGAGGTCGTCGACGCACATGGCCACCAGGTCGCGGCCCACGGTGTCGTGTTTACCGATGGCCTGCGCGATCGCGAGCTTGGTGCCGACGCCGTCACTGGCGGCCGCGAGCACCGGCTCGCGATAGTTGCCCTTGAGCGCGAACAGGCCCGAGAACCCGCCGAGACCGCCCATGACCTCGGGGCGTGAGGCGCGTTTGGCGTGTGGAGCGAAGAGTTCGACGGCCCGCTCACCTGCGTCGATGTCGACACCGGCCGCAGCGTACGAGGCGCTCTCGTCGGCGGGTGAGTCGGTGGCCGGACTGTCGGTAGCCGAATCCCGGTCGGTCATCTGGCTTGAGCACCCCTTGTCGAAATCCAGTTGTCGGATCTCCGGGTGGTCGGAGGCTCCGGTGTCACATACGAAGTCGGCCGCCCACTGTCCTGAGGTTCACGTGACGAGGCACCCGACGGCACACACGCTACCCGACGACGGGTGGCCGGGAAGCGTCCGGTGCGATGGTCCGCGGCCGGACTCAGGGCCGCATCACGGCGCTCACGTTGTCGTTCGTCGCGGTCAGTGGATCGGCGCGGCCGTCTCCCGCCGCACTCGCGAGCATCTGTTCGAGCACCGCCTTTCCCATGGACGTCTCCTCGGGCAGCTCGATCGGATAGTCGCCGTCGAAACATGCAGCGCACAGGTGCTCGGCGGGCTGATCGGTGGCCGCGATCATCTCGTCGATGCTGATGTAGCCCAGCGAGTCGGCACCGATGGCCTGACGCACGCCCTCGACCATGCCCTCCTCGGACTCCATACCGTTGGCGATCAGCTCGGCCGGTGACGCGAAGTCGATGCCGTAGAAACACGGCCAGCGCACCGGGCTCGACGCGATACGAACGTGGACCTCGGCCGCGCCCGCCTCCCGCAACATTCGGATCAATGCGCGCTGCGTATTGCCTCGCACGATCGAATCGTCAACGACGACAAGACGTTTGCCGCGGATGACCTCTTTGAGCGGATTCAGTTTGAGCCGGATGCCGAGCTGCCGGATGGTTTGCGACGGCTGGATGAAGGTACGTCCCACGTAGGCGTTCTTCATCAGGCCCTGCCCGTACGGGATACCTGATTCCTGGGCGAATCCGACCGCCGCGGGCGTCCCGGATTCGGGTACCGGGATCACCAGGTCGCCCTCGGCCGGGTGCTCACGAGCGAGCCTGCGACCGATCTCCACCCGGGTCGAGTGCACCGATCGTCCATGTATCACGCTGTCGGGACGTGCCAGGTAGACGTACTCGAAGACGCAGCCGCGCGGGGTCGCCTCGGCGAACCTCTTGGAACGCACACCGTCGGCGTCGATGGCCAGGAGCTCTCCCGGCTCGATGTCACGCACGAACGAAGCGCCGACGATGTCGAAGGCCGCCGTCTCCGAGGCGACCACCCAGCCGCGGTCCAACCGGCCGAGCGACAGTGGTCGCACGCCGTGCGGGTCGCGTGCGGCGTACAAGGTGTGCTCGTCCATGAACGTGAGGCAGAACGCACCACGCAGGGTCGGCAGCAGTTCCATCGCCGCCTGTTCGATCGAACTGTCCGCAGCGCCGTGCGCCAGCAGGGCGCCGACGAGATCGGAGTCGGAGGTGGCGGCCGTACTCATCACCCCGTGTCCACGCGCCCGGCTGGCGAGCTCGGAGGTGTTCACGAGATTGCCGTTGTGCCCCAGTGCGACGCCGGTGCCCGCATCCGTGGTGCGGAAGATCGGCTGCGAGTTCTCCCAGGTCGTGGAACCTGTCGTGGAGTAGCGGCAGTGCCCGATCGCGACGTGGCCGACCATCGCACCGAGGGTCTGCTCGTCGAAGACCTGGCTCACCAGTCCGAGATCCTTGAAGACCAGCACCTGCGAACCGTCCCCGACGGCGATACCCGCCGCCTCCTGGCCGCGGTGCTGCAGCGCGTAGAGACCGTAGTACGAGAGCTTGGCGACGTCCTCGCCGGGAGCCCAGACCCCGAAGACGCCGCATTCCTCGCGCGGCTCGTTCTCCGGTTCGTCCGTCGCACAGGGCGTACCGCAGGCACGCGGGGCAGCGAGGAGGTTCTTGCTGTCGATCGACAAGTCTGTCATCCGGGTGTGCTCCCTGGGGCTGAGAATCGGTCAACACATCGACGCACGCGACATCGGTGGGCTGGGGAGATATGCCCAGCGTACCGGTGGGTAGCGCTGGATTGCGAATCATCCAACGGTGTGCCGACCGGCGATGTTCCACCGATGTGAGGCATCTAACGTCCACTCGTCACGATGGCTGCCGCCGCGGTCACCGCACGCGTGCGAGCGGGATGATCGGCAGGAAGTCGACGATCGCCGGGGCGCGATGTCCCGACGCGCTCACCCGGGACTGGGCCACCGCATCGTCGAAGTCGAGCAGTCCGGTGGCGAGCAACAGCCAATCCCGCGCCGAGGTCTCCACCACGTTCGGCGGCGTGCCACGTGTGTGTCGCGGGCCCTCGACGCATTGCACCGCCACGAACGGCGGCACCCGCACCTCCACCGAATTCCCCGGGGCCAGTTGCGCCAGGGTGCGCGCGGTGGACCGGACGGCTGCGGCCAGCTCGGCACGCGAGGGCGCCGGCTCTGTGTCGTCACGCAGCCAGGACGCGACGGCCAAGACGGCGGCACGGGCCTCGCCGGGATCGATCGGTTTGCGCGTCGGCACGTCCGACATCATGCCCCACGCCGGATCGGCCCCACCCACCACGCCGGGTCCCGACCACGGGCCGGCCATCAGGGACCAATCGGGGAACCGGTGGTTGCGGCGAGGCTGTTCGGGCACCATTGAGCCCATGGGCACCGAAGTGTCGGAGCACGAGTTCACCGGCGAAGACCGCGTGCGGTTTCGCAGGCAGGTGGGTCGCGCCACCGACGCCATCGCCCGAATGCTGGCCGACGGTCTGTTCACCGACCACGGTCGGCCGCCGGAACCGTTGCTCGGCATGGAGGTCGAACTCAACCTCGTCGACGAACAGATGAGTCCGGCCATGGCGAACGCGGCCGTCCTCGACGCGATCGCCGACCCGGATTACCAGACCGAACTCGGGCAGTTCAACATCGAGATCAACGTGTCGCCGCGACCATTCGTCAGCGACGACACCATCTCCCTCGAACAGGCCCTGCGAACCTCGCTGAACCGGGCCGAGGAGCGCGCCGCGCAGACCTCGAATCACCTGGTCATGATCGGGATGCTCCCCACGTTGCGGTCGGAACATTTTGCGCATCAATGGATCTCCGCGAATCCTCGCTACGACCTGCTGAACGAGCAGATCTTCGCCGCGCGCGGCGAGGATCTCGAGATCGACATCAGCGGAATCCCACTCGGCGACGGCCATCCGACCGAGCGACTGCACACCACGACCGACTCCATCCTGCCCGAGGCCGCCTGCACATCGCTCCAATTGCACTTGCGCGTGGCCCCGGAAGACTTTGCCTCGCACTGGAATGCGGCACAGGCCATCTCCGGCGTCCAGGTTGCGCTGGCGGGGAACTCGCCGTTCCTCGCCGGCACCGCACTGTGGCACGAGAGCCGCATACCGGTGTTCGAGCAAGCCACCGACACGAGGCCGTTGGAGCTCAAGAATCAGGGCGTGCGCCCACGGGTGTGGTTCGGCGAGCGGTGGATCAACACCATCTTCGACCTGTTCGAGGAGAACACGCGGTACTTTCCGGCACTGCTGCCGGTGTCCACCGACGTCGATCCGCTCGCCGAACTCGACGCCGGACGCATTCCCACCCTCGACGAACTGCGGCTGCACAACGGAACCGTCTACCGCTGGAACCGACCGGTGTACGACGTGGTCGACGGTCACGCTCACCTCCGGGTGGAGAACCGTGTACTGCCCGCGGGCCCGACGGTCATCGACACCATGGCCAACGCGGCGTTCTATTACGGGGCGGTCCGGGGCTTGGTCGAATCCGATCGTCCGCTGTGGTCGCAGATGTCGTTCAACGCGGCCGCCGAGAATCTGCAGGCCGGCGCCCGTGCCGGACTCGAGGCCCAGCTCTACTGGCCCGATGTCGGTTGGGTACGTCCCGACGAACTGACATTGCGTCGCCTGCTGCCGCTGGCCGACGAGGGACTACGTGCTTTCGGCGTGTCCGGCAAGGCACGTTCCCGATACCTCTCCGTCATCGAAGGCCGTTGCATCAACCGCCAGACCGGATCCGCGTGGCAACGAAAGGCTGCGGTCGCCCGACTCGACGCCGGAGAGAACCGGGCCGACGCGCTGCGCGGGATGCTGCGCGACTACGTCACACTCATGCACGAGGGCGAACCGGTACACACCTGGCCGATCTGAGCAGGTCTCGGATTTCGACAATCGCACACTTCGCCTACAGGAAACATGTAGTGCCGCAACATTGATCGCCCGCATGGCCGAACGCGACCATGAGAGCATGACCGACACAGTCGCCCTTCGTCCGCCCACTCTGCACTCTGCAGCCCTGCAGGAGGTGATCGATGCCATCGCCGACGATGCGTCACGCCGCCGCACCTCCGGAGGCGGTCGCCCCCACGCCGCTCTTGAACTGGTACGACGCCACCGCCTCGGTGCCGTGCGGGTCCCCTCCGAACTCGGTGGCGGCGGATACACCAAACGCGAGTTCTACGAACTGGTGATCCGTCTCGCGCAGGCAGACCCCGATGTGCCACACATCCTGCGGGTGCACTGGGGATTCACCGAGGACCGTCTGCGGTTGCGCGGGCAGGAGACCCATCGCGACTGGATATCGCAGATCGTCGCGGGAGTCCTGTTCGGTGGCGCATCGTCGGAACTGTCCACGCGCCCCGTGGGCACTCACTCCTACGAGACCACCCTCACCCCGGACGGCGCAGGCTACCGTCTCAACGGCCGCAAGTTCTACAGCACCGGGAGTCTCTACTCGGACTTCCTGCGGATCACCGCCGATGACGAATCGGGGCAGCAACATTCGGCACTGATCCCGGCCGACCGGGAGGGAGTCACCCACCTGGACGACTGGGACGGCATCGGCCAAGCCGAGACGGGTAGCGGGACAACCGTACTGGACAACGTCTTCGTCCACCGCGCCGAATTGGTCCCTTTCGAAGGCCCGGCTGATGTGCGTCGTCCACGCCAGTCACAACCGCAGCTCATCCTGCACGCGATCGCGGCCGGGATATTGCGATCGGTGGTCGCCGACGCCGTTGATCACCTGCACAAGCGTCGGCGCACATACGTTTTCGCCGCAGCGCCCGAACCGACGCGGGACCCGCAACTGCTCGAGACGGTCGGGCGGTTGTCGTCGGCGGCGTTCGTCGCCGAGGCCACCGTCCTCGCCGCCGCCGACGCACAGGACCTGGCCGCCGACCACACCCTGACCGGTGGTATCCCGGACGATGCCCTGGAGCTGCGGGCATCCCTGCTCGCCGCGCAGACCAAGGTCGGCATCGAGGATCTGGCGCTGAAGGCCGCTAGTGACCTGTTCGCGATCGGTGGGGCATCCGCCACCCGCGCGTCGGCCGGACTGGACCGGCACTGGAGAAACCTTCGGACGCTGTTCTCCCACAACCCCACTCAGTACAAAGCCCGCGCCATCGGCGACGCCGTCGTCAACGACGAGCCTCTCCCCCGGGTGGGCTTCTTCTGACCCCGGCGGTCGCCGCCGCGCCGATCAGGATGCGACACCGATCGGCGCGGCGGTGTGCGCGTGCACGATCTCGTCGGCGATCGATCGCAGGATATCCAGTGCTGC
Organism: Gordonia sp. CPCC 206044; assembly: GCF_048537895.1. NCBI lineage: Bacteria > Bacillati > Actinomycetota > Actinomycetes > Mycobacteriales > Gordoniaceae > Gordonia > Gordonia sp. CPCC 206044. Next base: position 249,914 of record NZ_JBCLVL010000007.1, read on the forward strand.
TGAGGTGTTCGGATCCTGCCGCCGACCGGCGCGCACCACCGCGCTGATCTCGCGGCTCTCCAGCTCCACGTCATCGACCACAAGCGAGCGCAGATGCTCCGGCACCGACAACCGAGGGACGATCGCAGGTCCGACCCCGGTGGCCGCGAGGTCACAGATGTTGCGCGCCCCGATGAGGCGGTGCTTGATCCGCGGTATGAAATCGGCACGTTCACCAGCGCGCAGCACCGCTACGCCGAGGCCCGAGTTCTCCGGGCCGGTCACCCAGGATGCGTCGGCCAGCGCGGCGATACCGCTGTCGTGGATCGGCAGATGCAACCGCGCAGGAGCCATGAGCACAAGGGGCTCGCTCACCAGGGCAATATTGCGGAGCCCACCCAGGGACTCGTGTGCCCCGAAACCGTAGGTGCAGGTGATCGCCAGATCGATCTCTCCCTGACGTAGCAGCCGCAACGCCGGGCCACGATCCTCTTGACGGAGTTGCACGTGGATGTCGGGGGCGTCGATGCCCAGCCGCGCGACCATCGGCGCGGCGAGCAACGAGATGCCCATGTTGAACGAGGCGACCACCAGCTGCCCTGAGTTGCGGTCCTGCGTGGCCGCGACCGCGGTCATCGCTTCGTCCACCGCCCCCAGCACCCTGCGGGCATGGTCGGCGAGCACAACGCCACCGCGAGTCAAACCCAGACTCCGGCCGACTCGGCGGAACAGCGTGGCGCCGACCTCGTCCTCGAGCACCCGCAGCTGTTGGGAGACTGCCGAACTGGTGATGCCTCGCCGGTCGGCGACAGCCGTGACGGTACCGAGTTCGGCGAGATCACAGAGCAACATCATGCGGCGCAGGTCGAGCATCGCAGATCACCTACCGAGATCGGGAGTGCGCCGCAGTCCGATCACACCGGGACACGGGGCCGCGCACTCGGCGGAAGGACTGGGTACAGGATGAGTGGAGCTCAACCGCACGATGACGGCGCTCGAGGACGAAGGCGGCGAGGTGCTGTCAGCGACGACAGCCAGAGCTGCAGTCGCGCATCAGGTCCACGTGTCGACGGCTGACGAGGGCGAGCTGTTTCACACCGAAAGATATAACACAACGCCCTGCGGCAAGACCCGAGGTGATCGTCGAGATCTGCGCGGTGAGACTCGAAACCTCTCCAGTCCAAGGGAATTCGTCGACAACGGGGTCCGGATCATGCTGACTTTATCCACGTCACGTCCCGACCGCCCCACCGTCAACCAAACCCGCACACCCGACACCCCACCGCCAGTCAAGTAACGACAAACCAGCCCACACACCCGACACCCCACCGCCGGTCGAGTAGCGACGAGCGAGCCTGCGAGCCCGACGCGTATCGAGACACGACCAACCCGCGAGCCACCTCAGCGCGCAGGCATCACCGGGATCGAATACTGGTGCAGCGGTTCACCTTCGAACTTGTGCAGCCACTTCTCGACGAACGCGAACGTCTCGTCGTGCCCGTCGGTGATCCCCAACGTCTTCTCCATCATGACAACCCTCGACACGCTCGTCATCAGCACGATCGCCACCGCCGCCGGGAAGCGATCCGGGTCGGCACCGTAGTTGGGCAGCAGCTCCTCGATCGCTTCGCGCGCCTCGCGGCGCAGTTGACCCGAGTACCGCGCGAGTTCGGCACGCAACTCCTTGCGATGGTTCGCCAGCGCGACGAGCTCAGCGGTGAACTTGGCTACCGTCGGTTCGATGCTGAACTGCCACAGCGCCCAGAGCGGCTGCGGTGAGCGGAGCAACTTGCGCTGTTGCTCGAGACCGGATTGTGCGCGGCGGCGAAACATCTCCAGAAACAACTCGTCCATCGTCCGGAAGTAGTAGTGCACCAATTGCGGTTTCAAACCGGCCGCCTCGGCAACACGTCGCGAAGTGACTGCCGCATAGCCTTTTTCGACCATGAGCTGCTCCGCGGCATCCAACAGAATCGACCGGTTACGGGCCTCTGGGGACCCGAGTCTGCGTCCCGTCTCCACGCGCCACCTCTCATTCGAGAATTCGCCTCACTGTAGCCCGACAATCCACCCAGACCGCCAAATTGTGTGACCTTGACCTCACATCTGCAGCCGTGGTAATCATGGTCACACGATGCTGAGCGACCGCTCAGCATCACGGTACAGCCCAGGCAGCCCGCAAACAGTCAAAAAGCAACTCGGGGGGAATCGCGACACAGGTGCGCGTTCACCCTGTCGACCCGCAGGAGGAACGTTGAGTGAGCTCAAGGATTCGCTGTTCGACCTGAATTTCTTCACCGCACAAGAACTTGTCCCCGACCCCTATCCCTACTTCGACGAGCTCCGCGAGAAGGGCCCGGTCACCCGAGAGCCCCACATGGGTGTATACGCCGTCACCGGCCACGCCGAAGCGGTTTCGGTCTTCAAGGACACGGAGAATTTCTCCTCCTGCATCTCCGCCACCGGCCCCTACCCGGGGTTGCCGTTCACGCCCGACAGCGATGACATCAGCGCCCAGATCGAGAAGCATCGCTCCGAACTGCCACTACACGAGCACATGGTCACCATGGACCCGCCCGATCACACCCGGGCACGCAGTCTCCTGAGTCGACTGCTGACACCGCGGCGCATCCAGGAGAACGAAGAGTTCATGACGCGCCTGGCCGACCGGTACATCGACACGTTCCTCGCCAACGGCAGCACCGAGCTGATGCACGACTACGCAAAGCCCTTCGCGCTCTTGACGATCGCCGACTTTCTCGGTGTTCCGGAAGAAGATCACGAGGAGTTCCAGATCGCCCTCGGCTCACCGCGACCGGGCGCGCGACCGGGCGCGCTCGACCTCGAAGTGATGGCCGACAACCCGCTGCAATGGCTCGACGACAAGTTCAGTGCGTACATCGAGGATCGCCGCAGCGCACCGCGCGGAGACGTGCTGACCGGGCTGGCCGAAGCGAAGTACAAGGACGGCAGCACGCCTGAGGTCATCGAGGTCGTCCGCACCGCAACCTTCCTGTTCGCCGCAGGCCAGGAGACCACCACCAAACTGATCAGCGCGGCACTGCGCATCATCGCCGAGCGCCCGGACCTGCAACAGCAGCTTCGCGACGATCCGGATCTGATCCCGCTCTTCGTCGAGGAGACCCTGCGGATCGAGAGCCCTGTGAAGAGCGCGTTCCGGGTCGCCCGCCGCGACACCACCGTCGGAGACGTGCACGTGCCCGTGGGCTCGACCGTGATGGTCTGCCCGGGTGCGGTGAACCGTGACCCCGATCAGTTCCCCGAGTCCGAGACCTTCGACGTCAACCGGACCAACGTGCGTGAGCATCTCGCCTTCGGACGCGGAATCCACTCGTGCCCGGGAAGTCCCCTGGCCCGTGTCGAAGGTCGGGTCACGATCGAGAAGTTCCTCGACCGGATGGATGACATCCGCCTGTCGGAGGCACATCACGGACCCGCCGGCGAGCGCCGTTTCGACTACGAGCCCACCTACATCCTGCGCGGCGTCACCAATCTCCACCTGGACTTCACGCCGAAGGAGGGCGGCGCCGCGTAGACCCCACCCGGCACGCGCCACCGCACCGAGCTGACGCCAGTACCGATCGGCCACACCCACAGCCCTGGGTGATGACCAATCCGCGATGAGCCGCTCTTTCGGCTCTGCCAATCAGGGCCTCCTCACCGGCTCTGCGATTCGGATACAGGGCAAGAGAGGCACCGCATGGCGACCGTAGATCAACAGGCATCCTGGCGTGTTCCGCGCCGCAGCTCGACTGCCACCCGCAGGGACGACGAGGTCCCACCCGACACCAAGTCGGCACAGGACGAGATCTTCGACTGGATGCGCGGCTATGCCAGACGGCATCCGATTGCTTCACTGGAAACCGTTGGTGGACAGTGCATTCTCGGACTCCGGACGATCGCCTACCTGTTCCAGGATCTGTTCACGCTCAAGTTCCCGGTGGCCGAGTTCGTCCGGCAGTCGGCGTTCATGGCCTCCGCATCGGCGATGCCGACGGTGTTCGTCGCCATCCCGATCGGGATGACACTGTCGATCCAGTTCGCCCTGCTGGCCGCCCAGGTCGGTGCCACGTCTCTCGCCGGGGCGGCCAGCGGTCTCGCCGTCATCCGGCAGGGGGCGCCGATGGTGGCCGCCCTGCTGATGGCAGCGGCCGCGGGCTCCGCGGTGTGCGCAGATCTCGGCTCGCGCAAGATCCGTGACGAGATCGACGCGATGGAGGTGATGGGACTCTCGGTCATCCGGCGACTGGTGGTTCCCCGACTGGCCGCCGCGGTGGTGGTGAGTGTCGCACTGACAGGCATCATCTGCTTCGTCGGGTTCTTCTCCGGCTACGTGTTCAACGCCTTCATGCAGGAGGGCACCCCGGGCACCTTCGTCGACACCTTCGCCTCCTTCGCCACGGTGCCCGATTTCATCCTCACGATGATCAAGGCAGTGGTCTTCGGAGCCATTGTCGCCATCGTGGCGTGTCAGAAGGGACTGTCCACCAAGGGCGGTCCCGCCGGTGTCGCCAACTCCGTCAATGCCACGGTGGTGGCGTCGATCATCCTGCTGATGCTGGTCAACGTCGGCTTCACCCAGCTCTACGTGACGCTCTTCCCGCGGACCGGCTTCTGATGGCCGCGCCGTATTACCCGCCCGGTACCCGCCCCTTCGTCCGTGTGGCGTCGGCGGTCACCGACGCACTGGCCAAAGCCGGCCACATCGCGGTCTTCTTCATCCGGGCCCTGGCATCGATCCCGTTGGCACTCAAGCACTACGGCAAGGAGACGATGCGGGTCATCTCCGACGTCACCTGGGGCAACGGTTCCATCGTGGTGGGCGGCGGTACCGCGGGCGTCATCATCGTGCTCGGCGCATCGGCAGGCGCGATCGTCGGCATCGAGGGCTACAACGCACTCCATCTGCTGGGTATGGAGCCGGCGGCAGGCATGGTCGCCTCGACCACCACGACCCGTGAACTCGCACCGATCATGGCGTCGCTGGCCTTTGCCGCTCAGGCGGGTTGCCGTTTCACCGCCCAGCTCGGCGCCATGCGCATCTCCGAGGAGATCGATGCGCTCGAGTCGATCGCGATCCGGCCGATCCCATACCTGGTCTCGACTCGCCTGTTCGCCTCCGTGATCGCCGTGATCCCCCTGTACCTGCTGTGCCTGGCCCTCAATTATCTTGCGGTGCAGACGATCGTCGGACTCGCAGGGGGCCTGTCCGGCGGCACCTATCAGCACTACTTCGAGCTGGTCCTCAATCCTGCCGACGTGTTGTACTCGCTGGCGAAGGCCATCATCTTCGTCATCATCACCTCGACTGTGCAGTGCTACTACGGCTTCTATGCCAGTGGCGGGCCGCAGGGCGTTGGCACCGCGGCCGGACGCGCCATGCGTGCTGCGATCTCCACGATGATCGTCGCCAACCTGCTGCTCACCATCGTGTTCTGGGGAATCGATTCCGCGGCAAGGCTGAGTGGGTAGTCATGGTGGGGGGATTCGAGGAGGGGCCTCGGGGGCTCACGCGCAGGACCTTCGCGATCAGCGGTCTGATCGCCCTGCTGATCATCGCCGTCGCGCTCGCCGCGGTCTGGCAGAAGGCCGACGGCGCCTACACCGAGACCGTCAAGGTCACCGCGGCGCTGACCGACGTCGGTGACGGTCTGCCCAAGAAGTCCGACGTCAAATACCGCGGCGTGTTGGTCGGCGCGGTGCGCGCCGTGACCCCGGAGTCCGCCGGGCAACCCAACATCGTCGAGATCGATCTGGAACCGGCTCGCGCAGCGGGCATCCCGAACACCGTGACGGCACGAGTGGTGCCCAGCAATCTGTTCGCGGTCTCGTCGGTGCAACTCGTCGACAACGGCCCGGCGACCCCGATCACGGCGGGCGCGGTGATCCCCGAGGACCAGAACAAGCAGACCGTCCAGTTCCAGACCACCCTGTCGCAGTTGCGCGACATCGTCGCGGCATCGGCGCGCGATCGATCCGACGACACCATCGGACTGCTGGCGGCCGTGGCCGCCGCCACGGATCGCCGTGGCGCCGACATCGCCAGGGCTGGTGCACAACTCGACCGGATCACACGCCAGCTCAACACGGTGATGACCCCGGGTGGCCCGTCGTCGCTGCGAGCGCTCAACAAGGCGGTCACCGGCCTGCGCACCGCGGCCCCCGATCTCCTCGACGCCCTGCACGCATCCGTCGTCCCGATGCAGACGGTGGTCAAGGAATCCTCGGAGCTGACCGACTTCCTCGCCGCGGCGAAGAAGACCACCGGTCGTGTCGACGAGGCGATGACCAACAACGTGGACCGCCTCATCTCGATCACCACGACGGCTGCGCCGGTCGCGGACGTCGTCGCCCGCGGCAGCAGCTCGTTCACCGGGATCGTCACCGAGATCGGCGTCATCTCCGACAAGTGGTTCACCGAGTTCTGGCCGCGCGGGCTGGCCAACGGGCGGGGCAAGTTCATGTTCCAGTTCACCCCGCACCGGCTGTACACGCGGGCCGACTGCCCCCGCTACGGCAACCTCGAAGGCGCCAGCTGCCATACCGCACCGAACACGGTCTCGCCCCCGGTCATCATGCAGCGCAAGGGAATGACCCCGGGCTATCGCCCGGCGGCGATGGGCGGCAACGTGGGCTCGGTCGGCAGTGCCGACGAGCAGGACCGCCTCGGAGGCCTGGTCGGCGGTCCCCCGGTCACCACGGCTCTCCTACTTGGCCCGCTGGCCCGCGGCTCCGACATCACCGTCACGCCGGCGCCACCGAAGAACACCGACCACGACGGACAGGGGACACGATGAGCATCCGACGTCCGTTGATCGGGTTGGCGATCTTCCTGGTCGTCGCGATCGGTCTGACCTCGACGGTCGTGGTGACCCTGCGCCGCGATGTGGACGGGAACTCGACCGCCTACACCGCACACTTCACCGACGTCACCGGCCTCAAGGCAGGCGACGACGTGCGCATGGCGGGAATCCGCGTGGGGCGCGTCGACTCGGTCTCCCTGGCGGGCACGGTGGCGCAGGTCAGGTTTCGCGTCGAATCCGATCAGGTGGTCGACGGGAACACCAAGGCTTCGATCACCTACCAGAACATCGTCGGACAACGCTATCTCGGTCTGTCACGCGGCGACTTCGACGATCCCGGCCCCCTGCACAACCATGAGATCCCGATCGCACACACCGAACCGTCCTTCGACATCTCTTTGGTGCTCAACGGTTTCGAGCCTCTGTTCAGCGTCCTCGATCCCCGCCAGGTCGAGAACGTGACGAGTGCGATCATTCGATCGCTACAGGGTGACACCGGGTCGATCGCCACCCTGATCGCGCAGACCTCCACCCTCGCCGAATCCGTCGCCGGTCCCGACCAGGTGCTCGGCGACGTCATCACCCGCCTGTCGGACGTGGTGGGCACCCTCGCCAACCAGCGCGGCAACATCGACAGCGTGGTCACCCGGTCCCGGGAGATCTTTGTTCGGCTGTCGGAGAAGGAGAACGAGTTCCTTCCCGCACTCGACAGCACGGCGCACGTCGTCGACCGGGCCGCCTCGATGGCTGCGGGCGCGCTGCCCGAGTTCCAGGAGATGCTCGATCGCGAACCCGGTTTCATCGGCCACTTCCTGGCCAACAAGGAACCGTTCGCCTACCTCGGATACAACCTGCCACCGCTGCTGAAGGGTCTTGCCCGAGTCACCCAGAGCGGCGCCTACATCGACACCTATCTGTGCAATTTCAACGTGACCCTCCTCCCCGCGCTCAGCACCGTCATCCCGTCCGTCGTCGCGGCCGCCACTCCCGGCGGTCGGGTCACCCAGTCCCCGGTCTGCAGGTGAGCGGAATGTTCGAACGCATCCGCGCCGCGGCCCGCCGCCAACGGTCCATCCCGCTGGAGAACCGCAGCAAGGCACTGATCGGGGCGGGCGCGCTGCTCGTCATCGCCGTGCTCATCCTCGGCCTGCTGCAGCTGCAGGCGACCGGCGTCGGCAAACGTGACATCGAGGCCCAATTCGTCCAGGCCGCCGGGGTCTCCAAGGGCGATGCGGTCAACATCGCCGGGGTCCAGGTGGGTCGGGTGACGAGCATCGAATTGTCGGGGACCTACGTGACCGTCGGCCTCGAGGTCGACGACACCGTCGCCCTCGGCGACGCGACGGAGGCGTCGATCAAGCTGACGACCCTGCTCGGCACTCGCTACGTCGAGGTGAAACCGGCCGGTTCGGGATCGTTGCCCGAGTCGACGATCCGCCTGTCGCACACCCACGTTCCCTACGATCTGCAAGAGGTGCTGCAGAACGCCACCGTCACGTTCGAACAGGTGGACGCCGACAAGATCGGCCAGTCGATGACGACACTGTCCCGTCAACTCGACCAGACGCCCACGTTGATCCCCCAGGTCCTCGACAACGTCGAGAACCTGTCCGCGATCATCGCCGACCGCCGCAGCCAGATCGGTCAGCTCCTCACCAGCACCGAGCAACTGACCACCGTGGTGCGTCAGCAGCAGTCCGATCTCGGCGAACTCGTCACGCGCGGTGACCAATTGCTACGCGCGGTGCTGACGCGTCGTGTCATGATCCAGCGGATGCTCGACGCGACGACCGAGGTCGTCGGTCGTCTCCGTCAGGTCGTCGTCGACGACAAGGCGGGGGTGAACAAGCTCGTGTCCAATCTCGACGGACTCCTCGCCTCCCTTCGCCGCAACGATGCACTGTTGCGCAACACGCTGGAGGTACTGCCCATCTCGGTGCGGAACTTCGCCAATGCGACCGGCACCGGCAACGAGGTGGACTTCACGTCACCGTCCGGCCCGCTGATCGACTCGTGGATGTGCGCCATCTCCAAACAGGCCGATCTCGCCCACCTCCCGCCGTACTTCAAGGACTGCCGATGAGCAAGGTCGTCAAACGAATCCTCATCGTCGCCGTGGTGGCACTGCTGGTGACGGTGGGGGTGCGCACGTTGCGTCCGGACAAGGACTCCCTGGACGTGGTCGCCCAATTCGACAGCGCCTCAGGACTCTTCGTCGGCAACGCCGTCTCCGTCCTGGGGATGAAGATCGGCAAGGTCACCCGCATCACCCCGCGCGCCACCTCGGTCGAGGTCGCCATGAGCATGGACCCCGACATCCCGCTGCCCGCCGACGTGTCCGCGGTGACGGTCTCCACCTCGGTCCTCACCGATCGCCACATCGAACTGACACCGCCGTACCGATCCGGTCCCCGGCTCGCCGACGGCGCCGTCATCGACCTCTCCCGCACCAAGACACCGGTGGACGTCGACCGTTCCCTCGCGATGGCCGACAAGTTGTCGCTGAGCCTGGAGGGCGACCGTCGAGGTGGCGGCCCCATCGCCGACATCCTCTCCGCCGGATCGGCGACCACCTCGGGCAACGGCGACGGCATCCGATCGGCGTTGACCTCGCTGTCGAAAGCGCTCGCACTCGGTTCCGATCACGGCGCCGCGACCCGCGAGGCGCTCACCACGACGGTGGACAATCTCTCCACGTTGAGTGACGCCGCAGCGCGCAACGACGGCGCCATTCGCCGGTTCGGCTCGTCCATCCAGCAGATCGCGGATCTGTTCGCCGCCCAGCAGATCGGGTGGGGTACCACCGGAGCTCAGCTCAACAGCATCCTCGCGGAGACGACGACACTGCTCGCCCAGCGTCGCACCTCGATGCGCAGCACCGTGACAAGTGCCAACACGGTCGTCAAGACACTCGCCGACTATCGACGATCGCTGGCCGAGTTCCTCGACGTGACACCACTTCTCCTCGACAACGCATACAACTCCATCGACCAGCGCAACGGCATCGCCCGCGTGCACGCCCAGCTGGAAAAGGTGTTCTTCGACAGCCAGCTGGTCAAGGAGGTGTGCAACGTCCTGAAGCTCAAACAGCTCGGCTGCAACACCGGCACGCTTCGCGACTTCGGACCCGACTTCGGCATGAGTGCGATGCTCGAGGGCCTGGCGAAGGAGACCCCATGACGCGGTGGTTCCTCCTCAGAATGGTCGGCCTGGTGATGGTCGGGTTCCTCGTGGCGGGTTGTGGAGTCGGTCTCGGAGACCTTCCACTGCCCAAGCGCGACAGCGGGACCGGGGATTCGTACACGGTGACCGCCACCTTCGAGAACGCACTGAACCTGCCGAACCAGGCGAAGGTGCGGCTCAACGGCGCCGACGTCGGGGAAGTCGACTCGATGCGCGTCCGTGACTACACCGCCCTGGTCGATCTACGGATCCGCGACGATGTGCAGTTGCCTGTCGGAACCCATGCCGAACTCCGCTCTGCCACACCGCTGGGTGATGTCTTCGTGGCGCTGACACCGCCGAAGACCGACGCACAAGGCGCAGGATTCCTGGACGACGGTGGAACCATCCCGGTCTCCGACACCGGAGCCGCGTCGACGGTCGAAGAGGTGCTCGCCACCTCGGCTCTCCTCGTCAACGGCGGTGTGCTGCGTGACCTGACCAACATCATCAACGGTCTCGGCCGCACCGTCGGCGACCGCGGTGACGACATGGCCACACTGATCGCACAGTCCACCCGACTCGTCTCCTCGCTGTCGCGTCGATCCGGCGAGATCCGGGCCGCGCTGAACCAGACCGATCGCCTGGTGTCGACGATGTCGCGACGCAAGAGCGCGCTCAACGACGCCGTGGCCGCAGCCGGTCCCGCCCTCGACGTCATCTCCGCACACACCGACGAGATCCTGGGTCTCGTGAACCAGATCGGCCACATCAGCACCACCCTGTCACGTTTCCCGTCGGTCAAGACCGGGGAGACACAGCACCTGGCGGCCAACCTCAATCGAATCTCCCAGCAGCTCAATCGGGCCGCAACTACGCCGGGTGTGGAGGTCGAGGCGATGAACGAATTGTTGGCCCCGGTCATCAAGATCACCAATTCCACAGCTGCACATGTGGATGCCGATCTCCAGGATCTCGCCATCGGAGCCCTGGTGGATCCTCGCCACAAGGCAGACCCGGGGAGCAGGATTCCCGACATCAGCGATGTCAACAATTTCGCCGGCACTCTCGCCTACACCCTCGAACGACTCCGCAAGAAGATGGTGCCTCCACGATGACCGCAACCTCGCACGCCCCCAGCACCTTTCGCGTCGGCGACGTACCCGCTCGCGGCATCACGGGTGCGGTCCGCGTCGCCGTCCGGCATCGACTGCTGCTGTCGACGATCGGCCTCGTGGTGATCCTGCTCCTCGGTATCGGCTACCTGGCGTTCGGGATCTTCCACACCTCGCCCGCCGACAACACCATCACGGTCCGAGTCCATCTCCAGCAGTCGGGCGGTCTGCTCGCCCAACGAAAGGTCACGCTGCGAGGTGTACCCGTCGGACACATCGTCTCGGTCGACCTCACCCGTGACGACGTGGTCGCGGTCGCCTCGATCGATTCGTCGGTGAAGATCCCGATCAATGGTGAGGTGCGTGTCGCGGGGCTCTCGTTCGCCGGCGAGCAGTACCTCGATTTTCGTCCGACCGACGATTCCGGACCGTTCCTGAGCGACGGCACCCAGATCAGCGTCGACCGCACCTCCACACCGCTGCCGCTCGCCGATCTGCTCGATGACATGGGCGGCATGCTCGCGCAGATCGACCCGGAGAAACTTCACACCATCAGCAGTGAACTCGGCGTCGGACCAGCCGGACCCGAGAAGCTGCGACAGATCATCGACGGCGGGACCTTCCTCATTTCGACACTGGATTCGGTGATGCCACAGACCGTTTCACTGATCCGATCGAGCCGAACGGTGCTGACCACACTCGGACAGGGCGGGCCGGCGCTGACCGAGGCGTCGCGCGACATCGATCGGATCATGACCGGGGTGTCGCGGACCCCGAAGGGTTTTCACACCCTGCTGTCGCGCACCCCACCGCTGCTGCGCAACGCCGACGCGATCATCGCCGACAATTCGCCGACAATGGTGCAGCTGCTGGGCAACCTGGCGACGGTGACCCAGCTGGCGTATTTGCGCATTCCGGCTCTGAACGAGTTCTTCTTCCCGCAGAATCGGGATGGCTCGGCGTTACATGCACTCACCACGACGATGCGTGACGGTGGCATCTGGGCTGCGGTCAACATCTATCCACGCAACTCATGCGATTACGACCTCCCGAGGCTTCCCGCCTCACAACCCGACCATCCGGAACCATTCCTGAACACGTACTGCCCCAACACGGACCCGAGCGTGTTGATCCGTGGGGCGCGAAACGCCCCGCGTCCTCCGGGTGACGACACCGCAGGCCCGGGGCCCGGCGTCGCGCCTGATGCTCGCACACAACCGACACCCCACGGGCCACAGTCGATCCCGCTTCCGTTCGGCGGTCCCGCACTGCCCCAGAACTGATCCGCCGTCCAGCCCCAACGAAAGGAGATCCGATGAGCAAGACGACAACCGTCACTCGCGGGGACACCGAAGTAGACGACGACGCAGCGGTCGAGACCGCACCGGAGACCACGGGCGGCCCGGAGTCCGACGGTCCCGACACGAGCACCGACGCCGACACGAAGGCGGGTCCCGACGACGAGGCGGGCACCGACGATACGGCGGCAGGTCACGCACAGCCCCCGGGCCGATTTCGCAAGTTGGCCGCGTCCGGTCGGTTCCGACGCTTCGGTGCCGCCGCCGTCGCCGTGATCGCGGTGGCCGCGCTCGCATGTGCCGTATGGTTCGGCTGGCAGCTCAAGTCCGAACGGGCCACCGACGACGCCGCATCGGCGGCACAGGATGTGGCGCGGGACTACGCGGTCACGCTCACCAGCGTCAGCGCCGACTCGATCGATCAGGATTACGCCGCGGTTCTCGACGGCGCCACCGGCGAGTTCAAGAGCATGTATTCGAAGTCGAGTGCCCAACTGCGGCAACTCCTCGTGGACAACAAAGCCAATGCGGAAGGCAAGGTCATCGCGTCCGGCGTCGAGTCGGCGTCGCCGAACAAGGTCGTGGTCATGCTGTTCGTCGACCAGTCGGTGCGTAACGCATCGACGCCCGAGCCACGGATCGACCGCAGCCGCGTCGAGATGACGATGGAGCTCGTGGACGGACGGTGGCTGGCCTCGAAGGTCGACTTGCCATGACCGGACCGAGACCGGCCCCGGTCGGAGATCACCGAAGCCGGAGCCGTGCTCACGCGAGTTCCGGTCGCCCTCGGGGAACAGGCGTCACCTGTTCCCCGAGGGGCGCCGCACGGCACTAGCCCACGCCGGGGACCGGGACCTGCGCCCCGGTGACGGCCGAGCCCGCGTCGGAGAGCAGGAATGCGACCGTCTGGGCGATGGATTCCGGTGACACCCAACCCTTTCGGGTCGAATCGGGTTGCGATTCGCGGTTACCGGGAGTGTCGATCACCGACGGCAGGATCGCGTTCGCGCGGATGCCGTCGCCTTTGTACTCGGCAGCGAGGGCACTGATGAACGCCCACACGGCGGCCTTGGAGGTGATGTAGCCCGCGGCGCCGGAGAACGGCGCGAACGCCGCCTTCGCCGACACTCCCACGATGGAGCCGCCCCCGGCCTCGATCAGGGCGGGCACCGCAGCGTGGCTGAGCAGATACAGCGGGCGCAGATTCAATCGCAACAGCTTGTCGAAGTCGTCGATCGGCGTCTCGTGGACGCGGCCTCCCATGGCGAACCCGCCGACGAGGTTCACCACACCCGACAACGGCGCGTCTGCGTCGGTCGTCGCCGCCTCCACCACCGACCGTGCACCGTCGGGGTCGAAGAGATCCGCTTCGAGGAGCGTGAGTCGTTCCGACGACGGCAACCTCGACAACTCTGCTTCGACGACCCAGGGGACGACCACCCGCAGACCCGCATCCAGAAGCGTCGTCGTCACCGCCGTTCCGAGCCCTCCGGTACCTCCCGACACGATGACGGTCTTCGTCATGGCACTCCACCTTCCCGGTCACGTCGTCCGTGACGACAATACGATTCTCGTTTCAGAGAATGATGCTATCGTGATGACAGCATCGCTCCCCGGCCCCATCACCGGTTCGTCGTCCACGAACCGCCGACGCGAAGGACCCGCCCTGAACGATCCCGCCCTCGGCTCCGCTCGGCAAGCCCTCTACGACACCGGATTGCGAATCCGTTCCGACGTCGTCGGCGCCGAGTACGTCACCGAGTCCCTGTCCCGCAACTCCGGAGCCGACGGAGAGGCGCTGCAGGAGTACGTCACCGAGACCGTATGGGGGTCGGTGTGGTCACGTCCCGGACTCGACCGCCGCAGCCGGAGCCTGATGACCATCGGGATGCTCGTGGCCCTCAATCACCACGCAGAACTCGCCGTACACGTGCGGGCCGCACTCGGCAACGGCCTCACCCGCGACGAGATCGTCGAGTCGATCATCCATGCGACCGCCTACTGCGGCACACCGGCCGGGATCGCGGCCATGCGGGTGACACAAGAGGTCCTCGAGCGTGAGCTCGGCCCCCGAACCGACGCCGGAGAACATCGATGACCTCCGCACCACTGCCTCATTCGCACGTTGGCATGATCGGCCTCGGCGCGATGGGCGCACCGATCGCGACGAACTTTGTCGACGCAGGTCAGGTGATCCGCGTCGCGGACGCGAGTGACGCAGCACTACAACGGTTCCTGGACGCCCATCCCGGCGGAGCGCAGCCGGGAGGGCTGGAGTCGTGTGACGTCGTGGTGCTGTCGCTGCCCACCAGCGACATCGTCGACGAGGTGCTCTGCGGCGACGACGGACTCCTCGCCCGTCTGCGCCCCGGTTCCACGGTGATCGACATGAGTTCGAGCGTTCCGACCCGCACACAGGCCGTCGCACGCGTCGCCGCGAATCACGACGTCGCCGTTCTCGATGCACCGGTCAGCGGTGGGGTCGCTCGCGCGCGCAATGGGGATCTCGCCGTGATGGTCGGCGGCGAGCGCGCCGTCCTCGACGCCGTCGAGCCGCTGCTCGCCACCACGGCACGCGAGATCATCCACGTCGGCGCGGTCGGCACCGGCCATGCGGCGAAAGCCTTGAACAATCTGCTGTCGGCAATCGGCCTGTACGCTGCCGCCGAGATCCTCGTCGTCGGAAAGAAATTCGGTATCGACTCCGCGACGCTGCTGTCGGTGCTCAATGCCGGTAGCGGACGCAATCAGGCCACCGAGACCAAATTCGAGAAGTTCGTGCTGTCGCGCGCCTTCGACTCGGGATTCACCGCAGCCCTCATGGACAAGGACATCGGGATCGCCCTCGAACTCGCCAACGCGTGCGGCGTCGACCTCGAGGTGGGGTCCGCGCTCGGAGCCGCATGGTCGGCCGCACTGGGCACGTTGGATGGCCGCGCGGATCAGACCGAGATCGTCCGCGCGGTCGAAGCCAGGGCCGACGTCGAGGTTCGCTGAGCCACCGCGACACCCTCGGCCAACCGCTGTGCCGCGACGCAATCCGATGAACCGCCGGTCACGGACGCCCGGTCGGCCGTCCGTCGACGGCGATCAGATCACTTGTTGCGCTTGAGTACTCGATCGGCAGCTGTCCAGTGCTCATCGGACACCCACAGCTGGGCGAACTCCTCGACCGCCTCCTCCGCGGTGGCGCCACGGACGACCTTCTTGATGCCCGACGCCGGGGCCGTCGCCAGCGAGCCCGCGATCCGCCGCCAGCCGGTGTCGAAGTCCGCACGCGGCAACACCTGATCGACGAGCCCGACCTCCAGGGCTTCGCCCGACGACAGCATCCGCCCGGTGCCAGCGAGCAGTGTGGCCCGCGACGGGCCCACCAACGACACCAGCCGTTCGAGCCCACCCCAGGCGGGCATGATCGCAAGTGCCGATTGATTGAACCCGATCCTGACGTCGTCGGCGGCGATCCGGATGTCGGCCGCGGTGGCGAACTCCGCGCCACCGCCGAGGGCATGACCATTCAGTGCGGCAACAACCGGCGCCGGGAACGCCACGATCCGATCGCAGATCCCCCGCATCCGCCAGGCCATCTGGCGCGCGTCGTCGAGACTGCGGAGTTTGGCCAGCTCCTTGAGATCGCCCCCGGACACGAACACGCGGTCGCCCCCACCGGTGATCGCGAGCGCACGAGCTCCGTGCGCGGCATCGATCGCCTTGTCCAACTCGTCCATCGTGTCCGGCGCGATGGCATTGCGCGCCTCCGGCCGGTCGATCGTGATGATCGCCAGCTCGCCCTCGAAGTCAAGCGTGACCACAGGTTGCTCTCCATCTACGAGATTGGCATTCTACTTTGTGAGAATATCATCATCAGTCAGCCCGACATCGTCACGCTTGGAGATCCCGATGAGAGAGATTCCCGCCGAACTCGCCGCAACCTACCGGGCCAACGGATGGTGGACCGACGAGACGATCGGCGACATGCTCACCGCCGGCCTGGCCGCCGCCCCGGACACGCCGTTCCGTATCCACTCGGCGTTGCGGCCATGGGCGGGCACCTTCGCGGATGTCGAACTCGTGGCCCGACGACTCGCGACCGGGCTGGCCGACCGAGGCGTGCAACCCGGCGATGTGGTGGCTTTCCAATTGCCGAACTGGATGGAGGCCGCAGCCACGTTCTGGGCGTCCGCGATGCTCGGAGCAGCCGTCGTACCGATCGTGCATTTCTATGGGCGCAAGGAGATCTCGTACATCCTGCGCGACGTCGAGCCGAAGGTGTTCATCGGCGCCGAACGCTTCGGAAACCTCACCTACGATCACGACGTGACCACCGACATCCCGATCGTCGGCATCGTCGATCGCACGTTCGACGACCTCCTCGCCGACGAACCGATGACCGGACATGTCCGCACCGACCCCGGTTCGTGCACCCTCATCGCTTACACGTCCGGAACCACCAGCAACCCGAAAGGTGTTCTGCACAGCCACCGGACACTCGGCCACGAGACCCGTCAACTCTCGGACATGTATCCCGACGACCGGGGCAATCAGCTCACCGCGGCACCCGTCGGACATTTCATCGGAATGGTCAACGCCTTCCTCATCCCCGTCCTCGACGGTTCTCCCATCAACCTCACCGACGTCTGGAACCCGGGCGAGGCACTGCGGTTGATGCGCACCGACGGCCTCACCGTCGGTGGCGGCGCCACCTACTTCATGACCAGCCTCATCGACCATCCCGACTTCACCCCGGATCATGTGTCCCACATGCGATATGCCGGACTCGGCGGTTCGTCGGTGCCCAGCGCCATCACCACGAGACTGTCCGACCTCGGCATCATCGTGTTCCGGTCATACGGAAGCACCGAGCACCCTTCGATCACCGGCTCCTATTGCACCGAGCCCGCCGACAAGCGCAACCACACCGACGGCCACGCACTGTCGGGCGTGGAGGTCCGACTGTCCGAGGACGGCGAGATCCTCAGTCGCGGACCGGACCTCTGCATGGGATACACCGACGACGAGCTCACCGCGCGTGCCTTCGACGCCGACGGCTGGTACCACACCGGTGACATCGGCACGCTCGACGATGACGGCTACCTGTGCATCACCGACCGCAAGGCGGACATCATCATCCGCGGCGGTGAGAACGTCAGCGCGCTCGAGGTCGAGGAGGCCCTGCTCGGGATGCCCGGCGTCGCCGAGGCAGCGGCGGTCTCCGCACCCGATCCCCGCCTCGGCGAACACGTCGCCGCCGTGTTGCGACTGCGACCCGACCATCCGATGCCGACCATCGAGGACATCCAGGCCCACTTCGCCCAGATCGGGCTGGCCAAGCAGAAATGGCCCGAGGAACTGCACCGTGTCGACGACTTCCCGCGGACCGCGAGCGGCAAGGTGCAGAAATTCTTGGTCCGAAAGAACATTGCGGCCACCGCTTAGAGAGAATACGATTCTCTCAGAGAGAAAAGGAGGATCTTCCGTGACATCCAAGGAACTGCCCTACCCGCTGTTCGATGCGGACAATCACCTGTACGAGACCAAAGAGGCCCTCACCAAGTTCCTCCCCGACAAGTACAAGAAGGCCATCCAGTACGTCGAGGTGGAAGGTCGCACCAAGATCGCGATCCAGGGACAGATCAGCGAGTACATCCCCAATCCGACGTTCGAGGTCGTCGCCCGGCCCGGCGCGATGGAGGACTACTTCAAGAACGGCAACCCCGACGGCAAGAGCAAGCGAGAGATCTTCGGCAAGCCGATCAAGTCGCCGCCGGCATTCCGCGAGCCCGCTCCTCGCCTGGAGTTGATGGACGAGCTGAAGATCGACCGCACACTGATGTTCCCGACACTGGCGAGCCTGGTCGAAGAGCGGATGCGGCACGACCCGGAACTGATCCATGCGGTCGTCCATTCACTCAACCAGTGGTTGTACGAGACCTGGTCGTTCAACTACAAGGAGAGGATCTTCACCGTCCCGGTGATCAGCCTCCCCATCGTCGACAAGGCCATCGAAGAGCTCGAATGGTGCGTCGAGCGGGGCGCCAAGGCCATCCTCGTGCGCCCGGCGCCGGTCCCCGGTTTCAAGGGGCCACGGTCGTTCGCGCTCCCCGAGTTCGACCCGTTCTGGAAGCGCGTCGTCGAACTGGATGTTCTTGTCACACAGCACTCGTCGGACAGCGGCTACGCACGCTACAACCAGGATTGGGATGGCACGGGCGCAGAGATGCTGCCGTTCGTGACCAATGCGTTCCGCATGGTCAGTGAGTGGCGCCCGATCCAGGACGCGGTGGCGTCATGGGTGTGCCACGGTGCGCTGCTGCGCTTCCCGGAGCTGCGGATCGCCGTGATCGAGAACGGCGCGAGCTGGCTGCCGCACGTGTTGCAGACGCTGACCGACGTCTACAAGAAGGCCCCCGAGGGCTTCGGCATGGAAGATCCGGTGGCGGCCATCAAGAAGAGCATCCATGTGAGTCCGTTCTGGGAAGAGGACTTCAGCAAGCTGACCGCCCTGATCGGGGCCGAGCGTGTGCTGTTCGGTTCGGACTATCCGCATCCGGAGGGGTTGGCCGAACCCACCACGTACATCAGCCACATCGAGCATCTGCCCCTCGAGGACCAGAAGCTCGTGATGGGCGGCAACATGGCGAGGCTACTCAAGGTATGACGTGGCAGACCATCCCCGAGATGGTCCTGTCCGCCGGCGACCGCTTCGGAGATTCCGAAGCGGTCGTCGACGGTTCACGGCGCCTGACCTTCCGGGAGATCACGGATCGAATTCTTCGGGCGGCCGGTGCATTTCACCGTTTCGGCATCGTCAAGGGCGACCGCGTCGCGATCTGGGCGCCGAACTCGGCCGACTGGATCATCGCGGCCTTCGGACTGCTCACGGCGGGCGCGACCCTGGTGCCGATCAACACGCGCTACAAGCAGGCCGAGGCCGACGACATCCTCGTCCGCTCCTCGGCGCGACTTCTCCTCGTCCAGAAGGGTTTCCTCGGCCAGGATTTCACGCCGTCCACGACGGTGCCGGTCATCGATCTGTCCTCTGGCTTCCTCGACGACGGCGAGCCCTTCCAGGCCGAACTCGACGGCACCGACATCGCCGACGTCATGTTCACCTCGGGCACCACGGGCCGCCCCAAGGGCGTCATGACGAATCATCGTCAGACTCTGCGGTTGTTCTCCGAATGGTGCGACCTGGCCGATCTCCGCACCGGTGACCGCTATCTGATCGTCAACCCGTTCTTCCACATGTTCGGTTACAAGGCAGGCATGATCGCCGCCTTCATTCGTGGGGCCACGATTTATCCGGTGCCGGTGTTCGACGTCGACGCGGTGCTGACAATCGTTGCCGACGAACAGATCACCATGCTTCCGGGCCCGCCGACGCTCTACCAGTCGCTGCTGTCGGCGGATCGCAGCACCTGGGATCTGTCGTCGCTACGGGCCGCCGTCACCGGATCGGCCGACATCCCCGTCGAACTCATCCGACGGATGCACGAGGAACTCCCCTTCGAGACGATCATGACCGGATACGGTCTCAGCGAGGGCGGTACGGTGACCGCGTCTCGGCGTGGTGACACGTTCGAGCAGATCGCTGCCACCGTCGGCACGCCGTGTGCCGACATCGAGATCGCGATCGCCGACGACGGCGAGGTACTCATCCGCGGGTACAACGTGATGCAGGGGTATCTCGACGACCCCGACGCCACCGCAGAAGCCATCGATCCCGCGGGCTGGTTACACACCGGCGATCTCGGTGCCTTCGACGACGACGGTCACCTACGGATCATCGGACGCAAGAAGGACATGTTCATCGTCGGCGGCTTCAACGCCTACCCCGCCGAGATCGAGAGTTATCTCCTCGACCATCCCGCCGTGGCGCAGGTCGCGGTCATCGGGGTTCCCGACGAGCGGCTCGGGCAGGTGGGCAAGGCGTTCGTCGTGGCCGCCGCCGAGGTCACCGAAGACGAGATCCTCGACTTCGCACGCGAACGCATGGCCGGGTTCAAGGCGCCCCGATCGGTGGTGTTCCTCGACGAACTGCCCCTCACCGCCACGGGCAAGGTTCACAAAGACCTGTTGCGCCGCAGGTGACTTCACCGCGGCCTACCCACCGCCGACCGAGACCACGCACACCCACCGCCGGGTCAGGTCCACAGCACACCCACCGCCGGCCAAGTCCGCAGCACCCCACCGCCGGTCAAGTCGACCCACCGCCGGGTCAAGTCCACAGCACCCCCACCGCCGGTCAAGTCGACCCACCGCCGGTTCAAGTCACAGCACACCCACCGCAGGTCAAGTCACCCAACGCCGATCGAGTAGATCGGAGCGCTAGCGGAGATCGTATCGAGATCTCGATACGACCTCCGACAACCGGACTCCGACCCCAGCCTGCACCGCGACCTACCCGACGAGCGATCCCGCTACGCCGCCGGACCGCGCAGGATCGTCACCGCCGCGACCGACGTCGGGCCACCGACGTTGTGTGCCAGTCCGATTCGGGCGCCGTCGACTTGGTTGACGGCGTGGCCGCGCAATTGCTCGAACAGCTCGACACACTGACCCACACCCGTGGCACCCGGCGGATGTCCCTTGGATTTCAGGCCCCCGCTGGTGTTCACGGGGATCTTGCCACCGATCGTGGTCTCGCCGGCCTCCAGCAACTTGTACCCCTCGAACCGGTTGGCAAAGCCGAGATCCTCGTAACTGATGAGCTCGATGCCGGTGAAGAAGTCGTGCACCTCGGCGACGTCGACGTCGGCAGGCGAGATGCCTGCCATCGCGAAGGCCCGCTGCGCGGCGCGCACCGTCGCGGGAAAGGTGGTCAGATCGGTCTTGTGCTGGTGCATCATCGAGTCCAGACCGAGGCCGACGCCGTCCACCCACACCGGCCTGCCGGTGTACCGGTCGGCGATGTCCTCGGCCACCAGGATCAACGCTGCCGCACCGTCACTCAGCGGCGCACAGTCGTAGACGCTGAATGGCTCAACGACCGTCGGCGCCGACAACGCCTGCTGCGCGGTGATCTCGTACCGGAGTCTCGCCTTCGGGTTGGTGGCGCCGTGACGATGATTCTTGACCGACACCATCGCCAGATGCTCACGGGTGGCGGGTGATTCGTGAAAGTACCGGTTGACGTGCAACGCCACACCGGCCGGCGCGACCAGGCCGAGTGGATATTCCCACGCCATGTCTCGCGAGACGGCCTCCCACTCCCAGAGCACGTTCTTCGACGCCGTCTCGCGCAGTTTGTCGGCTCCGGCCACCAGCGCGACGTCCACCGCGCCGGACGCGATCGCGTACACCGCGTTGCGCACCGCGTCGTTCCCGGTGGCACACGAGTTCTCCACCCGGGTGACCGGTATTCCGTCGATGCCGAGTGAATCCGCCACGATGCCCGACGCGAACCCGTCCGTGGGCCCGACGGCGCCGAACCATGCCGCCTCGATCTCGTGCTTGTCGATCCCCTTGTCCACCGATGCGACACAGTCGGCGAATGCCATCGGAACGAGATCCTTGACCCCGAGTGCGAAATGCTCGGCGAACGGGGTCATCCCGGCCCCGACGATCGCGACGCGCCTCATGCGACAGCTCCTTCCGGCTCGAAGGCATATCCGTAGTCCGGCACTCCCGACCGGACCGCCAGACGACGCAACACCAACCGCCCGCGGTCACCGATGCCCACCAGCCCAACGTGCGCTCCGGTCACCTTGACCAGGGCGCGCACCCCCACATCGTCGAGTTCGACGAGGACCAGCGAGTACGGTGACGGGAGGCCCGGTACCGGAACATGAACGGTGGCTTCGGAATACACCGATCCGGCACGAGGCAGAGGGACCAGCTCGTAGTCGGTGCGCAACGAACCGTCGGCATCCACGTGATAGCGCGGGGGAAAATCGAGATCATCGCTACCGGTGAACCGACCGGCCTCCCACCGCACCTTGGCCTCGAATGCCCGCTCGTAGGCGGCCAGCGAGATGCGCAGTTCGTCGTCGGAGGCGACCGGTTCCTCGGACTTCGGACGTGACGGCGGCTCTCGACGGAACACCTCGACGTCCCCCTCGGCCACCGTGATACCCGACAGGCTGGCCTGTTCGACCGCCACCAGACTGCCGGTCAGGCCCTGCTCGGCCATGACGGCCAGCGCCAACAGACCCGAACTCGCTCCCAGGGTGGGGACATCCGCATCGACCTCGGCGAGCCTCGCGGCCTGTTTGCGGTCCACGCCGGCCACCACGGTCGGCTTCTCCAGCCAGGACGCGGCCAGGGACGCGACGAGTCCGCGGTCGTGCAACAGGCGCGGGTCACCGTAGTCGTGCACGGCGCCCGTCGTGTTGCGGGTGCGCACCGGAAGGCTGCGGGCCACACGCGCACTCGTCCGCACGTTGAGGCCACGATCGGCGGTCAACACCGCTGCCGCACCGGCAGGTTGGAGGTCGACGCCGATGACCAACGTACGCGGGCGGGCCGAACTCAACGCGTCGAGCGTCGCCGGCGCACCCCCGAGGCGTTCGGTCACCTCGAGCTCCGGGTCCAGGTCGAGTCCGGCCAACAGAACAGCCGCATTGCTGCTCTCCAGCAGCGGTAGGTCGCGGCTCACCACGACGACCGAGGCCACGGGGGCACCGGTACTCAGCGCGGCACGTCCGGCCTCCACCGCGAGGGTGATGGCGTCCTCGTCATCACCGGTGACGCGGCCCTCGTCACCGCCCCAGCACGGGAGGTAGGTTCCGATAGAGGTGACGTTCGGCATCGTCTACTCCCCTCAGGTGACCGCGCCCGCGGTCTTCAGTTCGATGATCTGATCCCACCCGAGCCCGAGCTCTTGCAAGATGTCGTCGGTCTGCGCCGCGAACTCCGGAGCCCGGCCTGCGGCCGGTGCGCTCACGTCGAACTGCACTGGGTTGCCGACGAGTTCGAGGTCACCGACGTCGACGATGTACTCGTTCGCCCTGATCTGTGCGTCGTCGCCGACCTGGCGCGAGTCCTGGACGGGCGCCCACGGCCCGGCGAGCGTGGCGAAGCGCTCCGTCCACTCGGCCAGCGGCCGTTCACCGATGACCTGACGCAGGATCGTCACCGCCTCCTCGGTGTTCTCCGCGAGTGCCGACGGTGTCGCGAAGCGGGGATCGTCGATCAGATCCGGGCGCTCGATGTGCTCGCACACATCCGCCCAGAATTTGCCCGGCTGCAGCATCACGAACGAGAGGTAACGGTCGTCGGCCGTCTTGTACAGACCGGACAGCGGATTCGTCAGTGCTCCATGCTGTCCCGGCTTCGGCGCTTCCATCTCCTTGTCGAGCAACAGCGACAGCGCCACCGTGTGGCCCATCGACCACAGTCCGCTGCCCAGCAACGAGACGTCGACCACCGACGGTTCGCCGGTGCGTTCGCGCTTCAACAACGCGGCCGCCACTCCGCCGGCCAGATTGGTGCCGGAGATCGTGTCGCCGAACGCCGGCCCGGGCGGGTTGATGATGCCGTCATAACCCGGCGGCGTCAGCGTCGCCGCGATCCCACCGCGTGACCAGAAAGCGGTCATGTCGTAGCCACCGCGATCCGACTCCACCCCGCGCGGGCCCAGTGCGCTGCCCCGCGCGTAGACGATCTTCGGGTTGATGGCACGGATGTCGTCGACGTCGATGGCGAACTTCTGCCGCGGTTTGGGCAGGAAGCTGGTCAGGAACACGTCCGAACGCTTGACCAATTCTTCGAGGACCGTGCGCCCCTCGGGCTTGGACATGTCCAGCCCGATACTGCGCTTGCCCCGATTCGCGTGCTCCACATTGGGATTGACGTCGCCCTCGACGACGAAGGTGCCGGTGCGCCGTAGGCCGCGCTGCGGATCGCCGTTGACGGCATGCTCGACCTTGACGACCTCCGCGCCCCACTCCGCGAGGACCGCGCCTGCCGAGGGCACGAATCCGTACATCGCGACTTCGAGGACGCGGATGCCCTCCAGCGGCTTCATGACTTCACCGTCGCGGCAAAGGATTTGAGTTCGAGGAACTCTTCGAGCCCGGCGCGTCCCATCTCGCGGCCGATACCGGACTCCTTGTAGCCACCGAACGGGACGTCGGGAGCAAAATAGTTGCCGCCGTTGACGCTGAACGTGCCGGTCCGGATACGCCGACCGATCGCGATCGCACGCTCTTCGTTCTCCGACAACACCCCACCGGACAATCCGTATCGAGAGTTGTTCGCGATCGCGACGGCGTCATCGTCGCCGTCGTAGGGGATCATGACCAGCACCGGGCCGAAGACCTCCTCCTGCGCGATCTCGCTGTTCGGATCGACACCGGCGAGAAGTGTTGGACTGTAGAAGAATCCGGGCTCGACCCGATTTCCACCACGCACTCGACGGGCGCCGTCGGTGATGGCACGCTGCACCATGCCGTCGACCTTGTCGCGCTGCTGCTCGCTGATCAGCGGCCCCATGTACATCTTGGGATCGCTCGGATCACCGAAGGTGACGTGGTCGAGCATCGCACCCACCATCTCGGCCAGTTGGTCGTGCAGCTCGCGCGGCACCAACAGCCGCGTGGTCAACGCGCATCCCTGACCCGCGTGCGAGCAGATGGTGAACGCGGCGAACTGGGCGGCCTTCTGGAGGTCCGCGTCGTCGCACACGATCAGCGCCGACTTGCCGCCGAGTTCGAGGAAGACCCTCTTGAGCGAGGCACTGGCCGCCGCCATGATCTCCTTGCCCACCGTGGTCGATCCGGTGAACGTGACCACGTCCACCTCGGGATGAGTGGTCATCGTCTTACCCACGTCCACCGACGTGGAGGAGAGGATGTTGACCACCCCGGCTGGGATGTCGGTGTGCTCGGCGATGATCTCGCCGAGCGCCAAGGTGATGAGTGGGGTGGCCGGCGCCGCCTTGAGCACCACGGTGCAGCCCGCCGCCAGCGCCGGTGCGAGTTTCGCGAAGGCCAGCTGGTTGGGATAGTTGTAGGCGACGATCGCCGACACCACACCCGCGGCTTCCTTCTCTACCCACCGACGATGCGTCTCGCCGCGGATCTCGATGCTCTCGAGCTCCTCGGTCATGGGGTGGTCGCGCAGGATCTTGGCGTAGTACTCGACGATGCCGATCGGCGCATCGAGCTGGTTGCCGTAGGTCAGCATCCGGGTGGCACCGACGTCGGCGATCGTCAGCTCACGCAGCTCTTCGGCGTGCTCGCGCAGCGCCGAGGCAAGCTGATCGAGGCACCGGACACGCATGTCGATGTCGGTCGCCCAACCGGATTCGTCGAAGGCCCGACGGGCCGCCCGAATCGCTCGTTCGGTCTCCTCGACCCCGACGTCGGGAGCGGTGCCCAGCACCTCACCGGTCGCCGGATTGACCGAGGTGAAGGTCGGCTCGAGTGCGAGCAATTCGCCGTCGATCAGCACCCGCTTGGCGATCGGTGCCCCGGCGGAATCGGTCGCCGTGTTCGCCACTGTTTCTTGACTCACCGCAGACTCCGTTCGGAAATGTGATTCTCAATTGTGGCAAACGCCACATCCGCACGCCACGAACTGTAGCAGCCGGACCGCGCACGGTATAGCCACTCAGGCAAGAAGTCCGTCATCGAATCACACCGTCGACCACAACCCCACGTCGAGACCACAATGCGTCACCTGCACGGCAAACGCTTCGAATTGCTTGCAGATTGGCAAGATGCGAGAGTACGGTTCTCATCAACGAAAGGGGTATTCTTGTGATCCAGACGACAGCCCTCGGTCCCGCGCTCGGCGTACAGGTGAGCGGGATCGACAGTCTCGACGACCCAGCGGTCATCGCGCGATGCCTGGAAGCACTCAAGTGGCGCGGCGTCCTGCTCATTCGCGGCCTGCACCTCGACGACCCGGCCCAGGTCGCTTTCAGCAAGCAGCTCGGCCCCGTGCTCGCCCCCGCGGGTAAGGAGGTGTTCACCGTCTCGCTCGATCCGACGAAGACCCCGTCGGCCGAGTATCTGAAGGGGACCTTCCACTGGCACATCGACGACACCACCAACGACGTACCGGCCAAGGCCACGATGCTCACCGCACGCCACGTCGCGATGGTCGGCGGCGGAACGGAATTCGCGAGCACCTATGCCGCGTACGAGAACCTGCCCGAACAGGACCGCAAGCGCTACGAGGGTCTGCGCGTGGTGCACACCTTCGAGGCGTCCCAACGCCTCGCGAATCCCGACCCCACCGATGAGCAGGTGGCCAATTGGCGCAAGCTCCCGAGCCACGAGAGCTCCCTGGTCTGGAACCGCCGCGACGGCCGTCGCTCTCTGGTGATCGGAGCGACCGCCGATCACATCGTCGGCATGCGTCCCGAGGAGAGCCGCGAACTCCTCGACGAACTACTCGCATGGTCCACCCAGGAGCGGTTCTCCTACGTTCACGAATGGGAGGTCGGGGACGTCGTGATCTGGGACAACACCGGCATGTTGCATCGGGCGCTGCCCTATGACCCGTCGTCGGAGCGGCTCATGCACCGCACCACCATCGCCGGCGATGAGGCCTGGTCATGAAGAATGCTGTCGTCACCGGCGGTGCGTCCGGCATCGGAGCCGCTGTCGCCGAACGACTCCGCAGTCAGGGGTACCACGTCGCGACCATCGACCTGAAGCCCGCCGACGACGGACCACTCGCCCAGGCCGCCGACGTCACCGATCGCGCTCAGGTGGACGCCGCGCTCGCGGGCATTCGGGAAAGCCTGGGGCCCATCACCGTTCTGGTCAACGCCGCCGGGGTCGATGGCTTCCAGCGATTCACCAAGATCGACTTCGCCGAGTGGAGCCGGGTCATCGACGTCAATCTGAACGGCGTCTACCACTGCATCCAGGCGGTCCTGCCCGACATGCTCGATGCCGAGTGGGGTCGGATCGTGAACATCTCGTCCTCGAGCGCGCATTCCGGCCAGCCGTTCATGACCCATTACGTCGCCGCGAAGTCTGCCGTGAACGGACTGACCAAGGCTCTCGCCCTGGAGCTCGGACCCAAGGGGATCACCGTGAACGCGGTGCCACCGGGCTTCGTCGACACCCCGATGCTGCGCAACGCCGAGGGCCGGAAACGGTTGGGCGGCACCGTCGAAGAACACATTCAGCGAACCCCGGTACGTCGCGTCGGACGACCGGAGGACATCGCCGCGGCATGCGCCTTCCTGATCTCCGAGGATGCGGGCTACATCACCGGCCAGATCCTCGGCGTGAACGGCGGACGCAACACCTAGACAGCTCGGCCGCGCGCACCCGAGGCGCTGCGGCCGGACACAACCCAGCGGGGCTCGAACAAGGAGGAACAATCATGGGGCGCGTAGAGGGCAAGGTGGCGTTCGTCACCGGAGCGGCACGGGGACAAGGGCGAAGTCATGCGGTGCGACTCGCCGAGGAGGGTGCCGACATCATCGCGGTCGACCTCTGCAAGGACATCGACTCGATCGGCTATCCGATGGCCACCCCCGAGGATCTCGAGGAAACCGCACGCCTCGTGGAGAAACACGACCGGCGCATCGTCACCGCACAGGCCGACGTCCGCGACGCCCCGCAGCTGCGGGCCGCCCTCGAACGCGGGATCAATGAGCTCGGCAAGGTCGACATCGTGGTCGCACAGGCCGGGGTCGCGGGCATGAAGGGCGAACCGGCCGTGCAGGCCTGGACCGATGTCGTCGACACCAACCTGATCGGCACCATGAACGCTGTGCAGGTGGCACTGCCCCACCTCACCGAGGGGGCGTCGATCATCGCCACGGGTTCGATCGCGGCCCTGATGGACATCAGCAAGGTCGACCAGCCCGGCAAGGACCTCGGCGGCGTCGCCTATGTGTTCTCCAAGCGTGCCCTGTCCCAATACATCCACGAGCTCGCCACACACCTGGCGCCGCGGGGCATCAGGGCGAACGTGATCCATCCGACCAACTGCAACACCGACATGTTGCAGAGCGCACCGATGTACCGTTCGTTCCGTCCCGACCTCGAGGCACCGACGCGCGAGGACGCCACCCCCGCGTTCTACGTGCAGCAGGCCATGCCGACCCCGTGGGTCGAACCCACCGATATCAGCAACACCGTCCTGTTCCTCGCCTCCGAGGAGGCCCGCTACGTCACCGGCATGCAGATGCGCGTGGACGCCGGCGGATACCTCAAGTGGTACGACTTCCACATCTGACCGCTACCCCGCTGTGGGGCAGTCGCGGAATCTGCCTGCCCCACAGCGGATCACCCAGCCCACAGGAGTGATCACGTGAAAGTATTCGTCGACGGCGCCCGGTGCCAGGGCCACACGCTGTGCGCCATGATCGCACCCGACATGTTCGAGTTGGACGAGATGGACGGGCATTCCACGCCGGTGGCACAAGACGTGCCGACCGAGCAGGAGGCCAAGGTCCGCGAAGCGGTGCGGTCCTGCCCGGAGCAGGCCATTTCCATCGAGGAATGACAAGACCACAAGCATGACAGACCATTTCGGACCACACGGAGGTTGACGCGATGACTGCGGACAGCATCGTCGACGACGAGCGCAAGAGAAACAAGTATTCGTTCGACCGGCATTCCGCTGACTATCGGGAGAGGTTCCTCGACACCACGCGTGAGATGCAGGAATCGTGCCCGGTGGCGTGGAGCGACACCTACGACGGCCACTGGGTGGCCGCGAGCAGCGACGCCGTCTTCGAACTCGCTCGCTGCCCGTACGTGTCCAACGACCACGACGTCCGCAATGAACGCAACGGATACAAGGGCATCATGATCCCCACCGCCGAGCGTGCGTCGGGTGTCCGCGGAGGCATCCTCGAGATGGACGGGGACGAGCACAAGTTCTACCGGCAGATCCTCAACCCGTACCTGTCCCCCGCTGCGGTGAAGCGTTGGATTCCGTTCATCGACAAGGTCGTCCACGCCTGCATCGACGAGAAGATCGAGTCCGGGCGCATCGATTTCGTGGACGAGCTCGCCAACGTGGTGCCCGCCGTGCTGACCTTGGCGATCCTCGGCATCCCGATCGACCGGTGGACGATCTACAACGAGCCGACTCACGCTGCCGTGTACACCCCGCCGGACTCGCCGGACGCGCCGCGCATCGCCGAGCTCCACCGCGAACTCGGAATCGACCTGATCACCAACATGCTCGAGATCAGGGAGAATCCGCGGCCCGGCATCATCAGCGCCGTCGCCAACGAGAACTTCCACGGCGGCGATCCCGACGACATGGAGCTGCTCGGCATCCTGAGCTTGGTGATCGGCGGTGGATTCGACACGACCACCGCACTGACCGCCCATGCCCTCGAATGGCTTTCGGAGAACCCCGACGAGCGTGCTCGGCTCAGCGCCGACCGCGACGACCTCCTCGACGGTGCGACCGAAGAGTTCCTTCGCTACTTCACCCCCGCAGCCGGCGACGGACGGACCATCGCCGAGAACTGCGACGTCGCGGACACTCAATTCCGTGAAGGAGAACGACTCTGGCTGTCCTGGGCGATGGCCAACCGGGACCCGGAGCTGTTCGACGAACCGAACAGCATGCATCTCGACCGTGGCGGCAACCGGCATTTCAGCTTCGGTCTCGGCGTCCACCGATGCATCGGTTCCAACGTCGCCCGCACCGTCTTCAAGCGGATGCTCGTGGCGGTCCTCGATCGTATGCCCGACTATCGATGTGATCCCGAGGGCACCGTGCACTACGACTCGATCGGCGTCATCCAAGGCATGCGGCACCTGCCTGCCACGTTCACGCCCGGTCCGCGAACCCATCGAGGTCTCGACGACACCTTGGTGGAACTGCAGCAGATGATCGACGAGGAGCGACTCGCCGAACCGCTGGCGATCGCCCGAGCAAAGAAATCCGAGTGATGGCAGGCGACGAACCGTCCCGCCCGCTGCCGCTGGTCACCGAGGCCAACCGGTTCTTCTGGACGGCCGGGGCCGACGACACACTCCGGATCCAGCACTGTCGGGCATGTGATTCGCTCATCCATCCGCCGGCACCGGTGTGTCGGTACTGTCGCGGTACCGACCTCGACGTCCGCGATGTCTCCGGAACCGGGACGCTGGCGGGCTTCACCGTCAATCACCGGTTCGCCCTGCCCGGACTCCCGCCTCCCTACGTGGTGGCGCAGGTGGCTCTCGTCGAGGATCCTCGAATCCGCCTGACCACCAACATCATCGACCACGATCCGGACGATCTGTGGCTGGGCATGACTGTACAGGTGGACTTCCAGCACATCGACGACGTCTGGTTGCCGGTGTTCACGCCCGTTGCCGAACAAGCGGAACCGGCGGCGCTGCCCACCGACGAGATCGCGCCCGACGATTTCGCACGGTATGTCCGGCCGATGGCCACCGCCGAGAAGTTCGAGGACAAGGTGGCACTCACGGGTGTCGGCATGTCCCGGATCGGCCGCAGGCTCATGGTCCCCCCGCTGTCGCTGACCGTCGACGCGTGTCAGCAGGCAGTGGCCGACGCAGGCCTGACCATGGACGACATCGACGGTATCGCAACCTATCCCGGCGGCGGGAACGTCGGCGGGTTCGGTGAGGGCGGGGTGACCCCCGTCGAGGCGGCACTCGGACTGCGTCCGACGTGGCACAACGGCGGCATCGAGACCTTCGGCCCGGGAGGTTCGGTGATCGCGGCGATGATGGCCGTCGCGAGCGGACTGGCACGTCACGTCCTCTGCTACCGAACCGTGTGGGAGGCCACCTACAACGAGTTGCTCAAACGGGGTGAGATCACCCAGCCGTCGGCCCGTACCCAGAGTTGGATGGTTCCTTTCGGTGCGACGTCGGCCGCGCACACACTCGCGCAGAATGCCCAGCGCCACTTCCATCGCTACGGGACGACGAAGGAGACCCTCGGCTGGATTGCGCTGAATCAGCGCGCCAACGCGGGTGTGAATCCCACTGCGGTCTACCGCGACCCGATGACCATGGACGATTATCTCGCGGCGCGTCCGATCACCACCCCGTTCGGGCTCTTCGACTGCGACGTGCCCTGCGACGGGGCCGTCGCGGTGATCGTCTCGGCGGCGGACGTGGCTCGCGATCTCGCCAAACCACCGGTGCTCGTCGAGGCCGTCGGCACCCAGATCATCGAACGGATGGATTGGGATCAGAGCACTCTCACCCACGAACCCCAGGTCCTCGGGCAGGCCGCGCACATGTGGTCGCGTACCTCGCTGCGTCCCGAAGACGTACAGATCGCTGAACTCTACGACGGTTTCACCATGAACTGTCTGTCCTGGATCGAAGCACTCGGTTTCTGCGGGATCGGTGAGGCCAGGGACTTCCTCGACGGGGGCAAGAACATCTCCAGAGAGGGGCAGATCGCGCTGAACACGCACGGCGGGCAGCTCTCCCACGGCCGCACCCACGGCATGGGCCTGGTGCACGAGGCGGTGGTCCAGCTGCGTGGCGAGGCGGGCGATCGACAGGTCGCCGACGCGTCCGTGGGCGTCGTCAGTTCCGGCGGTCTGACGCCCAGCGGTGTGCTGTTGCTCCGGAGTGCCGCGTGACTGCGGAACCCTGGGCGGTCCCAGAACCTGTGCGGGACCCGGTGGTGGCCGCGCGCACCGTCGTCGTGAACGGCATCGCGATGTCGGCACTGGTCGCCTCGGTGCACGATCCGCGCGCCGTGATCGTCGCGATCCACGGAGGTGCGGCACGGGCGGCGTACTTCGATTGCCCGGGGCACCCGGAGTATTCGCTGTTGCGCCTGGGCGCCTCGCTCGGATTCACGGTGATCGCGCTCGACCGTCCGGGCTATGGGGCGTCGGCAGACCATGCCGCCGCACTGGTGTCACCGCAGAGCCGTGTCGACGCGACCTACGCGGCGATCGATGCGCTGCTCCGCGACGACGAGCGCGGCGCCCGTGTCTTCCTGTGGGCGCATTCCATCGGCTGCGAACTCGCGGTGCGGACGGCGGCCGACGAACGCGGCGGTGAGCTCCTCGGTGTCGAACTCGCGGGCACCGGTGTCGAACACCAACCCCTGGCGCGCCAGATCCTGGGCACCCACGAGGGCAACGCCGCGCCGGCCGGTGTGCGAAAACTCCTCTGGGAGCCGGCCGTGCTCTATCCACAGTCCATCATCGGAGGGGCGGCGTTCGCCTCGCCCACCCCGCCGTTCGAGGGCTCCGCGATTCGGTCGTGGCCCACGGACTTCCCGAGGCTCGCCCCGAATGTCGCAGTACCGGTGCACTTCTCGGCGGCTCAGTACGAACACGTGTGGCGCCGCGACGCCGATGGGTTGGACACCGTTGCGAAACTGTTCGACTCCGCACCGCGCGTCGAGGTGAGCACCATCGCCGGGGCCGGTCACAACCTCAGCATCGGCCACGCCGCGGTCGCCTATCACCTGCGCATCATGGCGTTCATCGAGGAATGCCTGGTGCTCCGTAGTTTTCCCGAGTTGGCATCGGAAGGAACGGAGACGAACTCGTGAGAGTCGGATTCATCGGTCTGGGCAGTCAGGGCGGGCCCATGGCCCGCCGCATCGTCGATGCGGGGATCGAGACCGTGCTGTGGGCACGACGTCCCGAATCTCTCGAGCCCTATGCCGAGACCGCGGCAAAGGTCGTCGGCTCGCCTGCCGAGCTGGGCGCAGCGAGCGATGTGGTGTGCCTGTGTGTGGTCGGCGACGACGATGTGCTGCAGGTGACGACGGGCTCCGACGGCGTGCTGTCGGGCATGTCCGAAGGTGGGATCATCGTGGTGCACAGTACTGTTCACCCGGAAACGTGTCGGCAGCTGGCGCAGATCGCCGAAGCGAAAGGCGTGTCCGTCGTCGACGCCCCGGTCAGTGGCGGGGGGCGGGCCGCGGCGGCCGGTTCGTTGCTGGTCATGGTCGGAGGCGACGACGAGTCGGTCGCATCCTGTCGTCGGGTCTTCGAGACCTACGCCGATCCGATCGTCCACCTCGGGCCACTCGGTTCCGGACAGGTCACCAAGCTGTTGAACAACGCCCTGTTCACCGCGAACCTGGCGACCGCGTCGGACACCTTGGACCTCGGCCGTTCTCTGAGTGTGGACGCGACCCGCCTCGCCGAGGTGATCACCCACGGTACGTCGAACAGCTTTGCGCTGGAACGCATCGCCGATGCCGGCGGCTCCCTCGACCGGATCGCCGCCTATGCGGGAAACCTTCTCCAGAAGGACGTCGGCCTGCTCGAGGGCATCTCCTCCGACGTGCGAGGCACGACCGGAGAGGCCGTCCTGGCGGCCGCACACGATACGCTGCGCCGGATCGGCGTGGAGTCGTGACCGAGGTCGGTGTCGTCGGTGTGGGTCGCATGGGGCTGCCCATGGTGACACGTCTCGTCGACGCCGGCCATCACGTGCGCGCTCTCGGGCGCAGCCGGGATGTACGCGAGCGACTCGCCGCAGCCGGGGCACTGCCGGTCGCCGACATCGCCGATGTGGTCACCGCATCCACCGAGGTCGTGCTGATCACCGTTCTCACCGACGACCAGGTGCGCGAGGTGTGTCTGTCCACACCGCTGCTGTCGTACGCGTCTGCGGGCACCACGCTGGTCATCCACACCACCGGCAGTCCCACCACGTCCGCACTGGTCGCCGAAAAGCTGTCGTCCCAGCGTGTCTCGGTCGTGGACGCGGCGGTCAGCGGGGGGCCACACGACATCGCGGCCGGCCGGCTGACCGTATTCATCGGCGGTGACGATCGATCCGTCGAGAAGGTCGTGCCGACCCTCGCGGCCTACGCGAATCCTGTCGTCCCGGTCGGCGAGCTCGGGTCCGGCCAACGTGTGAAGCTGGTCAACAATGCGATCTTCACTGCCCAGATCGGTCTGATCCGCGCCGGGATCACCCTCGGGGAGCAACTCGGACTCGACGAGGCGGCACTGCTGTCCGCTCTTCCGCACGCGAGTGCAGACAGTCGCGCACTCGCCGGGGTCGTGCGCCGGGGTTCGGTCGATGCGTTCATCGGCTCGGTACGGCAGTTCGTCGGCAAAGACGTCGAGGTGGTCCGGGGGGTCGCCGCGGAACTCGACGGCGATCTCGGCCTCCTCGAACCTCTGATCGGTTTGGGCTGTCCGCCCCCACCCCCGGTCGAGTAGTCGCCCCACCACCGGTCAAACAGCCGGCCCCACCGTCGCACCGCCGGTCGAGTAGCCGACCCCACCGCCCCACCGCCGGTCGAGTAGCCGCCGAGGCGGCGTATCGAGACCACCCGAACCACACCCGGATCACCCGATCAGTGAATCGTGATCGGCCCAGTACTTCTCCCGCAGCCTGCGCTTGTACAGTTTGCCGTTCGGATCACGCGGCAACCGATCGACCAGATCGACCGCGCGCGGACACTTGAACCCGGCGAGATGTTGTCGGGTGAAGGCGATCAGTTCCGCACCCAGTTCCCCAGGGTCGGCATCCGGGTCGACCGGCTCGACGACCGCCATCACCGATTCCCCCATTTCGGCGTCGGGTACCCCGATGACTGCCACATCGGCCACTGCCGGATGGCCTGCCAAAACGTTCTCGGTCTCCTGCGGATAGATGTTCACCCCACCGGAGATGATCATGTGTGCCTCACGGTCGGTCAGATACAGGTATCCGTCGGAGTCGAGATGCCCGATGTCACCGAGCGTTCGCCACCCCTTGTCGTTCATCGCCGCAGCCGTCTTCGCCGGGTCGTTGTGATATTCGAACGGACGTCCGCCGGAGAAGAAGACCCGGCCCACCTCGCCCGTCGGGACCTCTTCGCCGTCGGCGCCGACGATGTGGCATTCCTCCATCGGCCTGCCGACCGAACCACGATGGGCCAGCCACTCCTCTGATGTGATGAACGTGGTACCGATGTCCTCGGTGCCCGAGTAGTACTCGCTGATGATCGGACCCCACCAGTCGATCATCTGCTGTTTGATGTCCACGGGACATGGTGCGGCGGAGTGGATCACGCTGCGCAGACTCGAGCAGTCCCGACCATCACGGTCCGCATCGGAGAGCCTCAGCAGACGAGTGAACATCGTCGGGACGAACTGACCGGTCGTCACCCGGTGCCGTTCTATCAGGTCCAGACACTGCGCTGCGTCGAAACGCTCCATGACGACGACGGTGGCACCGAGACGGTGCCACGACATGGCGAAGATGAGCGGGGCGCCGTGGTAGAGCGGCGCCGGACACAGATAGACCGCACCCGCCACCTCACTCGTCATCCGAAGTCCCGCCGCGATCTGCACCGGGGCGGCGGATGGATCGCCGAGGGGGCTGCGGGACAGAGGCTTTCGTACGCCCTTGGGCCGCCCGGTAGTCCCCGAGGAATACAGCATCTCGCGTCATTCCACGTCGTCGGCGCGCGGCAGTTCCGCACCCTCGGCGAGGACATCGTCATAGGACTCGAAGCCTTCGATCTCGCCGTGTGTACAGATCCGCACGTCGATCCCGGCAAGGTCCAGCCCGTCCAGAACCGCAGCCATCGCAGCGCTGGTGACCAGCGCAACAGCACCGCAATCGTCGAGGATGTATTGGACCTCGGCGCTCGTCAGGTGCCGGTTGACGGCCGTGTAGTACAGGCCGCTCCGCTGTGCCGCCCAGGCCACCTCCAGGTATGCGCGGTTGTTCTCCATGACGATCGCGATACCGTCGCCACCCTGAAGTCCTCTGGCGCGCAACACCGCCGCCAACCGTACGGACCGATCTTCGAGATCCGCGTAAGTCACTGTTTCACCGGAACCACCCATGATGATCGCCGGTCTGTCCGGCGTGTGGGCGGCGTGCCATCCGGGCGTCATCTCCATCTCCAGGACCTCCATTGGTCGATTCACCGTGTGATCACTTCTCATCCGTGCGGTACCCGTTGCGCGCAACGGAAACGGGTCCGCGAGGTATCGGCGGTCACTCTCGGACCACCAAACCCAGGCACGCCGCGACGATCCGGTCGACATCGTCCGACGTCGGTATCGTCTGCTGCCACAGGCAGTCCGACAGCATCCCGATGGTCGCGTGCGCCACCAGTCGAGCATCGAATTCCGGTTGCGCACTCCCCAATTCCCGTAGTGAGTCGTGCAGCAACGTCGCGAGGTGTGCGGTGACCGACGGCGGCGTCGTCATGCTCTCCGCATTGATGTTGCCCACATTCCACATCACCGCGCGCGTGGTCTGCGCCGAGCCGGCGTCGGCCTGCGCGAGGATTCCGGCCACCCATCGTGCCAGCCGACCGCGAGCCTGCGTTTCCTTGTCCATCTGATGGGCCAGGTAGCCGCGCAGCCGTTCGGTCCCGTCCTGCAGAATGGCGCCGACCAAGTCGTCCTTCGACCGAAAGTGCCGATAGAACGCGTCATTCGACAAGCCCGCCGCGGCAACGATGTCGGCAACCCGAGGCCGTGAGCTGGTCCCGGCGTCGGCCATCACCTCCCGTCCGGCGTCGAGGAGACGTCGCACCTCGTCGGCATAGCCGGCCGTTCGCTTCGCGACCGCGCGGGCGGCTATGCGTCGCACCACCTCCGACGACCCGTCGTCCGAGACCATCGGATCGGTCATCGACCCGGCCCCGACCAGCATTGCGACAGCCCCGGCTCCGCCGCCCGGGTCACCAATTCGAGGCGAAGGCCGGAATCGTTGCGGCAGAAGGCGAAGAACGGTTCCCCGTCCGGCCCGGTGCGCACGGCTTCGCGAACGAAACCGCTCTCCTCCAACACGCCGAGGTCGGCGGCGACGTCGTCCGACCAGTAGCCGAGGTGGTGGACCCCACCACCGCCGGTCCACATCGTGCCGGGAACCTCGGTGACGACCTCGATCCGAGGGGTTTGCACGGAGAACGAGCACGACATGACCGTAGCGATCGGCCCGCCGGGCGTCATCACCTCGACCTGCGATCCCACATCGGGCCCCCACTCGTAGCCGAGCAGAGCACTCAGCGATTGTCGCGTCGCCTCCGAATCGTTCGTGACCACCCCGACATGGAACAAGTCCTCGGCCCTCATGCCACCTCCACAACGCGGAACGGAAACTCCAGAATTGCATTCTGCACGATGAGAACTATATTCTCAATCCGGAGAGGAGCTGACATGGCTTGGGATTTCGAGACAGATCCGGACTATCAGGAGCACCTGACGTGGGCCGACGACTTCGTCCGCAACGAGGTCGAGCCACTCGATCTGGTGTGGCCACACCAACAATTCGTTCCGCTCGAGGGCGCCAGGCGCAAGGCCATCGATCCGCTCAAAGACGCGGTGCGTCGGCGTGGACTGTGGGCGACGCATCTGGGGCCCGAACTCGGCGGGCAGGGACACGGCCAGCTCAAACTGGCACTGCTCAACGAGATCCTCGGCAGATCGTCGTGGGCACCCGTCGTGTTCGGTTGCCAGGCCCCGGACACCGGTAACGCCGAGATCATCGCGCACTTCGGTACCGACGATCAGAAGGCGCGGTACCTACGTCCGCTGCTCGACGGTGAGATCTTCTCGTCGTATTCGATGACCGAGCCGCAGGGCGGCGCCGACCCGGCCCAATTCGAGACCCGGGCCACCCGTGACGGCGACGACTGGATCATCAACGGCTGGAAGTACTTCTCCTCCAACGCCGCGACCGCGTCGTTCCTCATCGTCATGGTCGTCACCGACCCGGATGTGAGTGCCTACAAGGGCATGTCGATGTTCGTCGTTCCGACCGACACACCGGGAATCGAGATCGTGCGCAACGTCGGACTCTACGGGGAACCGGTCAACGGGGGCTCACACGCGCTGATCCACTACAACGACGTGCGAGTGCCCGCCGAGTCGTTGCTCGGGGGCGAGGGTCAGGCTTTCGCGATCGCGCAGACCCGGCTGGGAGGGGGTCGTATCCACCATGCGATGCGGACCATCGGACTCGCCCAGAAGGCCATCGACATGATGTGCGAACGAGCTCTCAGCCGGACCACCGCGGGAAGTGCGTTGTCCGACAAACAGTTCGTGCAGGGCTACATCGCGGATTCGTATGCCCAGCTCAAACAGTTCCGGTTGCTCGTGCTCAACACGGCATGGGAGATCGACAAATATCAGGATTACAAAAAGGTACGCAAGGACATCGCTGCCGTGAAGATCGTGATGCCGACCGTCTTACACGACATCGCGTGGCGCGCCATGCAAGTGCACGGCGCCCTCGGCGTCACCAACGAGATGCCCTTCTTCACGATGATCCACGGTGCGGGCGTCATGGGGCTCGCCGACGGCCCGACCGAGGTCCACAAGACCACGGTCGCCCGCCAGGTGCTCCGCGACCACCGCCCCTCCGACGATGTGTGGCCGACCCAATGGCTTCCGCGCCGCGAAGAAGCCGCCCGTGCCAAGTACGCAGACTTCCTCGAACACGAAGTGGGGAACCGATGATCGACCTCGACCGACTCGCGAACTGGATGGACGAAGCCGGGCTGCCCGGCAAGGGGGAACCCATCGACGCCGAGTTCCTCTCCGGCGGGACGCAGAACGAGATCTACTCGATCCGTCGTGGCGAGCAGCGCTGCGTCATCCGCATACCCCCGACGGCTGCGCCCGCGGATCGCGACAAGGGCATCCTGCGCGAGTGGCGCATCATCGAAGCACTTGACGGCACCGAGGTGCCGCACACGACCGCGATCGCGGCCTGCGAGGATCCCTCGGTACTCGGCCGCACCTTCTACCTCATGGGATTCGTGGAGGGCTGGTCGCCGATGGAACACAAGCGCTGGAAGGAGCCGTTCACGTCGGACTTGTCGTTGCGCGCGCAGCTCGGTTACCAACTGGCCGAGGGCATCGCCCTGCTGTCCAAGGTGGATTGGCGCGCACGGGGACTCGAGGACCTCGGACGTCCCGACGGATTCCACGAACGTCAGGTCAGCCGCTGGACCGGATTCTTCGAACGGATCAAGGGTCGGGAGCTCGACGGGATGGACGTCGCCACCAGGTGGCTGGAGGACAACCGTCCGATCGATTACATCCCCGGCCTCATGCACGGCGACTACCAGTTCGCCAATGTCATGTTCGAGGACGGTGAACCGGCTCGCCTGTCGGCGATCGTGGATTGGGAGATGGGTACCGTCGGCGATCCCAAGCTCGACCTGGCCTGGATGGTGCAGGGGTGGCCCGAGGACACCTCAG
Source organism: Gordonia sp. CPCC 206044 (assembly GCF_048537895.1). Taxonomy (NCBI): domain Bacteria; kingdom Bacillati; phylum Actinomycetota; class Actinomycetes; order Mycobacteriales; family Gordoniaceae; genus Gordonia; species Gordonia sp. CPCC 206044. The sequence continues at coordinate 289,338 of NZ_JBCLVL010000007.1, forward strand.
CCGAATCCGCCTCGGAATCAAGCTATGTCGACCTGCGGGGCATGCCCTCGCGCGATCAGATGGTGCAGCACTACGCCACCGTGTCCGGTCGACAGGTCGACGACCTGGATTACTATCTCGTCCTGGCCAAATGGAAACTCGCGATCGTCCTGGAACAGGGGTTCCAGCGGGCAGGCGACGACCACAAGCTGCAGTCGTTCGGACCGATCGTGCCCGAACTGATGCGATCGGCAGCCGAACTCGCCGAGTCGACGGACTACCGCTCATGACCGCGCCGGGAACCGAACTCGCCCAAACCGCGGGCGACGGCACCCTCACCCTCACCCTCAATCGCCCGCACGCACGCAATGCCCTGACCGGCACCATGATCAGAGGTATCGGTGCCGCGCTCATCGCCGCCGAGAACGACCCCGGCATCACCACGATCATCCTCACCGGTGCCGGAGACCGCGCCTTCTGCGCCGGGATGGATCTGCGCACCTTCACCGAAGGCGGTGACATCGGCAGCGGCAAGGACCCCGAGACCCTCGCCTACTACCGCCTGGTGCGCGGTGAGACCACCGTGCCGGTCGTCGGCGCCGTGAACGGAACGGCCATCGGTGGCGGGCTCGAACTCCTGTTGGGATGCGACCTCATCGTCGCCGCCGACGATGCGAGATTCGGCCTGCCAGAGAGCAAACGAGGATTGTTCCCGGGTGGTGGCGGCACCGACATCGGCACACGCATCCCCCTGAGCGCCGCACTCGAGATGACCTTGACCGGCGAGCTCATCACGGCACGACGCGGCTACGAGCTCGGACTGGTGAACGAGGTGGTCGGCGCGGATCAACTGATGGATGCCGCCCACCGACACGCCGAGCGGATCGCCGCGAATGCCCCGCTGGGGCTGGCGGCCTGCAAAGAGCTGGTCCGACTGGCCGTGGCATCCCCCGAGAAAGTCGCCGAGCGACTACCGCATTGGCAGTCGGTGGTGTTCTCGAGCGACGATGCGCGCGAAGGCGCGACCGCCTTCATCGAGAAGCGCGTGCCGAAGTGGACTGGCCGCTGACATGGGCTTCCGGGCCGCGGTGTGCACACGATACGGCGAGCCGGAGTCGGTGGAGATCCACGACCTTCCCGGCACCGCACTGACTCCCGGGGCCGCCCGGGTCGCGGTGGAGATCGCGGCGGTGAACTATCCCGATGTCCTGGTGATCGCCGATCGCTATCAGGTGAGCGTCCCCACGCCGTTCATCCCGGGCAGCGAGTTCGCTGGTGTGATCACCGAGGTCGGCGACGGGACCGAAGGCGTGTCGGCAGGCGATCGGGTGACCGGTACCGGCCTGTTCGGCGCCTTTGCACAGGAGGTCGTCGTCGACGCCGCCCGACTCACCCCGATTCCCGAGCACCTCACCACCCGGCAGGCCGCCGCAGCCGGCGTCGCGTACCGGACGGCCTACCACTCGCTGCGATCGGTCGCCGGGATCCGAAAGGGCGACACCGTGGTGGTTCTCGGTGCCGGCGGTGGTGTGGGGCTGGCAGCAGTTGCCCTGGCCACCTCGCTGGGCGCCGAGGTCGTCGCCGTGGCCTCCACCCGGGACAAACTCGATGCCGCGCAGCGGCACGGTGCGCGCCACCTCGTCGACCACCGTGGGACCGACCTGCGAGAGGCGCTACGCGCCGTGGTCGGCGACGGGGCCGACGCCGTCATCGACCCGGTGGGCGGCTCGTTGTCCGAACCGGCGCTACGCTCGCTGCGACGCGGCGGGCGCTTCGTCACCATCGGCTTCGCATCCGGAGACATCCCCCGCATCCCGCTGAATCTGGTTCTCGTCAAGGGCGTGACGGTCGCGGGCTTCCAGTTCACCGACATCGCACCGGATGAGTTCTCCCGCAACGAGGACGAACTCGCCGAACTCCTCCGGGCAGGCACGGTCGAACCACACGTGGGCGGCGAGTACCCCCTCGAGCAGACATCCACCGCGCTACGGATCGTTGCCGACGGACAGGCGATCGGCAAAATCCTGATCCGTGTCGGAGACCACCCGTGACGGACCGGTGGCGCATGGACGCAACAGCTGTGATCACCGGCGCGGCAGGCGGAATCGGCGCCGCGACCGCGCGTCGACTGTCGAGGTCGGGACTGCGTTGCGTCGTGGTCGACCGCAATCCGGCCGTGCGAGACGTCGCCGACGAGATCGGAGGCATCGCCGTCGTCGGCGATCTGACGCGACCCGAGACCTCGGTCCGCGCCGTGGACGCGGCAGGCGAGGACCTCGACGTACTCGTTCTCAACGCCGGGATGAACTCGGTGGACAAGGATCCCGCGACCCTCGATGTCGAGCGCTATCACACCGTCGTCGGGGTCAATCAACATGCCGTCGTGTGGGGGCTTCGCGCCGCGCTGCCGACGATGCGCCGCCACGGACGCGGTTCCATCACCGTGACGGCCTCGCTCGCCGCCCTGCACGGCGTCGAGCAGGACCCGATCTACACCATGACCAAACATGCCGTCATCGGCCTCGTGCGTGCCCTGTCCGGACCGCTCGCACGCGAGGGGATCACCATGAGCGCCGTGTGCCCGGGCCTCGTCGACACACCGCTGACGGCTGGTGCACGCGAGCGGTTCCGCGCCGCCGGAGTGCCCATGCTGGGTGCCGACGCTGTGGCCGCCGCCATCGAGAGCACCCTCTGGGATGCACCTGCGGGCACCGAACTCGTGGTAGGGCCTGGGATTCCGCCGACGCCGTACGTCGCGGCCGGACTGCCGTGAGCCTGTACGACTGAGTCGCCATCGTTGACTTCACCGACCGAGATAATCATACTCTTGGGTTAAGTTAGTCACTCTGCAGCAGCGCGGATCAGAATCCGATTATCGCTAAAAATAGAACGCCATTCTTATACACTGCGGAGCAGACAGCCGCTCGCGGTGTCGCACCAGCAGAGGAGGTTCATCCCGGCGGAGCTCAGCGCCGCATCCGCCATCCCATCGCCTCACCCCGGGCGGCACCGTTCGCCGTCGCCCGCCGCGATCTGCCCGCTCGGCACCCACGACCGGACACCAGATCGACGCGAGTGCATCATGATTCGACCTTCTCTGGTGAATTGTGATGCCCTACAACATCTTCCATCACCGCACCCTCGACAAGCATCGAGGGCGATGAACCGCGCCTCCTTCCCGTCATCAGCAATTCCGACCAAACGAGAGATCACCACCCATGCTTGCCATGAATGTCCGATTTCCCTACGCTCGAGCGAGCACACGCCGTCATCACAATGTGTCTGCCGTCACCAGATGAGCTGGCGCCCATGACACATCACGTGATGCACGACTCATCCCCGGTCGAACACAGCCCAGTTCGCGACCGCCCCATGTACCAGGCCGCCCCAGCGGCCCGTCGCGCAGACGAAAGATGATCCTCCATGCTTCTCACAGTTGCATCGCGACTCGGCCGCAGCATCGTCGTGGTCCTGTTGGTGACCATCGCGGTCGTGGCTCTGCTCAGCCTTGCCCCCGGCTCGGCATCAGAGGTGATCCTCGGCGAAAACGCCACTCCCACAGCAGTTGCCGAGATGGACGAGAAGCTCGGTCTCGATCGACCGGTCCCCGTCCAATACGTCGATTGGCTCTCGAACGCGGTCCGCGGCGACCTCGGCTCGTCACCGCTGACCAATCAGTCGGTCACCGACGCGATCATCGAACGGCTTCCGGTCACGCTCGAACTGGCATTGCTCGGATTGGTCATCGCATTGGCCGTGGCGATCCTGATGGGCGTCCTCTCGGCATCTCGCCCGGGGAGCCTGACCGACCGCGGGATCAATGCGCTCTCCGCGGTGTTCCTGTCCGTCCCCGCATTCGTCGCGGGCCCGGTCCTCATCTACTTCTTCGCCATCCAGTTGCAGATCTTCCCGGTGCTCGGATGGTCGGACATCAGCGACGGACTCGGCGAGAATCTTCGCAGTGCGCTGCTGCCGGCGATCGCGATCTCGTTGACCGAGATCGCATCCTTTCATCGCCTCCTCCGCACCGATCTCATCGCCACCCTGGGTGAGGACTACATCTCCGCCGCACGCGCCAAGGGCATGTCGAGTAGTTATGTCTTGTTCCGCCACGCATTTCGGCCCTCTTCCTTCTCGCTGATCACCTTGGCCGGGATGAATCTCGGCCGACTCATCGGCGGCACGGTGATCGTCGAGACCCTCTTCGGGCTTCCCGGGCTCGGCCAACTCATCGCCTCGTCGATCACGAACCGGGATCTGATCATGGTTCAGGGCATCGTCGTGTTCATCGCAGTCACCTACGTGCTCATCAACACCGTTGTCGACCTCAGCTACGGGCTCATCGACCCACGCGTCAGAAAGGTAGCGGCCGCCGCATGACCGACACCATCGTCGAGACGACTGCCGAGTCGAACAACACTGCAGCACAACGGCTAACGACACTTGTCGTACCCAAGGTCCGCAAGCGACGACCGATCCTGGTGTGGCTGTCGGTGGCATGGCTCGCCACGGTGATCGTCGTGGCCGTGTTCGCGAACATCCTGCCCATCGCCCCTTACGACGCTCCGGTAGGTCCTCCGCGGCTCGGGCCGTCCTGGGGATCTCTGGATCTACTCCTCGGCACCGACACGTTCGGCCGCTCTGAACTCTCCCGGCTCGTCTACGGTGCCCGGGTCTCCCTCGTCGTCGGCACGATGGCGGGACTGTTCGGATTCGTCATCGGCTCACTGATCGGGCTCGTCGCAGGCTATTTCGGGCGCCGGCTCGACATCGGCGTCTCGCTGCTCACCGACGCCATGCTCGCGTTCCCGCCGCTGATCCTGTTGCTCGCACTCGCATCGATCCTGCAACCGAGTGCCGGCACCATCCTGCTCGGCCTCACGCTCGTCGTGATCCCTGCATTCATCCGGTTGTCGCGCGCGAACTCGATGGCCTGGTCGTCACGTGAGTTCGTGCGAGCGGCAAAGAACATGGGAGCCGGTCATTCCCGGATTCTCTTCAAGGAGATCCTGCCCAATGTGGTGGCCCCGCTGGCCGCCTACCTCCCCATCGTGATGGCCGCTCTCATCGTCGCCGAGGGTTCGTTGAGCTTTCTGGGCCTCGGCATCCCACCACCCACGCCGAGTTGGGGCGGGATGATCAGCGAGGGCAAAGACGCGCTCGCCACGTCGCCACACCTGGTCTTCGTCCCCGCCGTATCGATCTTCTTCACCGTCTTCGCCCTCAACGTTCTCGGCGATCATCTCCGCATCACGTTCGACCGCACCCTGCAGCACTGACCGGAAAACCACCCGCGCGCGCTCGTCCGGTGCGACGTCTCGGACTCATCGAGTCCCGGTCGCGCACTCGCGCATTCCCCGCACCCGTCACCCCGTCCCCCGTCGAGAGGTACCACGATGATCCGCAAGAAACATCGAGCCCGGCTGCTCGCGTCCGTCGGCGTGGCCGCGACCGTCTTCGTCGCCGCCTGTGGGGGTGGTGGCGCCGAGTCGGGCGACTCATCCGGTGACGGTGGATCACCGGTTCCCGGAGGCACGCTGCGGGCCATCCAACTCGGCGAACCCCGCTCCCTGGATCCCGCGGCGTTGTCGAACACCTGGGCGCACCATGCGACCCTGGGCAACTCCCTGTACGGGACGCTGATGATCAACGACCCGGAGACCCTCGACGTCGAGTACACGATGGCCTCCGACTTCTCGACGCCCGACGGCGGTAAGACGTTCGATCTGGTGTTGCGGCCAGGTCTCGTGTTCACCGACGACACACCGCTCGACGCCGAAGCGGTGAAGTTCAACTGGGATCGACTCAGGGACCCAGCCCTCGGCTCCAACTCGATCCGGATGGCCGGGCAGATCGCCGATACCTCAGTCGTCGACCCGACGACGCTGAAGGTCACCATGAAGGAACCCAATCCGCAGTTCGCGCAGGCATTGCTTGCCAGTTCCCTGAACTGGATCGCGTCCCCGACCGCGCTGCGAAAGGGCCGCGCTGCATTCGACGAGTCTCCCGTCGGGGCCGGGCCGTTCACCCTCACGCACTGGACACGGCAGGCCTCCATCGAGCTCTCGAAGAACGCGGACTTCTATGCCGCGCCCAAGCCATATCTCGACAAGCTGACGATCCAGACCGTGCCCGACAGCAACACCCGCGTCAACACCATGACCACCGGCGGTGCCGATCTGGCGTCGGAGAGCAACAACGCTGCCCTCGAGAAGGCGAAAGCGGCCGGTCTGCAGACCGAACTGGTGCCGACCAGCGGTGGACAGTACATGGGAATGAACTGGAAGAAGGCACCTTTCAACGATCCGCGCGCACGGAAGGCGGTGCAGCTGGCCACCGATCTCGACGCACTGAACACGATCGTCTACGACGGTCAGGGCATCGTGCCGCAGACCCTGTTCGACGACAAGTCACCCTTCTTCACCGACGTCGCTCTGCAGCAGCGCAACACCGACGAGGCGCAGAAGCTGTTCGACGAGCTGGCGGCGGAAGGCAAACCGGTGTCGTTCACCTTCCTGTCCTATCCCACGTCCGAGAGTCGGATGCTCGCCGAGGGACTCCAATCACAGCTCAGCGCCTACGACAACGTGGACGTGAAGGTCGAGGTCCTCGATCTGGGCGCCGCGACCGCGCGTGTCGCGAGCCGGGACTTCCAGATGACCATCTCATCGGCCATCATCCAGGATCCGGACTTCCCGCTGTGGATGGCCTTCCACAGCAACTCACCCGGCAACATTCTCGGGGTCGACGACGCCGAACTCGACAAGGCCCTCGACGAAGGCCGCGTCGCAACGTCGCCGGCCGAGCGCAAAGCAGCCTATGAGGCCGCGCAGAAGCGCATTGTCGCGACCGTCCCGGGCATCTGGTACATCCGTGCGACACCGTCGGTGACCTACGCCGACAACGTGCACGGTGTGGATCTCTACACACTGGGTTCACCACTGCCCGAGAACATCTGGATGAACTGACCATCACTTCAGGAAGGACGGGGTTGCCATGACCGGTGCACCCGTACTCGAGGTGCGGAATCTGTCCGCTCACATAGCCACCGCACGCGGTACCGTACACGCGGTCGACGACGTGTCGTTGACCATCGACGGCGGCGAGGCATCGGGCATCGTCGGAGAATCCGGCTCGGGCAAATCCGTTCTGGCCAAGTCCATCATGGGGCTCCTGCCGCCGAACTCGGCGCGTTCGGGTGAACTGACATTCCGTGGTCGAGATCTGTTGTCGCTGAGCAAGAAAGACCAACTCGAGATCTGGGGAAACCAGATCGCCATGGTGTTCCAGGACCCGGGCCGATCACTGAATCCGGTTGTCCGGGTGGAGCGACAGCTGACCGAGGGCATGCGGCGCCACCTGGGGCTGGGACGCTCCGAGGCCCGGGCACGGGCGCTCACCCTCCTCCAGGAGGTCGGCGTTCCGGACCCGGAGCGACGACTGCGCAACTATCCGCACGAGATGTCCGGCGGTATGCGCCAACGGGTGATGATCGCCATCGCATTGGCATGCGAACCCGAACTGCTGATCGCAGACGAACCGACGACCGCCCTCGACGTCACGATCCAACGTCAGATCCTCGACCTCCTCCGACGAGTGCAGCGGGAACGGAACATGTCGATGATCCTCATCTCGCACGACCTCGCCGTGGTCGCCGGACGTACCGACCGCGTATCGGTCATGTACGCGGGCCGGCTCGCCGAGGTCGGTGCCACCCACGATGTGTTCGATGCGCCGCGTCATCGCTACACGCAGGCTCTGCTGGCAGCGACACCGACGATCGACCATCCCCGCCACTCCCCGCTGCGTGTGATTCCCGGGGCACTACCGGATCCCACCGCATTGCCCACCGGATGCCGCTTCGCGCCACGTTGTGACCATGCGCACGACGACTGTCGAACCACCGGTCCCGAACTGGCCGATGTGGGGACCGGGCACACCGCCGCATGCCTGCATCCCATCGGGGAGACGGCCGCGACAACAGTTACCTCCGGAAGGTGAAGACCATGACGAGTAGCGCACCCGCCCATCTGCGTGGTGACGAGGCATTGCTCAGCGTGCAGGGACTCGTGGTCGAGTATCCGACCAAAGCCGGTACGGTGCAGGCGGTCTCAGACCTCAGCTTCGACGTCCTACCGGGCGAGACGCTCGGCATAGTCGGCGAATCCGGTTGCGGAAAGTCGACCACCGGCAGAGCCGTCCTCCGACTCGACCGCATCACCTCCGGGCGGATTCGCTTCGGCGAGGACTGGATCGAGCAGGCGGACGGCAAACACATGCGTCACCTGCGGCGAGACATGCAGATGATCTTCCAGGATCCAGTCGGCTCGCTCAATCCGCGGCGTGCCGTCAAGGACATCGTCACCGAGGGCATGACGGTGGCCGGCGCACCGAAGTCCGAGCGCACCACCCGATCGACCGAGTTGCTCGACGCGGTGGGACTCGCCCCGGACCGATTCGCCGATCTGCTGCCCCGCGCCCTGTCCGGGGGCCAGGCCCAGCGGGTGGCGATCGCCCGCGCGCTCGCCCTGAGCCCACGGCTCTTGATCTGCGACGAACCCGTGTCGGCCCTCGACGTGTCGGTCCAGGCCCAGATCCTCAACCTGCTCGAGCAACTCAAGGACGAGTTCGACCTGACGGTGGTATTCATCGCACACGATCTGGGCGTGGTCCGTACTGTCAGTGACAACGTCATGGTCATGTATCTCGGAAAAGCCTGCGAATTCGGCGATTCCGTGGACATGTATGCCGATCCGGCACATCCCTACACTCGGGCCCTGTTGGATTCGGTGCCCCTGACGGACCCGGACAAGGGTTTCGCCGGCCCCGCACTCAAGGGTGATGTGCCCTCACCATTGTCCCCACCCACCGGCTGCCGCTTCCGATCGCGGTGCCCGCGGGCCGACGAACTGTGCGCCGCCGAAGAGCCCCAGATGCGCGAACACGGACCCGGGCGGTTCGTGGCATGCCACTTTCCGCTCACCCCGGTCCCAGACACCGATCACGCGGCCCCGCAGACATGCGGAGGCAGCTCGGTCAGTACAGACCGCCGTCGACCCGGATGAACGAGGACGTGGTGTAACTCGACGACGGACTGGCCAAATAGAGTGCGGTGGTGATGATCTCGTCCGGATCTCCGGGTCGCCCGGAGGCGCTGCGCAATCCGGTACGGGACTCCTCACCCCACGACTTGGCGATGTCGGTCAGGAACGGCCCGGCAGAGATGGTGTTCACGCGGACCTTGGGTCCGTACTCGCGGGCGAACACACCCGTGAGCGCATTGAGACCGGCCTTGGCTCCCGCGTACGGCCCGAACGAGGGCGCCGGAAAGATCGCACCCGACGACGAGATGTTGATGATCGATCCGCCCTCGCCGTCGGCCATCCGTCGTCCGATCAGCGAGCTCAACCGGAACGGGCCCTTGAAGTTCACCGCGACGATCTTGTCGAAGAGATCTTCCCCGGTCTCCTCTGACGACGGCGCGACCGGCGACATCCCGGCATTGTTGACGAGGATGTCGACCTTGCCGAAGTGCTGATAAGCGGCGTCGACGAGTCCATCGATGTCGTCCCATCGGCCCATGTGAGCGCTCACCGGCAGTGCTCGAACGCCGGTCTGCTCGACCTCACGTGCCACCTGCTCGCACGCAGGCAGCTTGCGACTCGCGATCACGACATCGGCCCCGGCGCGAGCGAATGCCAGCACCATCGCCCGCCCGAGGCCGCGGCTCCCGCCGGTCACCAATGCTGTCTTGCCGGTCAGGTCGAACAAATCGTCGGTGCGTGCACCGGTTCCGGAATTCTCCATGATCGATGCCTCTCAGTCGCCGGTGTGGCCGACCGGGCCGGAGGTACCGACCGGCCACACCGGGGTGTGCAGTCAGCCCAGCGAGAACGGCCTACCCCACAGGGTGGTCTCGCTCTTCGCATTCGACGTCGTCACCTGGATGGTCATCCGTGCACGCGCCTGCGCGTACCCCGCACATCCGTTCACCCGCAACGGTTCTTGACTGTAGGCCACCGAGCCGCGATTGCCGGAGAACTGGTAGCCGCTGATCTTGTAGAGCACGTTGGTCGTGTCGAGTGCAGAGTTGGTCTGGTCGATGATGGGGACGTAAGCCGCTTGTCCCGCACCCAGACTCAGGGTGCTCCCCACCGACGGCAGACTCATCGTGCCCTGCTGGTCGACCTTGCCGGTGCCGCTGTTGCTCATCCCGGACAGATTGATCTGACAGCCGACCACATAGCCACCCTTGATGACACCGCCCTTGGCGGCGCCGGTGATGGCCACGCGGATCTTGCCCGACAGCAGCACCTGTCGGCTCGTCGGAGTGCCCGCGACGTTGCCGCGCTGGTAGGCGACGAACTGGTCGACCAGCCGGGCGGTCATCGTGGTTCCACCACCCAGATCGGACCGCACCACGTTCCCCGGTAGCGGACCAGCTGCGGCATTGGCGGACAACAGAAGTGCACCGACAGCCGTCACCGTGGCGCCCGACACCACACCGGTCGCCCTGAGTGTCTTGTTCATATGTGAAGCTTCTTTCGTCGAGTGATCAGTTGAGGCTGAACGGTTGTCCGAGCAGGGTCGACTGCACGTACGCACCGGATCCGCCGATGTTCGTGGAGGTTGCGGTGCCGATCGAATACCCCTCGACGGCCTCGACTTTCGCGTATGAACGCGCCTGCGCGTGCCCGCCGCATCCTTGCACCTCGACCTCGAGCCCCGAGTATTGGTATCGAGCAGAGGACTTGATGTTCTGCGTGCTGAGCTGCACCGCTTTGATCTCGCCCGGTGCCAGCGGGAACGAGAGACTACCCGACAGCGACGGTGCGGCGGCAATGGTTCCCGATACTCCGGCGGTCAGTGTGCCGACAGCCACCTGGCAACCGACCAGGTATCCGACGCGGAGCTTGCCCTCGCCTTTGCTGACTTTGGCCACGATCGTGCCGGACAAGATGGCCGATCGGCCGATCCCGTTGGCCGCCATGGAGTTCTGCGGTGCCGCGTACTCACCGCTGCGCCACGTCTGCACCACCATGGCGCCGTCGGAGACCTTCTTGTACCCGTTCGCCAGGCGTCCCGCCGACGCGTCGGGGGTGGCGGCGATCGCGCACACCGCCATGACGCCGATCGCCGCGGCGGCGGTAGTTGTTCTTCTTGGCATGAAGCCCCTCACTCATCTCGGGTGGATCACTGGATCACTGGATCGCGGACCAGCCCGACCGCCGACGCCGCGACGTCGCGTCCACCGACGTTCACCCCCCGACCGACACCGCCGCAACGGTCGCAGCCGTGAACACGGCTGTCCGACACGATTACTCAGGCGAATGTGGTGACATGCCAGTTCTTCTCAACAGATTCCCGAGGAGGATTCGATGGTGGTTGAAGAACTCGGACCGACTCGCGGTGCGGGACACCTCTGTGACCGCACCTCGAAAACTACACCAGCGGGTAAGGTTTTGTGGCCGGATGGCAGAATTGCGCCATGTCCCCGAGATCTCGAGGATCCGACACGCACGCCGGTGCACATCCCGGCGGCCGTCCGACCCGCGCCCAGGCAGCCGCACTGGACAACCGAATCCGCGAGGCCGCCCTCGAACTGTTCCTTCGTGATGGCTACGAGGACACGTCGATGAACGCGATCGCCGCGGCGGCGCACACCACAAAACCGACGCTCTATGCGCGCTACCCGACCAAGGACGAGATCTTTCGCACCGTCATCGGTTGGGCGGTCTCCCGCAAGGACTGGCCGATTCCCGAGCCGCCGACGCCCGATCTGGACGACCTGGAACAGGCGCTGCGCACCATCGCGCAGACATTGCTCAACCGTGCACTCGATCCGTCGATGGTTCGGCTGGAGCAGATCGCCATCGCACATGCATCCCGCTATCCCGACATCGCGCGACGGACATACGGCAGTGGCACCTGGCCACGGCATCCGATCGTCGTCGAGCTCCTCCGCCGACATGCCGCCGAAGGCACCATCGAGGTCGACGACCCCGATCGGACCGCCATGGACTTCCTGGGGCTGGCCTCGGGCACGCCGGCACGTCTGGCGTCCTTCGGAATCCCGCTCGACGAGCAGGGCCGCCAGGCGCACATCGAATCCGTCGTGACGCTGTTCTTGCGCGCGCTCCGACCGTCCTGATCGCTCCGTTTCCGATTGCGTTACGCCGGCACACCCACGGACGGTTGTTCCTCCCCCACCAGCGTGGTGCGATGCATGAGCCGGACCGACGTCGGCTCGAACGGCAGTGCGCGGTGCAGCATTCCGGTGTTGTCCCAGATGACCAGGTCGCCGACCGTCCATCGGTGGCGGACGGTGAACCGTGGCTGCGTCGACCATTCGAGGAGGTGGTCGAGCAGCGCCCGCCCCTTCTCCGGCGACATCCCCACGACCTCGGTGGCGGTGGAACCGAGCAGCAGGGACCGACGACCGTCCCGGTGAACCCAGACCAGGGGATGCACCCGCGACGGCACCCGGTCCCACTGCGCGCGCTGGGCATCGGTGGGATCCGGATTGGCCAGTGACTGCGCGTGTGCGAACGTGTGGACCACCTGCAACGACTCGATCGCACCCTTCTCCGACTCGGAGAGTGCCTCGTAGGCCGCGTATGTACTCGCGAACTCCGTGTCACCTCCGGCCGGATCGACGGCCCGCGCGATGAGCAACGTTCCTTTCTGCGGGACCTCGTCGGTTGCGCCATCGATGTGCCAGTGAAAGTTCCCGTGTCGATACGACGCCATCAGGGCGCTGGTCTTGGTGGGGTCCATCGTGATCGTCTGGATCTCGGGATGGATGTGCTCGCCCGTGGGCTGGACGACGAGCGTGCCGAGCATCCGGCTGAGTTCGAGAAGCTGATCGTCATCGAGGCCCACCTCCCGGTAGACGACCACACCGTGGTCGGCGAGCGCGGCTTCGGCGGCACGGGCACCGGCAGGGCTGACGAGCTCGGCCGACGAGAGTCCGGATATCTCCAAACCCACGGTTTCGGTGATCGTTCGAGATGTCGGTGCCATCAGCGCTCCTCGACTGGTGCTATACATTCGTATAAGAACAGCATATCCGAACAGCGCCGGAAGTGGGTGCCCGACGCCGACTCCACTTCTGACGTTTGTGCGGTATCGCCAGGCGCCCAGCGTGTTTCATCGCCGAGATTCAGCTGGCCGGCACCAACCCGGATCGCCGCGGAGTGCCCGCGTGCTCGGCCGCCTCCCGGAACAGCTCGACCGAGGTCAACGAGTCCGGATCGACATGCGCTGCGCAGAGGGCGCGGCGTTTGAACGCCTGGGCGGCGACGCTGAGCCGATGCGAGACCGGACGGCAACGATCGTCGAGACCGGTCGGCAGTCCATCTCCCCATAGCCGAATATCGGTGAGCCCCTTGTCTATCGATGCCGTGGCGCCGGACAGAATCCGCTCGTCGTCGGCGATGACCTTGGCCGACACGGCAACCGCCTGCGGCCACGGTCCGAAACCCGGCTGGTCGAATGCGGTTCGCCGAGCGAGTGATTCGCGCAGTTCGAACATACTCGCGCCGAGAATGGCCAGTGGGCGCAGATCTCCACCTTCGGTGACGTGAACCGACACATCCCAACCCGCCATCGACTGGTCGAACAGCCAGCCACCGGCGTATTCGATGGCCTCCAGCGGGTCGGTTGCGATCACTGCGAGCCGATAGCGGAGCGGACGGCGCCGGGCGACAGTTCGCGCTCGAGCGATCTCGCGTACTCCCGAAACACTTGCACCAGTGGAATTGATGGATCGAGCAGCCATGAGGTTTCCATTCCATTGATAAAGGCGATGACTTCCACGGCCTTCTCGGCCGCGTCCAGGTCGGTACGAAAGCGCCCCCCGCGCTGACCGCGCCGAATGCCTTCGGCCACGGTCTCCACCGCCGCGTGATAGCGGAACAGCAATCGGTCGTGCAGAGGCGCATCCGGCTCCAGGTTCTCCGCCTGCAACACGGTGAACATCCGAACCCGCTCCGGTGACCTCTCGAACCGCTGCGCGACGTTCTCGAGTTGCTCGAGAATGTCGCCCGAACGATCCGCGTGCGCTTCGTCGTCGGCATCTCGGAGCTCCAACACCGCGTGGAGCAGCACTGCCTTCGACTCGAAATGATGGAGGAGACCTGCAGGCGTCACGCCCGCCTCCGCCGCAATCTGGGCCAGCGTCGTATTGCGCCATCCGTTCCGGGCCAGCAATCGCTGCGCCACCTCCAGGATGCGCCGTTTGCGCTCTTCACCCTTGGCGAGGAGTGCATCATACGGACGTGTACCAGACGCCTGACTCACAATGTAGTTCCTGACCGAATCAGTAAACCGTGTTCCGGGGGGCTGCCCGAAACCAACCTAGTGAACACATAGTAGGTAGGTTCGTCGGCTGTGACAAGGGTCTCATTCGACATCGATTGCTGTCACGGTCACACCGCGCCAATCACCCGGACTGACCTTCACATCATATGAGAATTACATTCTCCGTCAAGGGCGGACGTACCCACTCATGACCGTCGCCGACCCGGTCGCCCGATCACGAGATGAGCTCGACGAGAGTCGCGTTCGCCGTCCCGCCGCCCTCACACATCGTCTGCAGCCCGTACTGGATGTCGTTGTCGCGCATGTGATGGATGAGCCTGGTCAGCAGTATCGCGCCCGACCCGCCGAGAGGGTGGCCGAGCGCGATCGCCCCGCCCAGCGGATTGAGTCGATCAACCGATGCCCCCGTCTCCGCCTGCCACGCCAACGGCACCGACGCGAAGGCCTCGTTGACCTCGAAGACCCCGACATCATCGAGCGACACCCCGGCCTTGGCCAGAACCTTGGCCGTCGCGGGGATGGGTCCGGTGAGCATCAGCACCGGGTCCGCACCGATCACGGCCCCGGCGCGATACCGGACGAGCGGCCGCAATCCCAGTTCGGCGGCTCGCGCGGACGTGGTCACCAGGACCGCGCCTGCACCATCGGAGATCTGCGATGAGTTACCCGCATGGATCACCCCGTCGTCGCGGAAGGCCGGACGCAGACCGGCCAACTTCTCGACGGTGGTTCCTCGGCGCACCCCCTCGTCCACCGAGATCGTGGCACCGTCGTCGGTCTCCACCGGCACGATCTGGTCGGCGAACGCACCGCGGTCGATGGCGGCGGCCGCCAACTCGTGTGACCGGGTCGCGTATTCGTCCAGCATCGTGCGCGACAGACCCCACTTGTCCGCGATGAGCTCGGCCGAGAGACCTTGATTGAACGAGAAGTCGTCATATCGGGCAAAGACCTTCGGCCCGTACGGGGTCCCGGTGGCGCGAGCCGAACCCAGCGGGACGCGACTCATCACCTCGACACCACCCGCGACGACGACGTCCTGCTGTCCCGACATCACCGCCTGGACGGCGAAGTCCACGGCCTGCTGGCTGGAACCGCAGGCACGATTGACGGTCGTCCCGGGTATGGACTCGGGCCACCCGGCCGCGAGTACTGCATAGCGTCCGATGTTGCTGGACTGGTCGCCGACCTGCGACACACACCCCCAGATGACGTCGTCTACCACCATGGGATCGATTCCGGTTCGACGTGCCAGCTCGCGCAGGACGAGCGCGGAGAGATCCGCGGCATGCATCTGCGACAATCCGCCGTTGCGTTTCCCTACCGCCGTCCGCACGGCTTCTGCGATGACGACCTCACGCATCTCGCTCTCCCATCCGAGTGTGTCCATCCCCGTCGGTGGGGCTGCCCGGAGGCGCCACCGCCCATCGCCCGGTGAAGACCGGGTCGGTCTTGGCAGCGAACGCCGCGTAGGCGTTGCCCACATCCGCGGTGCCGAAATTGATCACCTGTGCACGCGATTCCCCCGCCAACGCCTCCCGTAGTGACCGGTCTGCGCCCTCGTTGAGCAACGACTTGATCTGCGCCAGCGCGACCGGAGGTCCGTCGGCCAGACGACGTGCGTGCTCGTCGACAAAGGCGTCGATCTCGGTGGCGTCGACGACCCATGTCACCAGCCCCAGGTCGCACGCCTGGGTCGCGTCGATCATCTCTGCCAGCAGCGCAAGGCGTTTCGCTTGTTGCAGCCCGACCAGCTTGGGCAACAGCCAGGAACCACCGAGGTCCATCGACAAGCCTCGGCGCGCAAAGATCTGCGAGAACCGGGCCTCGGGTGTGGCCGCCACCAGATCGCAGCCGAGGGCCAGGTTCCATCCGGCCCCGACCGCGACACCGGTCACCTTGGCCATCGTCGGGATCGGCAACTCGTGCAACGCGATCGCCACATCGGACAGGATGCGCATCTTGTCGGCGGGATGGCGCGGGTCCGGTTTCGAGATGTCGGCCCCCGCACAGAACGCACCTCCTGCGCCGGTGAGAACCAACGCTCGCGGACCTCCTGACCGGGTCGTGTCCTCGAGGATCTCACGCAGGGCGCACCACGCAGGCCAGTCGAGTGCGTTCTTGCGCTCGGGCCGGTTCAATGTCACCGTCCGCACACCGTCGTCGTCGGAGACCAGCAGTCCCCGCTCCCCTGATCCGACGCTCACCGTTGCGGTACCGGCCCGAGCGCGCCGAGCTCACGCAGTTCGGCGATCTCGCCGTCGGCGAAGCCTGCCTCACCCAACACACGGTCGGTGTGCTCGCCCAAGCCCGGAATCGCACCCATCACGGCTTCGTATCCGGCTATCACCGGCGGTGGCAGTACCGCGGTGATGGGCCCGTTGGGTGTGTCGACCTCCCGCCACCGATCACGCTCGGCCAGGTGCGGATGTGCGATCACGTCGCTCGGGAGGTTGAACTTGGCATTGCCGATACCCGCGGCGTCCGCCGACTTCTGGATCTCGAGCAGATCGTGCCGGGCACACCACTCCTCGATCGCGGCGTCGAGCAGTTCCCGATGCTCGACCCGCCCCGCGTTGGTGGTCAGCCGCGCGTCGTCCGCCAGATCGGCCCGGTGCAAGATATCCCTTGCCAGACGCTGCCATTCCCGATCATTGGTGGTGCCGAGCACCACCGTCGCCCCGTCGGCGGTCGGGTAGGCCCCGTACGGCGCCACCGCAGGCGACCCCATACCGCGTGGCTGCTGATCGATGCCGGTGTGGCGCGTGTAGTTGAGCGCATAACCCATCAGTTCGGCCATCGTGTCGAACAGACTCACCGCGACGGTACCCCCACCGTGCCACCGATCGTTGCCGCGCCCCACGAGCAGCGACAGGATCGAGATCGCCGAGTAGAGGCCCGAGCAGACGTCGGCCATCGGCGGGCCTGGTTTTGCCGGCGCACCGGGTTGGCCGGTGATCGCGCACGCCCCCGATTCCGCCTGGGCGAGAAGATCATAGGCACGTTTGTGGGACAGCGGACCGCCTGGACCGTAGCCGTCGATCTCGACGACGATCAGCTCCGGGTACCTCTCGGTGAGGTCCGCCGGCGCGATGCCCATCTTTGCTGTGGAACCCGGCGCGAGATTGGACACCAGCACGTCCGCGGTGGCGAGCAATCGGTGCAGGACCTCGAGTCCGCGGGCCGATTTCAGATCGATCGTGACCGATTCCTTGCCGCGGTTGACCCACACGAAATGCGCTGCCATGCCGTTGACCACGTCGTCGTAGTGACGCGCGAAGTCGCCGCCCTTCGGGTTCTCGACCTTGATCACCCGGGCACCGAGATCGGCGAGCGTACGAGTGCACATGGGCGCGGACACCGCCTGCTCGAGCGCCACCACGGTCAGCCCCGACAGCGGCCCATCCGAGGGAGCCGGCGTCACCGCATGGTCGACGGGCAGCGACATCACATCACCATGCCGCCGTCGACGGGCAGAACCTGCCCGGTGACGAACGACGCCGCATCCGATGCGAGGAAGACGAAGGCGCCTGCCACCTCCGACGGTTCTGCCCAGCGTCGCAACGGAATCCGGTTCAGCATCGTTGGCGCGAAACGCTCGTCGGTCCGGATCGTCTCGGTCATCGGGGTCGCCGCGAGCGGCGCCAGCGCGTTGACGAGGATCTGCTTACGCGCCAACTCACGCGCCAGGGACTTGGTGAGCCCGATGATGCCAGCCTTGGCCGCCGAGTAGTTCACCTGCCCCAGTGTTCCGGTGATCCCCGCCGACGAGGTGACGTTGATGATCCGTCCGGTTCCGTCGGTGGCGAGGTACGGCAGGGCGGCCTGGGCGCAGTTGAACGCGCCCATCAGGTGGATGTCGAGCATCCGGCGGATCGAGTCCTCGGTGGTGTCGCCGAACATCGCCGGGGCGGTCACGCCGGCATTGTTCACGACGATGTGCACCGCGCCGTCGCCCAGGGCCGCGGCCCTACCCATCACGCCGTCGGCGGCGGCCCGGTCACTGACGTCGAGGGCCATGCTGTCGGCCTTGTCACCGTTGGTCGAGATGCGTTCGGCGACGGCCGCCGCCGCATCTCCGTCGATGTCGGTGACCAGAACGGCGGCACCGGCACGTGCCAGCGCTTGGGCCACAGCCGACCCGATCCCACCTGCGGCACCGGTCACCACGGCCGCGCGGCCGGTGAGGTCGAACAAACTGTGATCGGTCATCAATAGCTCCTCGGCAGTCCCAATGTGTGTGATCCCAGATAGTTGAGGATCATCTCCTGGCTGATCGGCGCGATCCTCATCACTCGCGCCTCACGGAAGTAACGACCGACGTGGTACTCCTCGGAGTACCCCATCCCGCCGTGCGTCTGGACGGCTCGGTCGGCAGCGGTGAAACCGGCGTCGGCACAGAGGTATTTCGCCGTGTTCGCCTCCCGCCCGCAGGGGCGACCGTTGTCGTAGAGCCAGGTCGCCTTGCGTAGCACCAACTCCGCGGCATCGAGGTGGGCCAGTGAATCAGCCAGCGGAAACTGGATGCCCTGGTTCATACCGATCGGACGGTCGAAGACCTCCCGCTGCTTGGCGTAGGTGACCGCGCGATCCAGCGACACCCGCCCCAGCCCCAGCGCCTCGGCGGCGATGAGCATCCGCTCCGGATTGAGCCCGTCGAGCAGATACTGGAACCCTTTGCCCTCCTCACCGACGCGATCGGCCGCCGACACGACGAGATCGTCGATGAACACCTCGTTGGATGTCACCGCGTTGCGACCCATCTTCTTGATGGGACGGACCTCCACATGATCCGGGTCGAGGTCGGTGAGGAACAGGGTCATGCCGTCTGTCTTCTTCGTCACCTCGTCGTACGGCGTGGTGCGGGTCAGCAGCAGGATCTTCTCCGACTCGACGGCCTTGGAGATCCACACCTTGCGACCGTTGATCACATAGTCGTCGCCCCGGCGCTTGGCGAACGTCCGGATGCGCGAGGTGTCCAGGCCCGCACCGGGTTCGGTGACGCCGAAACAGACGTGCAGATCGCCGTCGACGATCCTGGGCAGGGTGGCCTGCTTGAGTTCCTCGGAACCGTGCACGACCACCGGTTGCATCCCGAAGATGGACAGGTGGATGGCCGTGGCCGCATTCATCCCACCGCCCGAGCGCGCCACTTCCTCCAGCAACAGCGTCGCCTCGGTGATGCCCAGCCCGTGCCCGCCGTACTGCTCGGGAATGGTCATACCGAGCCAACCGCCGTCGGCGATCGCGCGGTAGAACTCCGTGGGGAACTCGTGGGCGAGATCCTTTTCCATCCAATAGTGGTCGTCGAACCGACCCGCCAACTCGGCGACGGATTTGCGGATCAGTTCCTGATCCTCGGACAGTTCGAAACTCATCCCTGCGGACATGAGGTCTCCTCCTGCTGCGTTTCGCGGACACGACGTCGGCACCGACCGATCTCGCCAGGAGACCGGTCGGCGCCGACGGCCCCCGGGGTCAATCGGATGCCGGAAGCGATTTCGCCGCCTTGAGCGTCATCGCGGTGCCGTCGCAGGCCAACTCACCCGAACCCGATGACGTGCACAACAATTCGACGGTGTCGTCGGCGTTGACGTATCGCTTGCCGATCTGCGTCTGCGGGGCCGCCCCGCCTGCCGGCGGTTGCGTCACCTCCGCGACCGGCCCGAGTGGGGCACCGCCACAGGTGATCTGCGGCGTTGCGTCCGACGGCGCCCGGACCACGACGACCTTGACGGTGCAGCCGGTGCTGGCCAGTTGCTCACCCGTGCGCAACTGCGGCGTCTGTGTGCTCATCTCGTGTCACCCCTTCGACTCGACTTGCCGACGTTGCGGCAGATGTGGTGTCCTCGGCGACCAGACGGTCACCGAGGGTGCTGAGATCGAATGCCTGTCGCGCGAGCCAGAAGCGCAGGAAATTCGTCAGCGAGTACCTCAGGAACACGACCGCGCCCGCGATCGTCACCGCGATGCCGATCAATCCGAGGATGACCGCATCTCTCTGCACCAATGGGTCAGAGGTGTTGTGCGACATGAAGTATGCGATCACCGGCAGGGCGATCCCGACGACCATCGCGGCGATACCCAATCGTATCCAGAGTTGGGTGCGCGATGTCGCGGGGTCCGAGACCTTCATCTCGTCGAGGTCGCGGGCAAAGCGTTCGGCGCGTGTCTGCGCGGTGACGGTGTTCATGAGGCACTCCCTAGATAGAGGTTTGCGAGTTCGGCTTTCAGCGCTTGGCCGGGCGGTCCGTCGTATTCGACCCGTCCGCGCACCAGAACCGCTGCGTGATCGGCCATGTCGAGGACGGCGGTCGCGAATTGCTCGACCACCAGTACCGCAACACCCTCACGGGCGATCTGGGCCACCTGTTCGTAGAGCTGTTCGACGATGAGTGGGGCCAGCCCCATCGACAGCTCGTCCAGCAACAACACCGCCGGGTCCGCGGCGAGACCTCGGGTCAGCGCCAACATCTGTTGTTCGCCACCGGACATGGTCCCGGCGGTCTGCCCGGCACGTTTCTCCAGGATCGGGAAACGCGCGAACGCGATCTCCTCGATCTCCTCACGACTCCGGCCGGTGAAGGTCATCATCCAGAGGTTCTCGCGCACCGTCAGATTCGGGAACACCCCGCGCCCCTCCGGGATCAAGCAGATCCCGGAGCGCGCCGCATCCCGTGAGGAGATGCCGGTGACGTCACGACCACCGTAGAGCAGCCGCCCGGAATCCACCGGGTGCACCCCCGCCGCGAGCTTCTGCGTGGTGGTCTTGCCTGCCCCGTTCGGGCCGAGCAACGCCACCACCTGTCCCGCGTGCACGCTCAGGTTCACCCCGTGCAGCGCTGTGATGCCGTCGTAACCCGCACGGATGTCGCGTAATTCGAGCAAGGGCGGGATCATGACGCCCCCAGGTACGCGTCGAGGACCGCAGAGTGCCTGCGTACCTCGTCCGGTGGACCGGAGGTGATGATCGCTCCGAGGTCGAGCACATGCACCTGGTCACAAACGCTCATCACCAGCTCCATGTCGTGCTCGACGAGCAACACTGCGACATCGTCCTCGGCGACCCTGCGCAGGATGCCGGCGAACCGTTCGGTCTCCTCCGGGTCCTGCCCGGCGGCAGGCTCGTCGAGCAGGATGAGGTCCGGACGGGTGGTGAGCGCCCGCGCGACCTCGACCTGCCGACCGACGCCGGTCGGCAGCGAATCGGCCAATCGATCGGCGTAGGCACCGAGTTGGGCGCGTTCGATGACGCCGTCGACGAGTTGGCCCGCTCCCCGCGGATTCCGTCCCATCTCCGCCGCGACGAGCAGGTTGTCGCGAACGCTCAGCCTCCCGAACAGCTCGAGGCCCTGAAATGTGCGCGCCATCCCGCGACGGGCCCGTTGCGCCGGACCGAGCCGGGTGATGTTCTCCCCGTTGAGTCGAACCGATCCGGAGCCGGGTCGGCGCAACCCACAGATCACGTCGAACAGGGTGCTCTTACCGGCACCGTTCGGACCGATCAGCCCGGTGATATGACCGCGCTGGGCGGTGATCCGGACACCGTCGAGGGCCTTGTGCGCCCCGAATGCCACGGACACGTCCTCAACTTCGAGCAGCGACTGCACGATCGAGCACCTCCTCGTCCTCCGGTTGCCAGGGGCGCGAGATGCCCCACCATTCGACCGGGATCTCGACGTCGTCGTCCCCCTCCGGCCGCGTCCGACGGTTGTGCCAGACCGCCACGAAGGGGGTGAGGATCGCGGCCACCAGCATCGCCGCGAAGAACACGTAGCCGTTGATCAGATCCGTCAGACGCAGAACCCAGGCGACAAGCGTCCACACCACCAAGAGCCCCATCACGATCGGGTCGGCGAACGCCGCACTCCACTGCTTGCGCAGTTCTGCGATTCCGCCCTCCTTGACCGCCTTGGCGCCGAATGCGATACCCGCGATGGCCGGGATCGCCTGCGAGATCTCCCGGAGGCCCGGCCACAGCACGCCGATCGCGTTGAGTGGCCCGGCCAGCGCGGCGCCGGTGAACACACCGGCCCCCACCGCGCCGAGTCCCGCGAGGACCACCACCAGGAAGATCGGCAGTCCGGTGATGAAGTTGAACTGGTCTGCGGTCACCGACTGCAGCTGCATACCGTAGAGCGCACCGCCGAGACCCGCGATCGCCGAACTCAAACCGAACACACCGATCTTGCACGCCAACAGATTTCCGCCCAGCGTCGCGTACGCCGCCTCGCTGTCGCGCAAGGCGATGAGCTTGCGGCCGTATCTCCCGCGACGCAGCAGCACGATCGCCAACGTCACCAGGGCCAGCACCACCGCCGCGAAAACCGTTGTCCGGGCCGGGTTGTTCAACGAGAACCCGAACAGCGACGGCGCGATGACCTCGACCGATCCCTGCTCGAAGAACGAGATACGCACGCCGAACAGGTCGAACGACGGCAGGGTGAAGATCCAGCGATCGAAGATCACCGCAATCGCACCGGTACCCAACGCCAGATACACCCCCGAGAGGCGAAGCGCGGGAACGGCGATGACGGCCCCGACCACACCGGACACCACCATGGCAGCCAACAGGGCCCACCATTGGCCGTCGGCACCGAGATGACTGCACACGATCGCACCGATGCCGGCGAGTGTGATCTGACACAACGAGATCTGTCCGGCATATCCCGCCAGCGGGACGTAGGAGATCGCGATGATGCCCAGGGCGAAGATCTGTCCGTAGGTGATCAGGTCGCTGTCGCTGAGCACGGTCGCGATGATGACACCGGCCCACACGATCGCCAGGACGAAGAAAATCGTCCCCCGCAACGACGGCAGCGGCACCGGGCTGAGTTGCCGATCCCGTCCCCTCAACCGTCCGTGTGGGAACAGCAGCAGGGCCAGCAACAACAGGATCGCGGGCGCTGCAAGACGAATACCGGGCAGGAACTGGTTCTGCGGCAGGTATCCGGTCAGATAGCTCTCCATGCAGCCCACCACGACCGCGCCGAGGAAGGTCAGCGGCAGACTCTTCAACCGGCCGAAGATGGCTGCGGCATAAGCGCTCACGATGACCAGGGACAGCGAGGTGGCATCCAACGCGACGGTCGGCGCGATCAGCACACCGCCGATGGCGGCGAGCTCGATACCGAGGATCCAGGCGACCCGGTTGGCGCGTACCGGATCCGCCCCGGTCAGCCCGACCAGGGACCGATCGTCGACGGTCGCCCGCATCTCAGTTCCGGTTCGCGTCCCGAAGAGCAATACCCGTAGACCGATGGCCACCAGGATCGCGATCACCATGGTGAGCGCCTGATGCCAGGTGACTGTCGCGCCGAGGATGTGGAACGGTTCCTTGTCGGCAAAGAACGTCGTCAGGCTGCGCGACTCGTTCGGATCCCAGATCCACCGTGCGACGGCGATCAGACCGCTCAGCAGAGCGATGGTCATCACCAGTTTCTCTGCTTCACCGAGCGACTGGGCGGGCCGCATCGCCATCTCGACCAGTAATCCGAACAGTGGGGTCAACACACCGAGGACCACGACCAGCGACAACCACACCGGCCACCCCCAGCCGACGCTGAACTGCCAGTACACGAACGCGGCCATCATGCCTGCCGCGCCATGGGCGAAATTGAAGACGCCCGTGGTGGTGTAGGTGACCACCAGCCCGCCACTGATCACTGCGTAGACAGCGGCAGTGGACAGGCCCACCACGCCGAAGGCGAGGAACTGATCCATTACTTCACATCGTCCAAGGACTTGCCGACGCTGGCCAGGGTCACACCGACGCCGTAGTTGCCGGTCGAACGCTTGGCCGGGATGTTGCAGCGGTAAGCACCCTCATCCGGCGAGAAGTCGGCAGCCTCCCAGCCGTCGGGAGTCGCCTTCTCGATGTTGAAGCACGACGACGGCGCGGAGCCCGGCTTGAGGTTCTGCGCGGCCTGCAGGCCGCCAGCGGTCCACGCGGATTCCTTTGTCGCCGTGTCGTAGACGCACGCCCGGGTCAGATCGGCGCCGCAACTCTTCGCCGACTTGGCGAAGACCAGCCATGCGGAGAACGCACGGACGGCGGGCAATGTCAGCATGGCGTCCGGGGCGTACTTGTCGTACAACGACTTCAGCTGCTTCATGGCCGGCTCGTCACTCTCGAGCGGGAGTACGCCGCCGAGGTCGACGAGATTGTTCTGGGTCTTGGCGGCCGGGCCGAGTAGATCGAGGAACTCCTGGTTGTAGGCGTTGTTGTTCGGGTCGATCCAATCGAGGTGGTAGTCCATCCCACTCAGCGCCTGCTCCAGCTTGGCGAGCTGGTTGAACGAGCCGTAGAAGATGAGCCCCTTGACGCCCTTGTTCTTGATCGCCTGCGCGTACGGAGTCCAGTCGGAGACGCCGGCGGCCGGGTAGAGGTCGTTGTAGACGAACGTCCCGCCTGCCGCCTTCGTCGACTCCAGCTGCATGTCACCGAGGACCTTGCTGACCGGCGAGTCACCGTTGATGATGCCCAGCTTGTCGGCACTGTCGGGGTATGCGTCGTGCAGCGCCCAGTAGCGGAACTGGTAGTAGGGCAGGTATCCGAGGGTCTGCGACGGTGAAGCCTGCACGCTCAGGTCGGCACCGAGTTCGGCGACCTGAGCGACCTGGGCGGGGAAGTTCGGCAGCAGGCAGTTGACGCGTTCCTTGGCGCCGAGCGCATCGAGAGCGGCACCTCCGCCGACGAGCGCGAAATCCTCCTTGCACGCCTGAGACATCTGCTGGCGCACCGCCATCAGCTTGGAGTCGCGGACCGTCGCGGTCAACTTCCGACCGTTGATGCCCCCGTTGTCGTTGCACCAGGAAGTGAAAACCTTTGCTGCATCGCCGAACTCGGAGTTCTTGGTGAACCCGACGTCAGAGAAGACGCCGACGTTGATCTCGGAGTCGGTGACGCCCTGCGCACTTGCGCCCGTCGCGCCCTCTCCGCCGCACACCTCCGAGAGGTCGCCGAAGGAACTCGAGACGCTCGACGACGAGGTGTCGCCCCCGCCGCCGCCTTCTTCTTCCGTACCGCCACCGCCGTCGCGGCCGCCACATGCGGCCACCAGCGCCGCGGTCACCACCAGGGTGGCCAGTGCCTTGTGTGTTCTCACTGATGTCTCCTCATCGCCATCTCCTCCGCTGAGATCCCCGCGGGGATTCGAGAGTGGCTCGCGACAGCCGTGCGTCGTTCTCCACGCTCGGCCTGGGCATCGTCGCTCTCGTGAGAGAAAACTAACTTCTCCAAACAGAAGAATCAACCGATTCTAGCGATCTACATCACATCTTCTCCAAGTGAACTGGGAGAATGCCTCACACGGGCGAGTCGAGGCGAGATCGGACGCCTCAGGAGATCAGACCCGATTTCTCGGAACCGATTGACTCTCCGCACCAGTCATGGAAATCTAGTATTCGATCTTGAGAATCATATTCTCGGAAGGAGGCGAGATGCGACTGACACCGTTACCGGCCGACCAGTGGGACGACGACGTCGACAAGGCGCTCGCGGGCATGCTGCCCCGGAGGCGTCGCAATCCCCAAGGGGCCGGAAACGCGCTGTCGACGCTCGTACGTCACCCGGACCTCACCCGGGCGTTCATGCCGTTCAACGTGCACCTGCTGTTCGCCTCCACACTGTCCGACCGGATGCGCGAGGTCGCCATCCTGCGGGTGTCGGAGTTGAGCGAGAGCCCGTACGAGATCGAGCATCACACCGGCATGGGCCAGGCGGTCGGCATGACCGTCGAGGAGATCGAGGACGCGCGCAGCGGCGTGGCGCGCGATCGGGTCGAACAGCTCGTCCTCGACGCGGTGGGCGAATTGCATCGACGGTCCACGATCACCGACGACACCTGGCACGCCCTCGGCGAGCACCTCGACGAACGACAACTGATGGATCTGGTCTTCACGGTCGGCACGTATCGCACGCTGGCCATGGCATTCAACGCGTTCGGCATCCAGCCGGATCGCGAACTCCAGCCTGAGTACGAAAGGTAAACCATTGGCACACTTCAAGAAACCCGACGAGGGAAGTTGGACCGAGCACTTCCCCCAGCTCGGTACAGCTCCGGTGGACTACACCGACTCGATCGCTCCCGAGTTCTATGAGAGCGAACGTGAGGCGATCTTCAAGAAGACCTGGCTCAACGTGGGCCGGGTCGAGCGGCTCCCGAAGAAGGGCAGCTACTTCACGCGCGAACTGGCGGCGGCGAACACATCGTTGATCATCGTCAAGGGCAAGGACGACGTCGTCCGGGCCTTCCACAACGTCTGCCGGCATCGTGGCAACAAACTTGTGTGGGATGACTTCCCCAACGAGGAGACCTCCGGTACCTGCCGGCAGTTCACCTGCAAATACCACGCTTGGCGGTACGACCTCACCGGCGATCTGAGTTACGTCCAGCAGGAGGGCGAGTTCTTCGACCTCGACAAGCAACAGTTCGGCCTCAAGTCGGTCCGGTGCGAGATCTGGGAAGGGTTCATCTTCATCAACCTCGACCCGAACGCCGAGTCGCTCGACGACTATCTGGGCACCTACGGCAAAGGACTCCAAGGATATCCGTTCCACGAGATGACCGAGGTCTACAGCTACCGCGCCGAGATCGGTTCCAACTGGAAGCTGTTCATCGACGCGTTCGCCGAGTTCTATCACGCACCCGTCCTGCATCAGAAGCAGGCGGTGAAGGACGAGGCCGACAAGCTCATGAAGGTCGGTTTCGAAGGCCTGCACTACGACTTGCAGGGCCCTCACTCGATGGTCTCGTCGTGGGGCGGTATGTCGCCGCCCAAGGACCTGAACATGGTCAAGCCCATCGAACGCATCCTGCGATCGGGGCTGTTCGGCCCGTGGGACCGACCCGACATCGAGGGTCTCGATCCGTTGCCGCCTGCGATCAACCCCGCGGGCGCGGTCCCCTGGGGCGTCGACGAGTTCGAGTTCTTCCCGAACATGTCGCTGTTGTGCTGGGCGCCGGGCTGGTATCTGACGTACCACTATTGGCCAACCGCGGTCGATCGGCACATCTTCGAGGCCAAGCTCTACTTCGTGCCGCCGAAGACAGTCCGCGAGCGCCTTGCCCAGGAGCTTGCCGCAGTCACCTTCAAGGAGTACGCGTTGCAAGACGCGAACACCCTCGAGGCGACCCAGAAGATGATCGAGACCCGTACCGTCACCGATTTCCCCTTGTGCGACCAGGAGATCCTCCTGCGTCACCTCCACAAAACGGCTGTCGACCACGTCAAGGAGTACGAAGATGCCAAAGCTGCCAGCTGAATTCGCCGAATTGGAGAAGTACTCGGACTGGTGCCTGCCCACTGAGGCGCAACGCTATGCCAAGCGGCTCGAGTCGAGCATGGCGGACATGCAGGAGTTCTACGACGCGGCGATGAAGCGCCTGGACGACGCGTGCGTCTTCGGTGACAAATTCCCCCTCGACGACCTGCCCGAGGACGTACGTTCGCTGGTCCACCTCATGCAGTCGCTGGTGATGGTGTCGTTCCCCGTGGAGGTCTGGAAGCAACCGCGTGTCCCCGACAGCGGTGCCGCCTGGGCGGAACTCGTCTCCGAACCCGTGGTCTGATGGTCACTCTCAAGGCTGCCGGGCTGATCGACGTCGACGCGGGCGAGCTCGTCACCCCGGGCATCATCCGCGTCGACGGGGACCGCATCGTCGGGATCGGCGGGGAACCCGAGGGCGAGATCATCGATCTCGGCGACAACATCCTGCTGCCCGGCCTGATGGACATGGAGGTCAACCTGCTGATGGGCGGTCGCGGCGAGCGGCCGGTCTACTCGACGGTGCAGGACGATCCACCGACCCGGATGTTGCGTGCGGTGGGCAATGCCCGCCGCACGCTGCGTGCCGGTTTCACCACGGTGCGAAACCTCGGTCTGTTCGTCAAGACCGGCGGTTACCTGCTCGACGTCGCCCTCGGCAGGGCCATCGACGCCGGATGGATCGACGGACCTCGGATCGTCCCCGCCGGGCACGCGATCACCCCGACCGGCGGACACCTCGACCCCACCATGTTCGCCGCGTTCGCCCCACACGTCCTCGACCTGACGCTCGAGGAAGGCATCGCCAACGGCGTCGACGAGGTCCGCAAAGCGGTCCGATACCAGATCAAGCACGGCGCCGAGCTGATCAAGGTCTGCGTGTCGGGTGGTGTCATGTCGATGACCGGTGCTCCTGGTGCACAACACTATTCATTCGACGAGCTGTGCGCGATCGTCGACGAGGCGCACCGTCGGGGGCTGCGCGTCGCCTCGCACACCCATGGCGCGGAAGCGGTCAAGCAGGCCGTGGCCGCGGGCATCGACTGCATCGAACACGGCTTCCTGATGGACGACGAGGCGATCGCCCTGCTGGTCAAGAACGAGACGTTCCTGGTCCCGACGACCCGCCTGGCCGACGCGATGGACGTCTCGCATTCCCCGCCGGAACTCCAGGAGAAGGCCGCCGAGATGTTTCCGCGCGCCCGCATCTCGGTGAAGAAGGCCTACGACGCCGGCGTGAAGATCGCGGTCGGTACCGATGCCCCGGCGATACCGCACGGCAAGAACGCCGACGAACTGGTGGCCCTCGTCGATCGAGGACTGGACAACGATGCGGTGCTGCGTGCGGCCACCGTGACCGCTGCCGAACTCATCAACGCCGACGACCGGGGACGACTCGCCGAGGGACTGCTCGCCGACATCATCGCCGTACCCGGAAACCCGTTGCAGGACATCACCGTCACCAAGGATGTCCGGTTCGTGATGAAAGGTGGCAAGGTCTTTGTCCAGAAATGACGACATCATCGAGGTCCAGCAGCTCCTCGCGAAGTACGCCGTCACCATGACCACCGGAGACATCGACGGCGTGGTGTCGGTGTTCACCCCGGACGGCACCTACAGCGCTTTCGGTGACGTCTACACCCTCGACCAGTTCCCCCGACTCGTCGAGGTCGCCCCGAGCGGCCTGTTCATGACCGGTACACCGCTGCTCGATCTCGCCGACGACGGGACCGGGACCGGCACCCAGCCGCTGTGCTTCATCGATCACACCCAGACCGACATCCGTATCGGCTACTACAAGGACACCTACCTGCGCACCGACAACGGATGGCGTCTACGGACCCGGGCGATGACCTTCATCCGACGCAACGGCGAGCACAATTCGGGTCGACCACACGTGGTGGACCTCGCCCGGGATTGAGTGCGGGCACCACGACATGAACACCGACGAATTCCGAACGTCGTTGCGGGCGTGGCTCGACGACAACGACCTCACACCCCCGGACGACCACTCCTTCGACGTCCAGGTGGCCCAGCTGTCGCGGGTGCGACGGGCCCTCTACGACGCAGGTTGGATGCGTTACGGGTGGCCAACCGAAGTGGGCGGTCTCGGCGGGCCTGCCGTACTCCGTGCCGTCCTCGGCGAGGAGATCGCCACCCGAGGCCTCGCCGAACCCGGTATCTACTCGATGATCGAGGTGCTGGTCCCAACCGTGATCTCCTACGCCACACCCGAACTCGCAGCCGAGATGGTGCCCCGCATGCTCAACGGCGACGAGCAGTGGTGTCAGGGTTTCTCCGAACCCGGCTCCGGCAGCGATCTGGCATCGTTGAGCACGCGGGCCGAACCCGACGGCGACACCTGGGTCATCAACGGGCAGAAGGTGTGGACGAGCCTCGCGCAGTTCGCCGACCGCTGCGTACTGTTGACCCGCACGGCACCCGGACACGAGGGCATCACCGCGTTCTTCCTCGACATGGACACACCGGGTATCACGGTTCGGCCGCTGCGGACTATGCACGGTGTCGACGAGTTCGCCGAGGTCTGGTTCGACGACGTCGTCGTCGGCGCCGACCGGATGCTGGGGCGGCCGGGCGACGGCTGGCAGCTGGCCATGGACCTCCTCCCCCACGAGCGTTCGACCTGCTTCTGGCATCGCATCGCCTACCTGTTCTCCGTGTTGGACGGACTTGTCCGACAGTCTGATCCGGCCGACGACCTCGATCTGGGCGCGGCATATCTGGCGGCGCACACGATCCGTTGCCGCTCATACGGCACTCAACAGCGACTCGGTTCGGGGCTGCGCCTGGGGCCGGAGACCTCCGTCGACAAGGTCCTGCTGGCGACCGCGGAGCAGCAACTGTTCGACACCTGCCGCGACCTTCGGCCCGGCGCGATTGAGTGGACCGATCCGGTCTTGCGATCGGAGTACCTGTATTCGCGTGCTGCGACGATCTACGGCGGCACAGCCGAGATCCAGCGCAACATCATTGCGCGCCGACTGCTCGATCTGGGAAAGGGAGACAGTGGATAGCACCGAGCGTGAACTCCTCGCCGACACCCTGCGCAAGGTGATGTCCACCGAATCGGGACCGACGCTGGACAAGGCATTGGCCGAACTCGGCTGGTCGGAGATGCTCGGCGACCACGCCGACGTCGCGATACCGCTGGTGTTCCGACTCCTCGGTGAGACCGGTTCGCACAGTTCGGTTATCAACGACGTCGCGCTGTCGTCGTCGGGGGATGATCTGGGAACCGTTGTGCCACTGCCGTTCGTCGGGGGGCGGTGGGTGCAATGGTCTCGGGACGATGTCGAACCACACGATTCCCTGGACCCCGAGCTCCCTCTGTGCGAGGTGCGCGGCGGCGCCGACATCCCCCTGGCCGAGACCCGGATCGCCCTCGGCTGGTGGCTGATCGGTGCCAGCCGGGCCATGCTCACCCTCGCCTGCGAGCACGCGTTGCAGCGAACCCAGTTCGGTCGGCCGATCGCCGCGTTCCAGGCCGTGCGTCATCGACTTGCCGAGACCCTGGTCGCCATCGAGGGGGCCGAGGCCACGCTCGCCGTCGCCGACGGGGACCTCGGCGCGCAACTCGCCAAAGCGGCAGCGGGTCGGGCGGCGCTCATCACCTCCCGCCACGTCCAGCAGGTCCTGGGCGGCATCGGGTTCACCGCGGAGCATTCGTTCCACCGGCATGCCCGCCGCGTCATCATGCTCGATTCGATGGCGGGCACCAGTCGAGAACTCACCCGCGATCTCGGTGGCCGTCTGCGCACCACCGGCGACGTGCCGCGTCTCGTCGATCTCTGATCCTTCGTTGTGTCGGCTCCACCGCACACCGACGTCGTGTGACTCAAACAGTTCGGGCCGACCTCATCGAGGTCGGCCCGAAACCGTTGCGTCGGTCTGTGTATCAGGCGCAGGCGGGGATCTGTCCCCCGTCGCCCTGTACCGCCATCAACGCGCAGAACGTGTCCGCGGAGACCACCCAGGTGTCGTTCACCTTGACCGCCTGACCGGTCTGGTCGGGCATCACCGGGTTCCCCTTCATCAGCAGGTCGTAGGTGACGTCGGCGTGCTCGGGGTCGGTCACCTTCACGTTCTTGACCGCCACCGTGGTCTGCATGGACTGCGGATTCTGGGTGAGGCCCTGCAGGACCGGCGTGAACTCCTGCCCTTTCTCGATCAGCGCGGCACGCTCGGCCGGCGGCGTCTGTCCGTTGAAGAAGACGACGTAGGCGTCGGTGATCTCCTTGGTGGTCGCCGGGTCGGCCGCCGCGGCCTCAGCACTGGCGGTGGCACTCGTCATCGCCGCCGAACTCGTTGCCGCCGAGTCGGAATCGCTCGAATCATCGCTACAGCCCGCCGCGATGCCGACGATCATGACCGCCCCGGCGCAGATGCCGAGAGCGCGCGCGGTGAATGTTCTGCGCATGGGTGGTGTCCTTTCTCGTGGACACCCGCCCTCACGGGTGTCCTGTTGACTCACTGATGGATCGCGGGCAGTGAGACCCCCGCCGAATGCGGTAATTACATTCTCACGACGGAGAATATGACATCTGCCAGGCATTTCCTGCCGATTCGCGATATTTGCGATGCCCAAGATCGTTGCCACTCGAGCGTCGGAGCGCCCTAACGGTCACCGATCTTGCCCTTCATCTCATCGAGATGAGCGAGGATGGGAAAACCACTGACGCTCAAGGCATTTCCGTGGCCCGTCTGGTGGATCTCGAACACCGACTGGATCGCGGCATAGAACCCCTGGACGTCGAGGGTCTGATTGACCGCCCGCTTCGCCTGGCGCAGGGCGAACGGTGGCATGGTCGCGATCCGGGCTGCCATCTCGGCCGTGCGCGCGTCGAGTTCGTCGCGCGGAACCACGAGATTCACCATCCCGGTCTGTTCAGCCTCCTCAGCGGTGACCGCACGCCCGGTGAAGAGGATCTCCTTGGCCTTACGCGGACCGAGTTCCCATGTGTGACCGTGATACTCGACGCCGCCGATACCCATCATGACGACCGGGTCGGAGAACTTGGCGTCCTGCGACGCGATGATCAGATCGCACGGCCAGCACAGCAGCAACCCGCCCGCGATACAGCGGCCCTGCACCGCGGCGATGCTCGGCTTGGGGATGTTGCGCCACCGCAGACTGTATTCGAGATAGCGACGGGCCTCCCCCTCATAGACCATCTCCAGGGTGATCTTGTCCGGCCGAGGACCGCCACCGGTGAGGTCATGCCCCGCCGAGAAATGCTTTCCCTCCGCGCGCAGGACAATGACACTCACATCCGGATCGTCCGCGGCAGCGGTCCACGCCGCGTCGAGTTCATCGAGTAATGCAGCGTTCTGCGCGTTCGCCACCTCCGGACGATTCAACGTGATCGTGGCGATCTTGTCCTTCACGTCGTACACGATGTTCATCAGCTGTCCTTCGTCGTCACTCAGCGCCGGGGTAGGCCGAGCACACGTTCGGCGATCACATTGCGCTGGATCTCAGAGGTACCTCCGGCGATGGTGTACCCGAAGCTACGTGCGTAGCGTTCGAACCAACTCGTGTACAACATCTCGAGATCCGTGTGCTTGTACGAGTTCGTCAGAGCTGGATGAACGAGCCCGTCGGGACCCGCTGCCGCCAAGGCATTCTCGGTGGCGACCTGCACGGCCTCCGAACCCATCAGTTTGAGCACCGACAACCCCGGGACATCCTGTTCGCCACGCGCGGCACGGCCGAGCGCCTGTGAACCGAGCAGACGCAGCGCGTGAGCGTCCATCACCAACGTGGCGTACCGATCGCGGTCGAGGACGGTCTCCGGCGTGCTGTCGCGCATGAGTGCCTCGAGTCGTTCGGCGAAGCTGAGCCACAACAGGGTTCGCTCGTGTCCCAAGGACCCGTTGGCGACCAGCCATCCACCGTTGAGCTCGCCGATCAGGTTCTCCGCAGGCACCCGGACGTCCTCGAAGAAGACCTCGTTGAAGTCCAGATCGGTCGGAGACGAGATCGCGCCGAATGGTCGGCGCGTGACGCCCGGCAGATCGGTGGGGATGACGATTGCACTGATGCCCTTGTGTTTCGGCGCGTCAGGATCGGTGCGCACGAAGGTGAGCAGTACGTCGGCGTCATGGGCACCCGAGGTCCAGACCTTCTGCCCGTTGACCACGAACTCGTCGCCCTCGAGGCGGGCCTTGGTGGTCAACGACGCCAGGTCCGATCCCGCACCGGGTTCGCTCATCCCCAACGACGCGGTGATCTCCGCTCGCAGGATTCGCACCGCCCATTTCTGCTTCTGCTCAGGGGTTCCGAAGGTCAGCAGCGACGCCGCGATGATCCCGAGCCCCTGTGGGTTGTAGCTGTGATAGATCCGACGTCGGGACAATTCGTCGAGATGAACGTACTGCTGGAGGATGCCCGCGTTGCGGCCGCCGAACTCCGGAGGATTGCCCGGCTGCAACCAGCCGTGGTCGAACTGCAGCCGCTGCCACTCGCGCGCCCAACCCGGAATGTCCGAACTGGATTTCGACCGTTCCATCGCCTCTGCCTCCGACGGCAGGTGCTCGTCGAGAAACGCGATGAATTCGGCCCGGAACTCCTCGACGTCGGCATCAAAGTTGAGTTGCACGGTACTCCTCGGTGATCGCTGCCCGGTGTTCGTCGGAACCCCCGAGCATCAGTTCTCCTGCCTTGGCGCGCTTGAGCGGGAACTGCAGATCGTTCTCCCACGTGTAACCCATCGCGCCGAACAGCTGATATCCGTTGCGGAACACCAGCGATTGACACTCGCCGGCGGAGGCCTTGGCCATCAGCGCGGCCAGGCGCATATCGGGACTGCCGTCGGCGATCGTGAGTGCGCTGTAGTAGGCGAGCACGCGCGCACGTTCGATCGCGACATGCATGTCGGCGGCCTTGTGTTTGACCGCCTGGAAGCTCCCGATCGCCACACCGAACTGCCGGCGATTCTGCACATGCTCCAGGGCCAAGTCGAGAATCCGTTGGCACGCACCGACCATCGTGATGGCCATACCCATGAGCGCCGTGGCATGCGCGCGATCGCGCTCCGGTGCCGGGTTGCGACACGAGTCGCCAACACGCACCGCGGGAAACGTCACGTCTGCCACGTGCAGCAGCGGATCGAATGCGGGCATCCGGGTCGTGATGACGTCGTCGGCAGGCACCACGAAGACGCCGGCCGCGGTGGCCACCGCGAACTGCTCGGCGCGGTCACCGTCGAGCACCATCCGGCAGGTGCCGGACAACAGCCACCCGTCGTCGTCGAGATTCGAGGTGACCCCGCTCGTGACCGCCGCGCCCGGGACACCGGACCGGCCGAGGCCGCCCGCCAGCGGCGCGAACTGCGTCGCCGTCGCCAAGAACGGGGTCGGGTCCGTGGCCGCACCCATCGCCTCCAACGCGATGGCGAGTTCCACCGCCTCGGTGTGCTCGACGAGTTCGGTCAAGCCCTGCTCGACATACGTCGACCAGAGCGGCGACGGATCCACGCCGGTGTCGGCTACCTGCCGAATCCACGCGGGTGAGCACTCCTTGGCCAACAGCTCCCGCACGGTCTTTCCCCATAGCCGCTGGTCCGAATCGAACTCTACGAGCACACCGCACTCCTCTCTCGGATTTCTGCGCTCCCGACGACCCACAGCTGTCGCGAGACTAACGTATACACATTACGAGAATAACGTTCTCCACAGGAGAATGGAACACTTCCACCCAATGGGACGTCCCTCGCGACGATCAGCGGTTCACTCAGCTAAACTCTGCCCATGCATGTGCAATTCGGCGGAGAGTCGGCGCCATGACGAGCGCGAACGAAGAGCCCGCATGGAAGCAACGCGCAGTGGAACGGTCGATCAAGACCGCGAAACTGCGTGCGGAGCAACGGGTCCAACGCTTCCTCGATGCCGCCCAGGCGATCATCACGGAGAAGGGCACCACCGAGTTCACCGTCCAGGAGGTCGTGGAGCGGTCCAAGCAATCACTACGCAGCTTCTATCTCCAGTTCGACGGCAAACACGAACTACTCCTCGCCCTCTTCGAGGACGCCCTGAGCAAGTCGGCCGACCAGATCCGCGCCGCCGCAGCCGAGGAGACCGACCCCCTCGAACGCATCCGAGTGGCGGTCACCTTGCTGTTCGAGCTGTCTCGACCGGACCCAAATGCCAAGCGGCCGTTGTTCAGTGACTTCGCACCACAGTTGCTGATCACCCACCCCACCGAGGTTCGAGTCGCACACGCCCCGTTGATCGCGCTGTTGGCCGAGTTCCTCGAAGAGGCCTCGAAGGCAGATCAACTCCGCACGGGACTCAACCCTCGCCGAGTGGCCGCCATGGTCATGCAGACGGTCATGTTCATCGCCCAGTCGAGCGTCGCCACCGACGATCCCGACAACCATCCGATCACCGCGGACGAGGTCTGGGAGTTCTGCGCACAGGGATTTGCCAGGCACACCTGACACCTCACCGAGAACGTTGTTCTCATTTGCGAAATCAGCGATTACACTGCCGTCATGGCTGCTGACTGGCACGAGTTGATCTCCGTTCTTGAACTGCGCGATGACGCACCGATCGCGGTGGGCGATCGGTCCGACGGACGGGCAGGCACCGCCGTCGCAACCGCAACCGACGTACGTCGCTACCGCGGCGCCAATCTGTCGCTGCCCTATCGCCGCCTGTTCGGCGGTCAGTTGCTCGCACAGTTCGTCTCCGCCGCGCAGATCGCCTCTCCGGAGAAAACCATCCGGTCGATTCACGCCAATTTTCTCCGCGAAGGTCTCGTCGACGAGGACGTCGTCTACGAGGTCGATCACCGACACCGAGGGCGTTCCTTCGACACCCTGCAGATCAACGCGACACAGACCGACCGGCTGATCGGGGTGGCCACGGTCGCGATGCACGTACCCGACGAGGGGCCCGACGTGCAGACCATCGACCCGGTTCCGGCGTTACCGGGAGCCGATCGCGAGATCACCGTGGGTCTGTTGCCCTGGGAGATCCGTTCGCTCGACGATCTCGACGACCCGTCGTCGGCGCCACCGCACCACGAGATGTGGATGCGCACGCCCTCGACCGACGACACCCGTACTCACCCTTGCGTCGCGGCCTATGCCACGGACCTGACGGTGATCGGTACCGCTCTCCGCCCGCTGGACGGATACAGCCAGGGCGGCAACGGCACCGCATTCCATTCCGCGGTCACATCCCACACGCTCTGGTTCCATCGGGAGATCCGCACCGACGACTGGCTGCTGATCCGGCAGGACAGCCCGATCATCGCCGGCGGGCGTTGCTTCGGCCGCGGCGACATCATCACCGAAAAGGGTTCGCTGGTCGCCTCTTTCGCCCAGGAAGCCGTGGTTCGCATGCCCTCCTGACAGGGCCCTGCCCTCCCGCCCTCCCGACCTCCCGCGCTCCCAACCTCCCGACCTCCCGACCTCCCGACCTCCCGACCTCCCGCGACAGCAACCAGATTTTCGCCGACAGCAACCCCCATCCCGCCGACAGCAACAGCATTCATGCCGAGAGCAACCTTCCTCGCGCCGAGAGCAACAGCATTCATGCCGAGAGCAACCTTCCTCGCGCTGAGAGCAACTCAGCGCCTCACAAACGAGGGCAGCTCACTCGGCACCTCGTCGTCGCCCGCAGTGGCGGGTTGCCGTCGTCGCGATCTCGGTTACCGCGGACACGACCGAGCACGATTGACGTGATCACGCTTGCCACTAACCCGCTTCCGTCGTTCACGCGATGATCCGCGTCGATCCCCAACCGAAACAGGTTGATGTCAAGGGGATTCCAGTTGCTCCCGGCACTGTTTCGGCGTCATCGACGCAATGTCGCGACAGCAACCGGATTTTCACCGACAGCAACCCAAGGACCCGGCGCAACGCGGCTCCGCGAGCCGAGCCAGTTGTCGATCCGCCAATAGAGTGCGTTGCCCTCGGGTTGATTCCTGAGGACACCTGTCGCCGTTGTCGCCGCAATTGCCGGGGCGAGAGACGCTACTGACACCGCGACGGAAGTTGCCGTCAGCGCGAGAGCCGTTGCTGTCGGCAGGACGGAGGTTGCTGTCGGCGGCACGGAGGCTGCTCTCAGCGCGAAAGTGGTTGCTGTCGGCGGCACGGAGGTTGCTGTCGGCGGCACGGAGGCTGCTCTCAGCGCGAAAGTGGTTGCTGTCGGCGGCACGGAGGTTGCTGTCAGCGCGAAAGTGGTTGCTGTCAGCGCAAGAGCGGTTGCTGCCGGCGGGAAAGTGGTTGCTGTCGGCGGTCAGAAAGGGGCGATGAGCTTGTCGGCGGCGGTATAGACGTCGAGCCCACCGTCGGCGACCTCGTCGATGAGACCGTTGAGACCGGGGTGCGCCCGCAGTCGGGTCATTGCCAGCGACAGGATCTGGCCACGCAGCCGTGCCGCGCGGCGCGTCGGGTCGTCGTCACCGCTGTGGCCGTCGATCGCTGCCACGAGTTCGTCGATGCCCTCGCCGCGGGCTGCCACCGTCGTCAGCACCGGCACCGACGATTCCATCCGCAGATCGCGGACCGTCTGTGCCGCGCCGTCTCGGTCCGCCTTGTTCACCACCAGGAGGTCGGCGACCTCGAGCAGCCCGGCCTTGGCCGCTTGAACCGCGTCCCCGGCACCGGGATTGAGGACCACCACCGTCGGGTCGGCGACCGCGGACACCTCGACCTCCGACTGCCCTACCCCGACGGTCTCGACGAACACGATGTCGTAGGACAACGCCTCGAGCAGACGAATCGCCGCCGGCACGGCCGACGTCAGACCGCCGAGATGACCACGTGTTGCCATCGACCGGATGAGCACGTCGGGATCATCGATGTGTTGTGTCATCCGAATCCGGTCACCCAACAGCGCACCGCCGCTGTACGGCGAGGTCGGGTCCACCGCGAGGACGGCCACCCGCTTCCCGAGGCCGCGGTATGCGGCGACCAGCGCTGTCACCGTCGTCGACTTCCCAGCCCCTGGTGGCCCCGTCACGCCGACGACGGCGATGGTGTCCGTCGCCGGTCCGATCGCTTCGAGGACGAGGTCACGGCCGGTGCCCTCCACCTGGGTGAGCAGCCTCCCGGCAGCGCGGGCCGAACCGCCGCGTGCCGCCGCGAGGAGCTCGTCGACCCGTTCTCGTCGGGAACGGTCCTCAGGCATGGACCTCGACGACCGTCGCCGATCCGATTCCGCCGCCGGCACACATCGACGCGACTCCGATTCCCCCTCCACGCCTTCTCAATTCGTAGACGAGTGTGGTCAGCATGCGCGCGCCGCTGGCCGCGACGGGATGTCCCAGGGAGCAACCGCTCCCGCTCACGTTCACGATGTCGGGGTCGATGTCGAGCAGCTTCACGCAGGCCACGCAGTTGGCCGCGAAGGCTTCGTTGATCTCGAACAGGTCCACATCCGACAACGAAAGCCCTGCCCGCGACAATGCCTTCGGGATGGCCGCGACCGGCGACAGCCCGGTCTGCGCGGGCTCGACACCGACCGACGCCCACGAGCGCACGGTGGCCAGGGCGGGCAGTCCGAGTTCGTCGCTGGCGATCGCGAGCACCGCGGCAGCGTCGTTGGCTCCGCTGGCATTTCCGGCGGTGATCGAGAAGCCCTCGATCTCCGGATGCAGCGGCTTGAGTGAGGCCAGTTTCTCCATACTGGTCTCCCGCCGCGGATGTTCGTCGACGGAGAAGAGCCCGTGCACGGTCTTGATCGGCACGATCTCGTCAT
The DNA here is from genome assembly GCF_048537895.1 of Gordonia sp. CPCC 206044. Classification (NCBI taxonomy): domain Bacteria; kingdom Bacillati; phylum Actinomycetota; class Actinomycetes; order Mycobacteriales; family Gordoniaceae; genus Gordonia; species Gordonia sp. CPCC 206044. The sequence goes on from NZ_JBCLVL010000007.1 coordinate 328,639, forward strand.
CGAAGCGGCCCGCGTCGATCGCGGCGATGGCATTACGATGCGACCGCAGCGCCCACTCGTCCATCTCGGTGCGTGACACCCCCGCCGCCACAGCGGAATTCCATCCGACCGTGATCGACATGTCCTTGTTGGGTGCGTCGGGCTGGTTGGGGTGGGTCGGTGACATCCAGGGTTCGATCCACTCCTCGCCTACGCGGAACTTGGACTTCGGGGAGGTCGACGCCGAGTTGACGCCCCCGGCGAGCACCAGCGTGTCCATGCCTGCCCGGATGCTGCCCGCGGCGGTCTGGACCGCCGACAACCCGGCCGCGCAATGGCGATTGACCGCGAGACCCGGAACGTCCACCAGTCCGGCCGTGATCGCAGCGTGGCGGGCGATCACACCGCCGCCGTACAGACCCTCACCGAGGATCACGTCGTCGATCGGAGCCGATCCGAGGTCTTCGACGACGGCCCCCACCGCATGTTCGGCGAGATCGAAGGCGTCGGTGTCGCGCAGCGTGCCCTTGAATGCGGTGCCGATCGGTGTACGGCGTGCGGATACGATGACGGCTTCAGGCATTGTTCTTCTCCAGTTCGGGATTCGTCTCGGACTCGGTGATGTCACTGATCAGGTTGCGGCGCAGCAGTTTCCCGGTTTCCGTCCGCGGCAGTTCGGGCGTGAAGACGATCGAGTCGGGGGTCTTCGCCGACCGCAACCTGCTGCGCACCCACGCCCTGATCTCCTCGGCATCACCCGCGCCGACCACGACGGCGACCAAGCGTTGGCCCCATTCGGGATCGGGTACGCCGACCACGGCTGCCTCGGTCACACCGGGATACTCGAGGAGCACGTCCTCCACCTCGGCGGGGGCGATGTTCTCGCCACCCCGGATGATGGTGTCGTCGGCGCGGCCTTCGATGTAGAGGTAGCCGTCGGCATCCAACCGTCCGAGGTCGCGTGTCGGGAACCATCCCTCGTCGTCGAGCACGCTGCGAGACCCGTACTCGCCGGAGATCTGGTCGCCGCGAACGAACACCAACCCCTCGACTCCCGTGGGCACCGACCCTCCGTGCTCGTCACGGATGGCCACCTCGATACCGGGCAGCGGCCGACCCACCGAACCCAGGCGGCCCCTCACCGCCGGTTCGTCGGAGCCGATCGCCACCCGGTGGTCCTCGGGCCCGAGGACCGCGATCGAGGATGCGGTCTCGGTGAGTCCGTAGGCGTTGACGAAGTCGGTGTCCGGCAGCACCTCGAGCGCCGACTCGATCACTGCGCGCGGGGTACGTGCGCCGCCGTACGCGAGATTCGTCAGAGACGGCAGTCCGCCTCCGTCCGTGGACAATGCGTCGACGACCCTGGCGAGCATGGTCGGCACCAGCATGGCGTGGGTGACCGACTCCGCGCGGACCGTTCGGATCCAACGAGCAGCATCGAACCCTGTGGCGTAGACGATTCGACGTCCCGTGTAGAGATTCGACATCAGGTTGGTGAGTCCGGCGATGTGGTACGGCGGTACCGCGACGAGGGCGGCGTGATGCACAGGCGCCGAATTGAACTCGAGTGTGTTGAACACATAGGCCAGCAGGTGACGTTGCCGGAGCACCGCGGCCTTCGGTTCCGATGTCGTCCCGCTGGTATAGATCACGACCGCGACCGCGTCCGGGTCGGTGAGATCGGCGGTCAGGTCGCCGGGTGCCGGATCGGGCAGGTCGTCGAGCTCCGCGATCCAGCTGTCGAGGTCATCGGAGCGCAGGATAGCCGCCCCGGGATGCTTGTCCTCCAGCGCCGACAACGCTGTATCGCTGAGCCGATAGTTGAGCGGCACGAACGGGATCCCGGCATATGCGGCCCCGAAGAGCGCCACCGGATAGGCGAGGTGGTTGACACCTTCGTAGAGCACCGCCGAACACCCGTCGAAGCGGCGGGCGGCACGACGGGCCAACACCGACAGTTCCACGGCGGTCACAGAGCGCCCGGCCGAAGTGATGACCAATCTGTCATCGACTTCTGACGTCATTTCGAGGATCATGGTGATGTTCATGAGAACATTATTCTCTCAGAGAGAGAGTCTTAGTCGCAAGAAGGGGAACGCGAATGGATATCACCGGGAGTTCAGCACTGGTCGTCGGCGGCGCCGGAGGCCTCGGAGAGGCGACGGTGCGCCGACTACACGCGGCGGGCGCCACCGTGGTGGTGGCAGATCTTGCCGACGAGAAGGGCAAGGAACTCGAGGCCGAGCTCACCGGGGTGCGCTACGTCCGTACCGACGCGACGTCGACCGACGATGTCAACGCCGCGATCGCAGAAGCCGAGTCGACCGCACCCCTGCGGATCTCCGTCGACACCCACGGCGGGCCTGCCTCCGGCGGCCGCCTGGTCGGGAAGGACGGGAGCCCGCTGGATCTGGAAGGTTTCCGGACCACCATCGACGTCTATCTCACCGGCGTCTTCAACGTGATGCGTCTGTCGGCGGCCGCCATCGCACGTCAGGAGGCCACCGACTCGGGACGTGGCGTCATCGTCAACACGGCGTCGATCGCCGCGTACGAGGGACAGATCGGCCAGCTCCCCTACTCGGCCGCCAAGGGCGGCGTGGTCGGGATGACGCTCGTCGCGGCCCGTGATCTCTCGCCCTTGGGCATCCGGGTCGTGACGATCGCGCCGGGCACCTTCAACACCCCCGCCTACGGCAAGCACGCTGATCAGTTGGAGGAGTACTGGGGTAAGCAGGTGCCGTGGCCGCGTCGGATGGGTCAGTCTCCCGAGTACGCCGCGCTGGTGCAGCACATCTGCGAGAACGACTACCTCAACGGCGAGATCATCCGCCTCGACGGCGCACTGCGCTTCCCACCGAAGTGACCACACTCGACGGACAGGTCGCACTGGTGGCCGGCGCGAGCCGCGGCATCGGGGCGGCCATCGCCGCGGCACTGGCAGAAGCCGGTGCCGCGGTGGCCGTGGCGGCACGCACCGAGACACCCGGACGCGTGCCGGGCACGATTCACGATGTCGCCGAACAGATCAACGCAACCGGCGGAACTGCCCTCCCGGTGGTCTGCGACATCACCGACGAGGATTCGGTCGCCGCGGCGATGGACACCGTCGTCGGCGAGATGGGTGGCGTCGACATCGTGGTGTGCAACGCCGGGGTCCTGTGGCTGGGGCCGGTGGAGACGACGCCGACGAAACGGTGGCAGCTGTGCCTCGACGTCAACCTGACGGGCACCTTCCTGGTCACGCGGGCGGCCATTCCGCACCTGCGTGCGCGCGGCGGCGGATCATTGGTGGCCGTGACCACCAGCGGGGTCGGGATGATCGATCGCGGCTCGAACGCCTACTGGGTCTCCAAGGCAGCGGTCGAACGTCTGTATCTCGGCCTGGCACAGGACCTCTCGGACGACAACATCGCCGTGAACTGCCTGAGTCCGTCACGCGTGGTACTCACCGAGGGATGGCAGGCCGCAGGTGGCGGCACGCAGATCCCGCCGGAGATGGTCGAGCCGCCGGGAACCATGGGTTTGGCCGCCGTACAACTCGCCACGCAACGCGCCGACGGGATCAGCGGTACCGTACAGCGATCCGAACAGCTGCTCGCACAGCACCCTTGACGCCCAGGAGTGTCGTCCGGCCGTGAGAGGGTGCGGCCAGACGACACGCCCTGACCGGGCCAAGCCGAGTCAGCTCTTCGCCGCGGTGGCCCGCGTGACTGTGGCCCGGAAGTCATCGGTCTGGAACGACAGATCTTCGGCCGCATTCGCGTAGTCGAGGCTCGCGAGCACCGAACGTTCCAGGTGGATGTTCAACATCCGCTTGGTCGACTCGACGGCCTGCTGCGGGAGTTCCATGATCTTCTTCACGCACGCAATCGCTTCCGAGACGGGGTCGTCGGCGATGTGGTTGGCCAACCCGAGCGCGACCGCCCGCTCGGCGGTGATCCTGGTGCCGGTCAACGCGAACTCCTTGGCCTGCAACAGACTTATCTGCAGGGGCCACGTCAACGGACCCCCGTCGGCCGCGACCAGGCCGACCTGCACATGCGGATCGGCGAGGTAGGCCTCGGGAGCCATGTAGACCACGTCGCTGAGCGCGACGAGGCTGCAGCCCAGACCGACAGCCGGTCCGTTGACGGCGGCGATCACCGGAACCCGGCATCGCGCCATCCCCAACACGATCTCGCGACCGTGTCGAATCGTCTTGGCACGCAGCGGCGCATCTTCACTGAGCTCCTTGAGGTAGGCGAAATCGCCCCCGGCGGAGAATGCCCTGCCGCGTCCGGTGATGACCGCTCCACGGACGTCCGGGTCCTCGCTCAGCCGCGTCCACAGCGTGGCCAAACCCGCATGCAGGTCGTCGTTGACCGCGTTGAGCGCGTCCGGCCGATTCAGCGTGATGATCCGCAGCGCGCCTTCGGCGGTGACGTCGATCTCGTCTGGCATCCCGTACATGTCACACTCCCAATCCGAGCAGTCTCGATGCGATGATGTTCTTCTGGATCTGTGAGGTCCCGCCCATGACGCTCTGTGCCCTGCTGTACAGGTATGCGCCGAGCAATTCCGGGTCCCGGGTTCCGCCGACCGACAGCGCGGCGTGTCCGACGGATTGATCGACCCAGGTCATCAGCAGCTTGTCGAGAGACCCTTCCGAGGTGTGCGACACCCCGTCGAGCTGTTCGGACAGACGACGCCGGACATGGAGTCGCAGCATCTCGGTCTGCACCGCGGCCCAGGCGATGTCCTCGGAGTAACCGTCCTCGCGCGCAGCGAGCTGGCGGACGAGTTTCCCGTATCGCGCAACATATCCCAGCGTGGACGGCTCTCGCTCGTGGCCGACCACGGTCATCGCCAGACCCCAGCCTTCGCCGGGCGCACCGATCATCTGATCCGCGGGCACCCGTGCTCCGTCGAAGAGCACCTGCCCGAACTCGGTGGTGACCCCGCTCATCATTTTCAGCGGTCGCTGCTCGATTCCGTCCTGGTGCATCGAGATGATGAACGCGGAGATTCCCCGATGCCGGGGCGCGTCGGGATCGGTGCGCGCGAGCAGCAGGCACCAGTCGGCGACGTCGGAGTAACTCGTCCAGACCTTGTGGCCATTGATCACGTACTCGTCGCCCTCGCGGGTTGCCGTGGTCCGCAACGACGCGAGATCCGAGCCCGCGCCAGGCTCCGAGAAGCCCTGACACCATCGTTCGGTTCCGTTGATCATTCCCGGTAGAAAGCGTTCCTGCAGTTCGGGACTCGCGTGTCGGCCGAGCCCGTGCAGCAGGTATCCCAGGCTCGGCCGCGGGGGTGCGGCAGCGCGCGCCAGCTCCTCGTCGAGGATGACGTCGTAGACGGGCGGCAGGTCCTGCCCTCCGAATCGCCGCGGCCACGACAGGCCGAAGAATCCTGCCTGGTACAGCGCTTGGTGCCACTCGCCCTGACGAGCCCAGTATTCGTCGCCCGAGGTCGGGAAGTCTGCGGCGTGCTCGTCGAGCCACTCCCGCAACCGTTCCCGGAATGCGGCCTCGTCGGCGGAATCACGATAGTCCAAGGTCGATCTCCTTCAGGCTCACCGGAAAGTTCTCTGTCGACAACAGAACTCGCCGCAGGTGGACGTGTGCGAGACATTCCCAGGTGTTGCCGATGCCGCCGTGCACCTGGATCGCGTTCTCGCACACCGTGCGGGCCGAGCGTGCACAGTAGAGCTTGGCCATCTGCGCCGCCCCCACCGCCTCCTCAGGGCTCAGCTCGTCGACGGCCCATGCGGCGTGCCGCAGGATGCTCGTCGACCCCTCCAGCAGCGCAAGGCTTTCCGCGAGCAGGTGCCCGACCGCCTGGTAGGAACCGATCGTCTTGCCGTACTGTTCGCGAATCTTGGCGTAGTCACACGCCAACACGTGCGCACCGCGGGCGGCACCGAGGATGTCGGCCGCGGTCGCGACCAGGGCCAGAGCACGCCAGCGTCGAGCATCGTCCTCGGACACCGTCGCGAGTGGTGCGTCCTCCATCGCTGCGACGCCCTTCGCGACCCTGGTGAGGTCTTCCGACGGCACTCTCGATCCGGCATGGCCGCATCGCACGGTCACCCCGTCGAGCGCGACCACACGGTCGAGGTCGCCGGCGTCGGGGACCAGTCCGTCGATGGCAATCGTCGCCGCCTGCTCCTCGGAACCGTTGTGCCGCAACAGGTCGTCGGCGAGCACCGGCCCCAGGAAGGCCGCGTCGACCAATCCCCTGCCGAACTCCTCGGCGACGATCGCCACCTCCACGCCCGACGCACCGTCGGAACGAAGGCTACGCCAGCCGGTCCGGTCGATGGCCGCGTTCAGGCGCTCCCGCCTGCCGCCATCATCGAGGTCGGCAACCGATCCCGGGCCGAGATCGTCTGCGAGTTTGGCCGCGGCATCACGTAACTGCGCCTGCTCACTTGTCAGCCGTACATCCATAGCTCTCCTTCAACACTCTTCGCAGGACCTTCCCCGACGGAAGCCGGGGGATGTCATCGACGAACGTGATCGCGCTCGGTCGCTTGTAACCGGCGAGCGTGTCGCCCACGAGGTCGATCAGTTCGCCGTCGGCAACCGGCCGTACTGCGTGGACCGCAGCCACGATCCGTTCGCCCCCGAACCCGTCGTCGACGCCGAACACCGCGCAATCGGCGACAGCCGGATGACCGTGTAGCACCGCCTCGATCTCGGCGGGGGCCACCTGGAAACCGCGGACCTTGATCATCTCCTTGGAGCGATCGACCAGACGGATCCATCCGTCGGCGTCCACCACACCCACGTCTCCGGTGCGGTACCACCCGTCGACGAAGGCACCGGCATTCTCGTTGTCGGGCAGGTAACCCGCCATCAACGACGGTGATCGAACCTGGATCTCGCCGGTCTCACCGCTCCCCACCACCACCCCCGAATCCAGGGACGTGACCCGCACCTCCACGTCGCCGACCGCGCGTCCAACGGTGTCGAGGCGGGGATCGTCGAGGGGATTACACGCGATCACCGGTACCTCGCTGGCACCGTAGGCCGGGAGCCAGGTGACGCCGGTACGCCGGGTCACCTCGGCCGCCACCCCGACCGTGACGGGCGTGGCCCCCCACATGATGTAGCGCAGCGACGAGAGGTCGTAATGCTCCAACGTCGGGTGCGCGGCGATGGCCAGAGCGATGGGGGCCACGGCCATCTCCACGGTGATGCGGTCGGATTCGATGGTCCGGAGCATGACGTCGAGATCGAAACGGCGGTGCAGACGCATCCAGGCGCCCGCTTCGAGGGCGGTGACGATGTTGAGCAGTCCGAGGATGTGCGACGGCGGCGTCAGCACCTGAATCCGGTCGTCGACGGTCAGACCCAGCGCATCCCGCCAGTGGCGGACCGCAGCCGTGAACGACGCGTGGGTGTGCCGCACCGCCTTGGGCATACCGGTTGTGCCCGAACTGAACACGAGGACCGCATCGTCCTCGGGCCACGGCCCCGGGAACGAACCCGCAGCAGCAGGGATCGGATCGTCGAGATCGCGCATCGACATCAGATCGGCAAGCACCGGACTGTCGCCGACCGCATGCGTGGCCGCGGACACCTCGATCGCGTGCTGCACCTCGACGCGCTTCCACGCAGGACTGATCAGCACCACCGCCGCGCCGAGTCGCCAGAGTGCCAAGACCGCGACGACGAACTCGGGCCGATTGGACGACATGAGAGCGACCCGGGTTCGGCGAACCACTCCTCGGGAACTGAGTTCCTGCGCGAGCCCATCGGCCTTACGCTCGAGATCGATGACTGAATACGACTCGTCGCCGAAGGTCAACACCACCGGTTCGGCCACGTGGTCACCCCTATCGGCTCGGTCGGCGCACGCCGTCTGGGCGCCTCGACGAATCTCTTCGACCGATCATCTTGAGAAGATCGTACCTCGATGAGAGAATATAGTTCTCACGTAGACAGAATCACAATACCGAGAGGATCGACCGTGGCGAGACCTCCACTGTTCCAGCGGGCGACGGTGACCCGGGTGGTCAAGGAGACCGACGATGCCCACACCTTCGTGCTCGCCCCGGAGACCGGGCCGGTGACCTACCGTGCGGGCCAGTTCTGCACGTTCCGGGTCACGGTCGACGGCGAGGAGCTCTACCGCTCGTACTCCATGTCCAGCTCACCCGAGACCGACACCGAGCTGGCGACCACGGTCAAGCGAGTGCCGCGTGGCCGTGTGTCGAATTGGCTGCTCGACAACCTCGGCGAGGGTGACGTCGTCGACATGTCACGTCCGGCAGGCCTGTTCTGCCTGACCGATGACACGTCCCCGATCCTCGGTTTCAGCGGCGGCAGCGGGATCACCCCGATCTACTCGATCGCCAAGACCGCGCTCGCCACCACGAACCGCAGTGTCCGCCTGCTCTGCGCCGACCGGGACCAGGAATCGGTCATCTTCGATGCCGGGATCGCCGAGCTCGAGAGCCGCTACCCCGGGCGCGTGTCGGTGGTACGCAGCCTCGATGAGCACAACGGTTTCCTCACCGAAGCAGCGGTCCGCGATTTCATCGGCGACGATGTCGAGGCCGACTTCTACGTCTGTGGCCCGGAACCGTTCATGGATCTGGTCGAAAAGGTCCTGCCGGCAACCGGATCGATCCACATCGAGCGGTTCGGGGCCGTGCCGACCATTCCCACCGACGAGGACGAGGCCGACGACGCCACGGAGCAGTCCGCAACCCCTGACCCGCAGACCGTCTCCGGAACGATCACGATCAAGCTCCGACGCCAGAAAGTCACCGTCGATCGCCAGCCCGGGGAGACCCTCCTCGAGGCGGGCCGCAGAGCGGGTCTGACGCCCCCGTTCTCGTGCGAGGCCGGCAACTGCGCCACGTGCATCGCCCACCTCGACGAGGGCTCCGCCACCATGCGTGTCAACGATGCGCTGGAAGACGACGAGATCGCCGACGGTTACGTCCTGACGTGCCAAGGCGTTCCGGACACCGAGGTCACCGTGGTCGACTACGACGCCTGACCGAGCGAGCGCCACACGCCGCGCAGCCACACGACCTGGCGTCCGGGTGGCGCGCCCGCGTGATCGCCGGTCAGGGAGATGTCGCGAGATGCCGCAGGAGATCCCTGCTGCGTCTCAGCGATGCACGTTTGTCGACACCGACCGGCACGACCGCCGCCCAGATCTCCGTGGCACCGGCGGCCACCAGCGATTGCAACTGCCCGCGGACCGATTCCTCGTCACCGACGATCGCGACACCGGCCGCGTCGTCGTTGCCGCCGGCACTGATGATCCGCTGATAATTGGGCATCCCGGCGTAAGCACTCGACGTGGCGGCCACCGCGCTACGCGCCTCGTCCACATCGTCGTGCACGGCCACCGGCAAACCTGCAACGATCCTCGGCGCATCCCGCCCGCCTGCGGCGGCCGCCGCGGTGATCGCAGGCGCGATCCGCGACTCGATCACCCTGGCCGACGCCATCCACAACACCGTGCCGTCGGCGAACTGACCGGCGATCCGCAGCAGGCGAGGCGACATCGCCGACAGCAGGACGGGTACCGGGTGAGCAATGCGTGTCATACGCCCGACGCTCTCCGTGGACCATTCGTCACCTCGCACACTGACGTCCTCGCCGCGCAGCAACGCCGTGACGATCTGGAGATACTCCTCGGTGTTACGACCGGGCCGCGCATACGAGAGGCCGTAAACCTCCTCGATCAGCGGTCCGTGCGACGGGCCGAGACCGAGCGTGAAGCCGGGACGCCCCATCGCCTCGGCGACTGCTGCCGCCCGGTTCGCCTGCAACAGCGGATGGCACGGATAGGTCTGCAGTACAGCGGTTCCGAGCTCGATCGTCGAGGTCGCCCGTCCCGCCACCGCGAGTGCCGCGAGCGGATCCCCTGCAACGGTACTCGCGTACCACAATGCCGAGAAGCCCTCGTCCTCTGCACGTTTCGCCTGGTCCACGATCTTGTCGGTCGATGATGCGCCGCCCGTCAAACCTATTCGCATGCCTACACTCTCGTGATGTCGATGGTCACCAGCGCGCTGGCGCCGGCGAGTCGGCGGTCAGTGGCCGCTGATAGGAGAGGTCTGTCCTATCGCGCGTGCCCACCTGGTACCCCTGATCGGTGAACATGGGCGAGGTCAGCGACCGGGCGTCGGCGAGAAACATCGCCTCGACCGTCGCCCGGCGGACCGATATGCGCCACACTCCGTCTCGTCGTTCCAGGCGATCGATATACCGTCCGCTGATGACCTGCGCTGCGGTGCCGTCGGTACCGATCAGGACGACGATGACGTAGCTGTCGGCATGCGCGGTGTCACCATCGATCTCACAGGAGTGCGTCGTGACGTTGTGGGTGTGCACAGTCGATGTCGCCGCGTGCGTGGCGTTCGCCCAGCGCCCATATCCCTCACCGGTATTGATCACGACACCGTGCTCGTCGATGCCGTCGTCGTGATACGCGGCCGAGATCAGGTCGACGTCGTGTCGATCGCATCCGCGCGCATGGCGCGCAATGCAATCCAGGATCTCGGTCCGGTCCAGAAGGTAACGCACGTCATCCACGAGCTGGTGCACGGTCGCTTCCATGTCCACGACAGCCTCCCTGGTTCGCGACGCGTGACCGCATCGTCGCTCACTATACAGTCGTACAGCATCTCGGCGGTGTCACAATGGGGCGAATCGATGAAAGAGGTCTGACTTGGCACCCACTCAGCGGCGCGTCGGAGCGCAGACATCTGCCACACGCACGACGATCCTCGATTGCGTGGAGCAGTTGATGCTCGAGGACGGATACCCCGGCGTCACCTACCGCGCGGTCGCCAAACGTGCAGAGGTCACCCCAGGATTGGTGCAGTACTACTTCCCCACCCTGGACACGATTTTCGTCGCCGCGATCGAACGGCGCTTTGACGAGAACATCCGCCGACTGTCGGACGCACTCGCCGCTCGCCCCGATGACGTACTGCGAGTCATCTGGGAGTTCGGACGTGAGGAGGCCACCGGTGCATTGATGACCGAGTTCATGGCGCTCGGCAATCACCGAGAAACCGTCGGCGCCGCGATCGCGCGGGTGGCTGAACGCATGCGGGAGATCGAGTTGGAGGCTCTGGCAGCGCGATTCGACAACAACGCCTCCGGCGAACATCTCACCCCGGGTGCCCTGGTCGTGTTGTTGGCAGGGATTCCGAAACTCCTGAACCTGGAGAAGGGGGTCGGCGTGACCACCGCGCACGACGAGGTGATCGCCGCGGTCGAATCCTATGTGGATTCTGTCGAGGCCGATCGCACCAAGCGCTGAAGGCCCTGCCCTGCCCTGCCCTGCGGATCGAACCCGCGAGCACTGGAGCCCGTTGGGGGACGGCTTGCAGCGTCACGAAAGAGGCCACCGTCGGGTGCCCGCCGGCCCACTGCTCGGCGGGCACCCGAAAGGGGTTTCCCATTTCACACTGTGGAGTTGTCAAGGGTCGTGCACAACCCGGGATACGCCGGGTTGCCGATCAGGTGTGGTGACGAGCGTTCGCGCTCAGCTGGTTTCGGATCTCGGCTGTCGGTGTCAGGGTGAGGTCAGGCGGCCAGAGTCATGGTGCGCCGGTTGTAGGCCGGTAGCGGTGTGCGTGTGGGATCTACGTCGGCGGGTGGGATCAGCCATGGGTGTCGGTCGGCGCCCATGGTGATTTCCCAGTCTGATGCGTGGATTTGGGCGTGGCAGGCGGTGCACAGCAGGCAGCCGTTGTCGATGGCCGTGGCACCACCGTGTGACCAGTAGATGATGTGGTGACACTGGGTATATCCGGCGGCGGCTCCGCATTTCACA